>JBDZUM010000018.1:0-46206 GCA_040255215.1 Rhodospirillaceae bacterium
GACTCTTAATCAGCGGGTCCCAGGTTCGAGCCCTGGTGCGCCCACCAATTCGTCCAAGGGCTTAGGCCGCAGGTTGTCGTCCCCGGCCGCCATTGAAAACCGAATAAGCACTGTATTCGAGCGCTGCCGGCGGCTATCACGATGGTCAGATTGATCTAGGAGATCAACAGTCGAGGTCGTGGATTGACGACAGTTTGCGATGCGATCTTTGGGCAAATGATGGTCTTGATGACGCCGTTCTCCATCGCTTCGTAGGGACCTTCAATTTCGCTTCAGCCTTGCGGCGCGCTTGCGGAGCTCAGCAATGTGTCCACGCCGACAGTCAGTCCATTCATGGCGGCACTTCAGAACTCGAGTCATCTACATCGTGAGACACTTCGGACCGGCGTGCTTCCTCCTGCTCGATCAGTGTAACCTGCTCATCCCACCATACTATGGCCTCAGCGAGAACGTCGCGAGCATCATCGCCTTCCCATGAGCCCTCCAGAATCGGGCGGTAGATATTTTCGCCAATCTCCCCAATGTGAGCCAACCTCACAGAAGGGGCACAATTCCTTCTGCAGCAGGAAGGTCACACTGCGAGCGGCTGCCAAAAACCCATTCAGTTCATAGCCGTACCTGTCCCGATCTCTCTGCTTCGTGAGGCGTCGCGCAAAATACTCTGCTTCGAGAAGGCGCTCCTCGACCAAAAGAAGGCTTGTAAGGCGAACTGGGATCACTGGCGCCACCTTAGCGTGTAGACTAGAGAACTTGAACTTCTTCAGTCTATACTACCCACGAAACAAAGCGCCCAGAACCGCCACACGAGATTGCATCGCCTCGGAGAAAGTGCCGTTCTGCCGGCGCTCAGTGCGTCTGGAGCTTGGGGGCCAGGTGCGCTCAATAGGGGAGGGACCTGCGGTAAAGAAAATCGAACCGCAGCCGTGACGGGGGACTATGGGCCGTAGCGCATTTTCACGATATCGAAGCAGCGATGGCAGCGGCACCGCCCAGTGCTGCCTGGACCGCGTGTCATGAGCCTGACCGCCGTATCGCTGTTCAGCGGAGCTGGTGGATTCTGTGATGGCGTGCGCCTCGCCGGCTGGAATGTTGTCTGTGCAGTCGAATCCGATGCTCAGGCTTGCCGGACACATGCCGCCAATTTTAGCGAAGTCGCCCTGTTCAAGGGCGACATTGCTGGCTTCCTACAAGACGAGCAATCGGGCGTGCCGAGCCTGCGCGACCTGGCTGCATGCAAGATCGACATGGTCTATGGCGGGCCGCCTTGTCAGGGATTTAGCCAGATTGGCCCACGCAACCTGGCTGATCCCCGAAACCGCCTCTATGAGGAGTTTGTCCGCGTTGTTCGGCTTCTGCGGCCGCGTGCCTTCGTGATGGAGAATGTTCCGAACATGGTGGCCATGAAGAATGGCCATTTCAAAACCAGGATCCTCGACGCGTTCCGGGAAGTCGGATATTCGAGGACGGCAGTCCTCCCAGTCGTCGCGTCGGATTTCGGGGTGCCGCAGCACCGGCGTCGTGTGTTTGTCTTCGGCATCCGCGACAGGCTCCAGTTCGCCGGAGATTTTGAAGAAACAGTCAAGGCGGCGGTTGAGCGAGAAAAGTCCGACGCGCTAGTCACCGTCAGGGAGGCCCTTTCTGATCTTCCGGAGACCGTGTCGGAGGACGACGGGCCGCTCCCCTATCCAAAAAAGCCTGGTGGCCGCTACTCCGATTTCCAGAAGCTGATGCGGCTGGATTGGGATCACGAGCTACTCCCCTCCGCGCGCAAGCGGAAGAATCTCGCGGAGGACGAGCTTCATAATCACCATACAAAGGGCATCGAGGCGCGCCGCAAGAAGATCATCGCCGCTATCCAGCCCGGCGCACGCGGTGATTCCCTTCCGGCCGCGCTCTGGAATGGTACGCGCGGGCACAAGTGGCGCCGGTTGCACCCCGAAAAGCCCTCCTACACGATCCTGGCGCAGATGCACCGGGACCTATCCGAATGGATCCATCCAACACACGACCGCTGGATAACGGTCCGTGAGGCGGCGCGGCTTCAGTCGTTCCATGACGGTTTCATCTTCCACGGCAGCGAATGGCAGCAACTCAAGCAGGTTGGCAACGCGGTTCCCCCGCTCATGGGCCGCGCCGTAGCGCGTGCCGTTTCGGGCCTGCTGGACCGGATGCATCGCAAGTCAAGCGGATAGCGTCGCCATGGTGGGGGGAATAGGCTTTCTTGCTATAGTCGGGCTAATCGCCGCACTGGCCATCATGGCCGGTCTTTGGGAGTGGCGCCGACGTTCGCGGCCCAGTGGCTTCGGGACGGCGTCACGCCCGGCGGCCGCCACTTTGCGGGTCTCCGCCCCCGAGGGGACCCGCAGCGATCGCGATGTAGACAGCGGGAGCTTTTGCCCGGGCACTTCTGTTAAGGCGGCGCTGGACAGTCCGGCCGGAGTTTCGACAGCTATCCTCGCAAGATCCGCGCTCGCTGGGCCGGCCGCAACCCGCCAGAGCGGAGCTCCCGGTGAGGACGAGGCGTCGACGCAAGGCGACTTGCCGGAAGCAGAATCTCAGCCACCCGAGCGTGGCCTTTCCATCCCACCGCCATCGCCTCCGTCGGCAGAGGAGGAATCGGAGCCAGAGGTACCACCGCTTGATAACGATGAAGCGGATGGCTCCGCGCCGATCCAGCTACCAGCCGAGAAATGCCCGCCAGTTCCGGAAACAACAAGCCAGGCCGCAGAACCCGCGGATGGTAGTCCCGTCGCGCAAGAGTCCGACACCACTGCGCAACGGGATGGCGCAGTTCCGTTGCCGATCATATCTGACGCGCCTGACGGTGCTGATCCGCCTAAAGCGAACGGTCCGGACGACCCACCACAAGCAGGCATTGGCGATCAGCCTCACGCTGAAAGGGCCTCGACCGGTGGTGCTGTCGCTCAAAAGGTAGGTGCCGCTGCGTCTCGCGACGATGGGGTTCCGTTGCCGTCCACACCCGATGCCCCGGACGACGCCGACCCGGCCGAAGCAGATAGTCCCGAAGATCTGTCACAAGATAGCATCGAAGATCAGCCTGACGCTAACCAGCAGACGGCGCTTTGCGCAGAAGCGGACGTCGATAAGGCCAACCTTCCATCGTCGTCAGACGAGGCCGATCCAGAGGACCTAGTAGAGCTGGAAGACGCTTCCGATCCGGTTCCGCTCTTTCAGCCGGATACTTCGGCCGGCACAACGCTCCGACCTAAGCAGCCCGCTGTCCATCGCGACCGCAGAGGAAAGCGCCGTACAATCACGGCTGCTGCTCCGCCGCAACCAGTTACGCCTGCTCAGGGAGGGCCTGCGCGTCCGCCAGCCGAAGCGAAGCTGCGCCTGTCCCTTCATCCGATCCGCCGCAAGGCGCGGCTCTCCGTTTTGTTGATGCGTCCGGATGGCTATCCTGCGCGCGTGTCGGTCCTAGGAGCCGGCGCCGAAGTCGTCGAAGCCTATGACGAGCAGCGTTACGACGACCTGGATCTGCCGTGGACGAGCGAGCTCCTCGAGGGCGAGCTGCGCCTCACGAGCGCTGACGGATTCCAATGGCTCCGTAGCGCGCGGCAGGTCCACATCTTCGCGCAGGATCCCAACGAACCCGAGCTGATTTCGGCAAGCGCAGCCAGGGCCGGCATCGAGCATACGCTGATCTGCCGGTTAGGGGATATGGAGGCCATCCGCCTGGCCGCAGCTGAGACGGGCTCCCCGGAGCTCCAGACGCACGAGCATTGGCAAGGCATTCCCGATGGCTGGGTCGTGCTGTCCGGGTACACTCCGGTCCACGCTGCGGCGCAGCTGCTGCCGAGCGGGCTCCGGACGATGGACCCTGGCGAGGGGCTGGAGATCAGCTTCGAGGGAGGCCTCCCGGTTCGCGGGCACGTATATGCTGCCGGCCACCCCCCGCGGATCATCATCACGCCACCACCGGGTGCCGCGTCCGTCATGATCGGCGGCACTCCGGCCGAACTCTCTTCCAGCGGCGCCTGGACTGCAGCTGGGTGGGACGCGCCCGGCCAGCACATCATTGACGTCGTCCCAGGGCCGTCGGCGTCCTACGAGATCGCGGCCGATCCTTGGCTGGCGGGCGGCTGGGACTTCTGGGACGCCCATCCCGAGCGCTTCGGAACGGGCGCGGGAGAGCCTTGGGCGCGGGCGAAGATTTGCGGCGCGCTCATCCGCGGACCAGCCGACGAAACGGTGTTCGCCGCCGAGACCCAGCCAACGTTGGTCGCGCTCGGCCCCCGAGCAGGCGCCACACTGCTCCGTCGGCGCGCAGATGCCGGCGTCTCCCTCTGTCTCATGGCCGAACCGCCGGCATTCTTGCTTTCGGCGACGGGTTCCCGCCGGTCGCAAGGCCGCGTTGTCTGGCTCGGCCTTGCGCCCGCACAGGGTCCATCCTGGCAGCACGATGCCGAGTGGGTCGCCACAGTTCGCAGTGCGGCAGCGCGGCGCCTGCCTCTCGTCCATGCCGATGCTCCCGGCGAGGACGCTTGGCGGAAAGCCAAAGAACGCGCCCGCCGGCTAAGGAAAAGGAGGCCGCGCCCATGACGGACCGCCTGCTCGAATGGATGTCCTTCCGCCGGTCCGGCCGGCTGGGCGATATTGCCTCGGACCTTGCCGATGCGGGCGCGGCGCGCCGCATCGTGGATGACATGGCCACGCTCGGGCATATCGAACTATTGTCCGGTGCGGATTGGAAGGTTGCGCCGCCTGTCCTCGCTATGCTGCCAAAAAGGCCCGACGGCGCCATCACCGCGGTGCTTTGCGGCGCCCGGACGCCCAGCGTTCTCGCTTCGCTGGCCAGCGCGTGCGCAAGCGCCGGCGTCCAGCTCGAAACGCAGCTTGTCGTTGCGCGGCCTTCCGTGATCCGGGTGATGGCCGCGTCAAACAGCGGGCTCGCAGCCGCCGCGTCTGCCGCCGGCATTCCGCTGCAGCATGACGCGGCGCTTACGCTGCTGGCATGCACGCCAACCATCCGCAACTGGCCCCGAACGCCTTGTCCGATGGTTGCCGGACGCGTCGAGACGGTGCACCGCTTTTCCCGGTCACGGATCGGCTGGACCGCATCCACACTCGCGGAGGCGACTGCGGCTCGGTCCGGCTTCTTCCGCATCAAGCGCGACTGGGACTGGGTGAGTCTCCTGAAGACGGACGTATCCGAATGCGCCTATATCGAACACCGCGCCGGCCGGCTTGCGGCCGCCGCGAAGCTCAAGGCGGCAGCTTGGACGGCCAGTTCGGGCGCGCTTGATCTACCCGGGCAGCTCTATCCGCCGACGCCCGTCGCTCGGGCTCTTGCCCTCTGCACCGGCTTTCTCCCGCAGTACGACGGCGCGACGCGGCGCATTTCCTTTGCTGACGTGCCCCCAGAAATCCTGAGGCTGACGCTGGCCATTACGGGGTTGAGACTCGCATGAGCGATCCGATCCAGACCTTTCAGAACCTGAAAGGCGCATACCTGCGCTATTTCGATAGCCCGTTCGACCTGCGTTTTGAAGAGCTGGTCCAAGCCCGCCGGCAGCTGCTCGACCGCGACGGCGTGCTCTATCGCGAGCCGCTTGTTGAGCCGCAGCCACCTTATGCCGGCAGCGGCCATGACGTGCGCTCTGCTGTGAGCCATGTGCTTAGAGCGGCTGCGGGCTGGACAGCCGCATCGGTCGACGACCTCGCAGGCTTTGCCGAACGGGGCCTATTCCTCCCGCGCGGCGCCGTTCCCATCGAACTGTATGCGCATCAGGTCGAGATGCTGCGTTCGAGCGTCCTTCACGGCGCTGATTCGGTGATCCTCACCGGCACGGGGTCGGGCAAGACCGAGTCTATCTATCTCCCCGTCCTCGCTGCGCTCGTCAGGGAATCCACTGCTTGGCCCGCGCTCGCCCCAGCGCCGCGCAACGACTGGTGGACGATGCCACCGCCCCCGGGATCGGGAAACCGGCGCTACCATCCGCGCATCTCCCAGCGCGCGCACGAGCAGGGAGGCCGGCAGCCGGCCATGCGCGCGCTCGTTCTTTATCCACTCAACGCGCTCGCCGAAGACCAGATGGCAAGGCTGCGTTTGGCTCTGGACGGCGATCAGGTACGCGCCTGGCTTGGCGCGAACCGTCCCGGCAACCGCTTCTGGTTTGGGCGCTATACCGGCTGGACACCGGTTTCGGGGCGACCGGACCGCGATGGCGCGGAAGGCGAACTGCGCGCCGAGCTGCAGCGGCTCAGCAGCATGGCTGCGCGGGTTGCCGGAACCGATGCCGAGCGCTTCTTCCCCCGCTTTGATGGCGGGGAGGCGTGGAGCCGCTGGGATATGCAGGACGCGCCGCCCGACGTTCTCATCACCAACTACAGCATGCTGAACATCATGCTGATGCGGGACGTCGAAATCCCTATCTTCGACCAGACCCGTCAATGGCTCGAGGCTGACTCTTCCAACATCTTCCATCTCGTGATCGACGAGCTGCACACCTATCGCGGCACACCCGGCACAGAGGTGGGCTACATCCTTCGCGTCCTCTACGATCGACTCGGCCTGCATCCCGATCATCCGCAGTTGCGCATCCTCGCCTCCAGCGCATCGCTCGGCGAAGACGAAGCCCGGGCGCAGGACTATTTGCTACAATTCTTTGGGCGGGCGCGCCCGTTCAACCTGATCAGGGGCGGTGCGCTCCCGCTGCCTCCGGGCGCGGCGGACCGCCTGCGCCACCTCGCCGCTCCGCTTACAGACCTTGGGCATCAGGTCGCTAATGGCGGTGGAGCCAGCCTCTCAGCCGCCGCCAAGGCGTTCGCGGCCGCGGCTGGCCTGCCGGCACCCGACGCCACCCTGCCCGAAGCGCAGCAGCTGGGCGTCGTGCTGGCCGAAGCCGGTGTGCCGGATGCAGTGCGCAGCGCGTGCAATGGCGGCACTGACGAGAATCCAACCGTCGTCCCCCGGACCATCGGCACGCTCGGCGCTACGCTTTTCCCCGATGAGACGCCGGAGCATTCGACGGCGGCAGCGACGGGTGTCGTTGCGGCCATGGCACCCGCGCAATCGCCAAGTGACGCGCCGCTACTGCCGATCCGTGTCCATCTTTTCTTCCGCAACGTGCAGGGTGTCTGGGCCTGCAGCAATCCGCAGTGCAGCGAGGCGTCCTGGACCGACGCCGCCATTCCTGTCGGGCGCCTTTTCGACCGCCCGACGACCACCTGCGCATGCGGATCTCGCGTCCTCGAAATGCTCTACTGCGAGCCCTGCGGCGACATCTTTCTGGGCGGCTACCGCCGCACACTTCAGCAAAATGTCTGGTCCTTGGTTCCCGACGATCCCAACATCGAAAAGGCGCCGGACCATTCGGCCAACGACCGTGACTACGACAACTATGCCATCTACTGGCCCGCGCGGCTGCCGAACGGCACTCTCCGCCAGCCGCAGCGCGACCGCTGGGTCCAGGAGGGTGTAACGCGCAGGTGGCGCATGGCCGTCTTTGACCACCGCACGGGCGAGATCCAGGTTGCGCGGCGGAGCACAGACGCGACTGGGTGGATCTACCATGTTGCCGACCTCCACCAGAATCCCGTGCCGCCACGCGCCGCCGTTCCGAGTGCTCACAACGAGCGTCCATCGGTATGCCCCCAGTGCGAAGCCAACTGGAGCGGAATGGCTAGCTCCGCGCCCATCCGCACGCAGCGCACCGGCTTCCAAAAGGTCGCGCAGGTGCTCTCCGATTCACTGCTCCGCGAGATCGCGCCACCGCAGCCGGCTGCCGGCCCGCCGCCGGAAGATGTGCGCCGCAAGCTCGTCCTCTTTTCCGACAGCCGCCAGGACGCTGCCAAGCTCGCCGTGGGTGTCGCCAAGTCCCACTGGCTGGACGGGCTGCGTCAGGCGCTGGTCGACGGCATGGCCGACAGCACGCGCGCGGTACTTCTCTTCGAGCGCCAAGTCCAGGGTACCGCTCTGAGCCCTGAAGACACGGCGCTCGCCGGGCGGTTCGCCATTTCGCGGCAGACAGAAGCCCAAGCGATTCACTCGGCGCAGCACCCGACTCTGCGCACCTTGCCGTCGGCAGTCGGCGGCCTGACGATGGAGGGGCTTGCGGCCCAGGTTATCGCGCGGGCTCGTGCGGGACTCTCGTGCGTCACCGACCTCGAGGAGGAGGCCGCACGCCGGCTGCTCACCACCGGTATGAACCCCGGTGGTGTGGACCGCAGCGTCATGTGGACCGACCTCGACGAGCACCAGGGCGAATGGCAGCGGCTTTTCGATTGGACCCGCTCTCCGCCGGACTATAGGCCGGCGCTTTCAGGCGAGGAGCAAGCGCACCGCACGCGCATCCAGGTTGCGGCACGGGAAGCCGTCGCCGAGACGCTGTTCTCCGGCGGTCGGCGCGACCTCGAATCCCTGAAACTCGGCTATGTCACGTTTGACCGCATGCGACACGCTAGTGCCACGGCTGTGGTCCGCGAGGCCGCAGACAGTTGCATCCGCATGCTCGGCAAGCGGCGGCGTATCGACACGCATCGCGCGACCGTTGATGACCCGCGCCTCCCGAAATATGCGCGCGACTATCTCGAAGCCGTCGCCGTATTGAATGGCCTCGTTCCGGCCGACTTCGAGCGCGACGTCACCAATCTCCTGACGTCGGCGGGCGTATTCGATCAGGGGCTGCTGCTCTTCCGCAGCCTGTTCGCCGCCGATGCCGGCGATACCTACTATGAGTGCGGTCGCTGCTCGCGCATCCATCTGCACGCAAGCGGCGGAATCTGCAGTGGCTGCCACAACCGGCTCGGCGCGCCGCAGCGTATGGGAATTGACGATGCCAACCAGGAGTCCGACTACTACCGCTGGCTGGCCGTAAGCGCGGGCCCCATCTTCCGGCTCAATTGCGCCGAGCTCACCGGCCAGACGGACAAGCTGCTGGCACGCGACCGCCAGCGCCTCTTCCAGAACATCACGGTCGGTGCCGAAGTGCCGCTCACCGACAATATCGACCTGCTAAGCGTGACCACCACCATGGAGGCTGGTGTCGACATCGGATCGCTGCTGGCCGTGATGATGGCCAACATGCCGCCGATGCGCTTCAACTACCAGCAGCGCGTCGGGCGCGCAGGACGCCGCGGCGCACCGCTTTCGCTGGCGCTGACGCTTTGCCGCGGCCGCAGCCACGATGACTATTACTTCCAGCGCCCGGACCGAATCACGGCTGATCCACCGCCTTCGCCCTATGTCGACACCAACAGGCCGCAGATCCTCCTGCGCGTTTTCGCGAAGGAAGTGCTGCGCAGGACATTTTCAGAGCTCAGCCTCTTCCCGGGAACGGCAGGCGACAGCGTGCATGGCGAGTTCGGCACGGCAGACGCGTGGACGCAGCCGCCGCCCAATCCGCCTGCCGGCTATACCGGCACGACCGTCGCCGACATCATCCAAGAATGGATCGGCCGGCATCACGCGGCCGTCGCGAACATCTGCGATGCGCTTCTGATCGGCACACGTCTCGCCGCGGACGCCGCCCAGCGCGCGGCCGCGATTGGCTGGATCACCACCCGGCTTGTGCCCGAGATTACGGCCGCGACCCAGGACCAGAGCCTTATCCAGATTGGCCTGAGCGAGCGCCTCGCCAACCGCGGCATCCTTCCCATGTTCGGCTTCCCGACCCGTGCGCGCCTGCTCTACCACAAGCAGCCCGCGAACTGGCCCCCCCGCCAGATCGTTGATCGCGATCTCGAGCTTGCGGTCAGCATGTTCGCGCCCGGTGCGGAGACCGTGAAGGAGCGAACCATCCACACCGCCATCGGCGTCGCCCACTACCGGCCGCAGGGACTTCGCGCGGTCGAAGACAGCAACCCGCTCGGCCCATCGGTCCGCATCGGCTTGTGCGGCAACTGCCAGCATGTGGAGACGGCTATTCCCGACGTGCCGGCTTGCCCGGTATGCGCCTCTCCCGCCGGGCCTGACGAACGCGACTACCACCCCATGGACTTACGCCAGCCCAAGGGCTTCGTCAGCTATTTCACCAAGGCGCGCGACTATGATGGAGTGTTTGATTTCGTCCCGCGCGCTGCGCGGCCTAAAGTCGGCAGGCCGGCCTTTCCCATCATGCCGCACCTGAACTTTGATGTCGGTGCCGGCCAGGGTAGGCTTCATGTCGTTAATGACAATGCCGGCAGGCTCTTTCATTTCTCGCAGGAGCGCTGGGCGGGCACTGAAGCGATGATCGACATCGCCGCCGCCAATGCCGCAGAAGAAAAGCATGCCGCATCAATCGGCCGCCGGCCGGGACGGCCTCTTGCACCCACGGCTCCGGTCTTGTCGTGCGCGTTGGCAGCGATCAGCGAAACCGACATGATGCTGCTGGGCATCCGCGACTATGGCCCTGGCCGTGGGGCCGATCCGCGGACGCCGCAGGGGCGAGCGGCGCTCTACTCGCTGGCCTTCATGCTTCGCCGTGCTGCCGCCGTCTATCTCGACATTCAGGACTATGAGCTGAAGGCCGGCATCCGCAGCCAGGAAGACCCGGCGCTTGGTACTGTCGGCGGCCAGGTCTTCCTCTCCGATACGCTAGAGAACGGCGCGGGCTATGCAACCCACCTTGGCACCCCGTCCGCCATGCAGGAACTGCTGGAGATGATTGCGCAGCCGACGCCGCGCGAATTTCATGACCGGCTGGCCGCCCGTTCCCACGCTGATGCTTGCGACACATCCTGTCCCGACTGCCTGCGCAGCTACAGCAACCTCGCCTACCATAATCTTCTCGACTGGCGGCTAGCGGTCGACATGGCGCAGCTCGCGCTCGATCCGTCTGTTCCGCTATTGCTGTCGTCGCTAAGATGGAGCCGCGTCGCGGACCTTGCGGTCGTCACACTCGAGGCGGCGCGGCCAGGCTTCAGCCGCAGGCTGTTCGGCGGTCTGCCGGGCCTAACGGACGGAACCGAGGCGGTCATCGTCACCCATCCGCTGTGGCTCACAGACAGAGCAGCAATAGGTCCGGAACTCGCCGCCGCCTGGGATGATGCCGAGCGCAATCACGCCCTCAGGGTCGATCCGAAGCGCAGTTTCATTTCGGTTTTCGAGGCGTTGCGGCGGCCGGTCTAGCATGCACGGCCGGATCGTCCTCACACCTCTCGATCGCACGAGCCCGACCCTGTGGTCACACATGCGGCTATGTGCGCTCCGTGGCGCCTTGGCCGCGTCACCCGCAGCGGGGAACTTCGTCCTGCACGATCCGCGCGCATGGCTTGGCACGGCATTCCACAAGGTCATGGAGGCGGCTGCCCGGCCCGGCGCGACCGAGGCAGCCACGGAACACGCCTGGGGGGCAGCGGTCGCCGAAGCCGCAATAGCGGCCGCCTCCCACCCGCTGGACGCGCGCTACGCAGCGCCCGACCGCTGGCCCGGCTATTTCCTAGTCCGCCAGCGAGCGCTCGCTTCAGCTCAACGCATCATCGCCACGAATGCCGCCGGTCAGCGCAAGACGGCGCTCGCCGACGGACAGACTAGCAGCGGGACATCTGCCGAGCGGCTGCTGATGGCGCGTGGAGGCCGGCTCGCCGGACGCCCCGACCGCTTCGACGGCCGCGTGCTGACGGAATATAAATCATCGATTCCCGATGTCGCTTGGCGCGGAGCGGAGGCGATCCTCGAGGGATACCGTCGCCAGCTGCGGCTCTACGCCGCTATCATTGCAGAAGCCTTGGGTCGCTGGCCGGCAGAGGGACGCATTGTCGCCGCATCCGGCCAGACCGTGGACGTTCCACTTGATCCCCGCGCTTGCGATGCCGAGGCCAGCGATGCCCTGGCGGCACTCGATGGCCTCAATCAGCAGCTCGCGGCAGGGGTCCCGGCCAGCGCGCTTGCACAGCCAGGGGAACAGGCCTGCACTTCCTGTCCCTTCCAGGCTCTCTGTCCATCCTTCTGGCCATGGCTTGCGGCCTCCGGTTCTACCGGACTCCCAGAAGCTGCGGCGGCTGGCGTACTCGACCGAATTGAGCTCGGCCTGGATGGAGATATTTACACCGCCTATCTCTCTGTCCATCAGCCAGCAGTGCCGCCAGGAATACAGCCGCTTGTGCTGCGCCGGAGCATTCACGGCGACCTGACTGCTTCGTCGGCGGGTGCAACCTGGAGAATCGTCTCGGCTAAGCTGAAGTCCGATGGGCGCTTGCGCGCAGATCCGTCGACCTGCATCTTCGCGGTCGACGGCCTTCCCAGCGTCGTGACGGCAGACGCGCACGTGGACGCCGCGCAGAGAAGCTGAATGGCCAGATCGAAGGCATCGCCCGTGGCCAAGATTCCGCCACGCCGAAAACGCGAACCGCTCACGCGTTCCCAGATGATGGCGCGCATACGCTCCAAGAACACTAAGCCGGAAGTGGTGACGCGGGCTGCCGTGCAGGCGCTAGGCCTGCGGTTCCGCAATCATGTGGACAACCTTCCAGGCAAACCCGATCTCGCCAACAAGACGCGCAAATGGGCGATCTTCGTCCATGGGTGCTTCTGGCACTCCCACCCGGGCTGCCGGTTGGCCTCGTCGCCGAAGTCGAATACCGGATACTGGAGCGAGAAGCTCGCGCGCAACCGGGCCCGCGATGCCGAGAAGATCGCGCTTCTCAAATCCCAGGGCTTCCGCGTCCTCGTCGTCTGGGAATGCGATGTTCGTGAGGGTACACGCCTGCAGCAGGCACTTAAATCGTTCTTTGCTTATACTCCTAAGTGCAACTGAGTTCTGGCCGTGCGGGATATCGAGAGTTGGAGTCGATGAGTAACGAAGAGATTTTGGAGAGCTCCAGCGATGTGCGCTGCTAGAAATTCGATGTAATATGCGGCGCGTGAGCCGGCCTCTTGTCCCAGGAATAATGGCAGGTAGCTAGTGGGGAAGCTCGCGATCCGACCTAGTTCGCTTATCGGCAGCAAAGACCAGTATGTATTCTTCCACTGTGTCCTCATGTTAAAGATTGCTCGAAGAGTCATACCTTTGCTCCAAAACTCTTAGGTCACCCAACTATTTAACGCAGACTAACCGTGGAATTGCTATCCGCACCCTTGGCGGCTCTTGCAGCTCACGTATGTGCGCGCGCACGTACGCAGAACTGTCCTTAGTGAAAGTCTCCTAAAGCATGTGTCGATAGCGAGAATTAGATCGGGCCTATCATCGAGATTCCGAGACCATCTAGGAGCGTCCGGAATGACCTCAGGAAGCTAATCATAGGTCGCAGTTTACATGCCCGGCCATTCGCCAGGCTATAACGTGCGGTTCTCGGCGCGGTGCTTACAAGGCGGGTTCGTGCCCACGTGCTTGAACTATCTATTTTTATGTCACCTGAGCCATCTAATCCGCAGTCGGAGGGTTACGAAACACGCAGCGGCCATGTCTATCCTGGCCTCAGCGTTCGGGGTTGCGGAGGCTAACGTTGCTTTGCCTTTGCCATTCGCGGTCAGATGTCACCCGGCGCTCTGTAGAGAGCGCCCGGGACCGACATCTTTGGGCCGATTTCCGACATCCGGTCTTAGTTAGGTTGGTCTAACTCATTGAGTAGATTTGGTTGTCGCGTGACATCCAATAAGTGACATCCGACGACATCCAGACGCCACGCTCGACGACATCAGCCCTTCGCGGGTTCAACCTTCACGAGGACTGCGCCACGGGAATTCGTCCGGTGCGGTTCGAGCCAGATCATCCAGCCGTCATGCTCAACCGCCTTATCGCGTCCCTTCGGAATTGCCGCATCGATCCTGCGCCTCGCAGTTTCGGGCGAAACCTTCAGGTGATCGGTGACACTCGCGATGAGTTTGCTTTTTATCTGTCCATCCATGTTGACGGCTATGCCGCGCACCGAGGGCGTATCGAAATCGTCGCTGGCGGAAGAAACCGGTTGGAGCACGGCCGACCACTTGCCACCGGCGCCCAGCGGAATACCAGAAAGCTCAAAGTGCATCGGAGGCAAGGGTTCATCGTCTCTCTGGTCTTTGACTTCGAAAGAGATGCGGCTCTTTTCAACGCTGCCCCTTATGCCGGTGTCGATTGCACCGCGGAGGACCGTGGATCCGCGTGCGCCTTTTTGAGGATTCTTTCCCTCGTGATGCACAAGGAGGACCGTCGCGCCGGTTTGAAACCTGATTCGATCGCATCCCGCGACTGCGGCACTCATATCCTTTTGGCTGTTCTCGTCGCCGGACATGCATCGCGCTAAGGTGTCGAAGACTACCAAGTCCCTAGGCGCGCCGAGTGCTTCGAGAAAATCGCGAACAGTGTCAGGGCTGGTGAGGTCAACCGGCGCTGCCACCAGTTCCCAGTTATTCTCAAGCTCGAGCTCTCCGATGCCTCGTGCGAGTAGCCATGCCATGACTCGATCGCGGAGGCGAGCGGGCCCGCCTTCGGCCGCGACGTAGGTGACCCGGCCCTGTTGCACGGTGACGCCGTGGAAGGGGCGGCCAGTGGCAATGCACAGCGAAAGGTCAAGGGCCCAGAAAGTTTTGCCCACTTTCGGTTCTCCGTAGAGCACCGCAAGCCCGCCGTCTGGGATAAGTCGGTTTGCAAGCCACCGCGGCGGTTCGAACGCTTTGAGTTCAGAGTATCTATAAGGCTGGAACTTTGGCCGCCTTCGCGTCGATGGGGGAGTGATGTTGGGCGTGGGGTGGTCCTTGAAGTCGGCGGCCGCGCTATCGCTTCCGGGACGATTGAGCCCATACTCGTATACGTTTGCGACTATTTTCTCTAGGTCCTCAGGTGACCACGGCGGGTCACACCGTTCGTTGTAGTGGTCAAGCATGAGATCGAAGGTAACATCCTTGCTAAGGCCCTTGTCGCGAAGCACGCAGGCTACCCGATACGTTGTGTTGTTCCCGTTCTGCCCTTCGATGGCCGGCGCGGCGTCTCGCTGAAGATAGCGCTTTGCCCACGCGATGGCCTCAACGCTGTCGAGGTCAATGGTCGGGTTCTCATTGCGCTCCTTCCTCTCGCGTGGTTTGCCCATGAGGTTCCCGAGCCAGCTAGGCAACGGCGCAATGCTGCGCTCCTTCTCCCTCCACGCGTATCTGCCCTCCTTCCTTCTGGAGGGTGGCAGGAGGACGTATCCGCCATTGCCACCTGAGGCGCGAGTGTCGATACCCCGTCCTATCTTGCCGGCCGTTGTCGCGGCGATTCCGCAGAAGTACAGGTGTGTCCCGCCAGTCGGCGTGGAAGCGGTGAGCGTAGGAGGCAAGCGACCATGTTCAAGTTCCAGTTGATCGAGTTCGACCCTCCCGTTCTTTCCTTTCTTCATGTCGAGGTCGACGACGCAGAGGCCGCTCTTGGCGCAGGCGATACCGATGTTGGCGTTCGGCCATTTCGACCACCAGTCGCGGATCGTCGCCGGATCGGTCGTCGCCGCCAAGCCCCACTTCACGAGCGGTTCGTCGTTAGTGCCGGGCTTCAGAGGAAAGATGTGCCATCCCCGACGGGCGTAGCCGAGCGCCTCGCTCAGAAACGATGTCTTTGGAGGTCCATCGCTTCCGGTAGATTTCGAGTGCGAGCTGAGCCCTTCGTTTGACGCATTGAATTCGGGGCTGACGGCTCCGCCGCGATTGACCCCGCTCTCCTCTTTCGGCTGAGCGGCCATCACTCGCCCCCGCGCATGAATGCGTCGAGCTCATCTGTGTGATACCGGACGAAGCGGTGTGACCCGTGGAACCGTGGCCCCTTTCCGGTCGCGCGCCAGCTCTTGAGGGTGCCGATGGTTGTCTTGAGATACTCGGCCGCCTGCTCCGGCGTGAGCCAGGGCGAGCGGATGTCCCGTTCGAGCGCACGCTGGATCACGGACTGAAGTTCATCGATGGATGCTGCGACTGCGGGCATAGGACTAGACTCCTCCAACAATCGGCGCAGCGAGTGCGCCGAGGGGTGAAGAGCATCCATCCCGCCGGTCCGGGTTCTCCTTGACGAGCCTCGCCATCCTGATGCGCACCCCCTCTGGCGCGTCTTAGGCGAGGCCCCACACGTCACAACCGCCTCGGTGGAGGGGAAGGAAACCTCCGAGGCCACACCGCCCGGCCAAGTGCTCTATGTGGCCGGGACTGCTTCTTTATATCAGCCTACGTCAGCCCGAAAAACCAACATTTGGTGCGGCGCGATTTACCAACCCGAGAAGGTGGTCCGTCACCTTCTGCTGGTATGTGCGGAGGTGCTCAGCGAGATGCCTCTGGTGCACGTAACCGCCGGACGCGCCAGGAAGCCTCTGGTCGAGCAAAAGCGCGCTCTCGGCGTAGGGCACGTTGGCGGCAATTGACTGCGTGCGCCAGTGGTGGCGGTACTCGTGGGGCGAGGGGAGGCCGTCTTCTTTCGGCTCCATGATGCGGCCGCTCTCGCTCGTCGGCGAGGGCCAGAGCCAGCGGCTCGCGATGCGCTCGTCGGCCTCCATCCGCTGGCGGAGCATCTCGGCCATGAAATCGCTGAGCGGGAGTAGGAACGGTCGCCTCGACTTCATGTGCCGTACCTCGACGATTCGACCGGCGACGTCCACGTCGCGGCGCTCGATCGTCAGTAAGGACTCGCGGCGGAGACCCGAGAACATGAAGAAGCGGTGGGCGTCCCGCCTGATGGGCGATAGCGTTTCGGTGCGCACCCACCATTCCGGCATGTCTATCTCACCCACCTCGCGGCGCTTCGTCTGTGGCACCCTGAGAGCAGATACGGGGTTGCCCTCTATCGTCTCGTCTATCCTGCGCGCCTCGTTCACGAGGAGACGCAGGGTGCGCATCGCAGACGCGGCGGTCGTCTCGCCCGAGCGGCGGCGGATCGAGTCGAAGAGGTCGCGGACATCCGTCCGCGTGATATCGGTAACCGCACGGTTTCTAAGGCCTTTCAGATAGTGGTCCAGGTTGTACCGGTATCCCTCGATCGAGCGGGGAGAAAGGTCGCGTCCGTCGGCGTAGCGGTCCATCACTTGGACGAGTGTTATTCCTGTCTCGTCTGGACCGGCGGTGGGATCCACGCCGGATTGTATCTGGCTCATGAGCTCCTTCGCGCGCCGCCTGGCCTCGCGAAGGCCGATGCGGTCGCAGCGGTCCACTTTCACGCGGACCGTCCGGATGTGGCGGCCGTTGCGGCGCACGTCGCCCTGGACCGCGTAGGTCTTGGTCGTTCGGTGGCACACGACCATCAGACCCTTGACCTGCTGGTCGCGGTGGATGCCGGAGCCGAGCGGGAGCTCGCGGATGCGGGCCTCCGTCAGATTGAGAACTGCCATGGTCGCCTCGTAAGTACTGCATTGAGCACCGGGGGGCGGCTATCCTTAGCCGGCCCTACGACAACCATGATGTCGCGTAAGTCCTTGTTGGGGAGCGCTTTACCGCCGAATGTTGGCTCTATGCCAACCCAGCGACTCCGGACTCTTAATCAGCGGGTCCCAGGTTCGAGCCCTGGTGCGCCCACCAATTCGTCCCTCCTTTCTCCCTGAACCGTTGCCACGACCGGCCGCCAGCCGGCAAAGTCCTGCCCGCAACCGGAACGGGGGAAGGACCAATGGCCGACAGCGAAATCGTCGAATACGCCGTGCGCGAGCGGGTCGCGGAAATCACCATGCGGCGCGAGCCGGTCAACGCCATCAACATGGCGCTGACGCGGGCGGTCAATGCCGCCTACCGGCGCGCCAAGGACGATCCCGAGGTCCGCGCCATCATCCTCACCAGCGGCTGCGAGCGCGCCTTCAGCGCCGGCATGGATCTGGAAATGATCCGCGGCGGATCGGGCATGGATCTGCGGCGGTTCCTCGAGGAGCTCTATTTCACCATGCACGATCTGCAGTACCGCATGGGCAAGCCGACCATCGCCGCCGTGACCGGCCCGGCGCGCGCCGCCGGCGTGACCCTGGCCGTGTCGTGCGACTGCATCGTCGCCGCCGAAGATGCCGACATGTCCTATCCCGAGATCAATGTCGGGGTCATTCCGGCGATGCATTTCGTCCATCTGCCGCGCCAGATCGGCCGTCACAAGGCGTTCGAGCTGCTGTTCGGCGGCAAGCCCATATCCTTCAGGGAAGCTGCCGCACGCGGGCTGGTCAACGAGGCGGTGGCGAAGGATCGCGTGCTGCAACGGGCGCGTGAAATGGCGCGGGAGTTCGCGTCGAAATCGCCAGTGGTCATGAAACTGGCGCGCGACAGCTTCATGCGCGCCAACGATTACGAGTATCGGCGCAACATCGAGAACGTCGTTGAAACCATCTGCAACATCATCGAGACGCCGGACGCCCAGGAAGGGCTTGATGCCTTCAACGAGAAGCGCCGGCCGAACTGGTAGTCGGCCGTCGGCGATCGTGGCGCAGATTGCCCCGACCGTTGACAAACAATCGCCTTTCCAGCCTAGACTTGTTTGCTGCAGCGATCGGCAGATGCCGAGCTGGAAGGGGGGCGGATGTCGAGAGGGGTCATTGCGGCCGCGAAGGCAGCTATGGTGGTGGCCGTCCTTGTGTTTGCAGGGGCCGGTAAGGCCGGTGCGCAAACACGCATCGTCGCATTCGGCGACAGCAATACCTACGGCCAGGGATTGCCACGAGGCGAAGACTGGCCATCCAAGCTCGAAGCTCTGCTTAAGGCGAAAGGCCATGACGTGCGGGTCATCAATGCCGGCGTCTCCGGCAACACCACCGTCGACGCGCTGAACCGTGTCGATTCCGCCGTCGCCGCAGGAACGGATATCGCCATCGTCACATTCGGCGTCAACGACGCGCGCCGGGGTGTTCCGCCTGCGACCATCGGAAAGAATCTTTTGGAGATCGTGTCGCGTATCAAATCCAGAGGCACGCAGGTGATTTTGTGCGGCCGTCGCGCGCCATTCCCCCACGGCTATGACATCGAGGGATATCGCACCACGATTCAAGGCATCGCAAGGGAGCATGCGGCGCGTGGCTGCAATCTGCTTGACGGCGTGCCATCCACGGGCTTTCAGCCGGATGGCCACGAGAACTCCCAAGGCACTACCGTCATCGCCGGGAAAATGGCTGCGATGATCGAGCCGATGCTGAAAAAATAGTTCGTCCAGCGGCGCCGCCATCGACGATCGGTCTGTCAGGGCGAACGTCCGGTAAGCATCGCTGTCGCTTTTTCCCTGCGACCGGCGCGCATCCCCCTATACGGGCGGCCAGTCCGCCCGTTTGCGCTTGCCCTTCGTCGATTGCCTCCGCGTAATCGAGCAACCTGCGCGTGCGCAGGCGCAACAACATAACGTTGGGAGGAATTGATGAGGATAAGCGGAATCCTTCTGGGATCGGCGTTGGCTCTTGCCGGCTTGTCCGGCCCGGCTTTCGCGCAGGATTGCAAACCGTCGAAATGGGGCGCCAAGGATGAAATCGGCGCCGCCAATTTGGTCACGCCCGAACGCGTGCTGGCCGCAACCAAGCTGGTCAAGCAGGGCAAGACCCAGCCGCTCGGCATCGTCATCGACTCCAAGACGCCAGCCTTCCCGCCGCGCACCCTGTCGCTGCAGGTCGTGCAGCCGAACCAGCAAAGCGGCCAGCGTCTGTTCGCCTACAAGGGCAACTACAACGACGACATCATGCAGTTCTGGCTCGGCATCGGCTCGCAGATCGACGGGCTGGGCCATCTTGGCGAGAACGGCCTCTACTATAATTGCAACAAGGACGAAGAGATCTCGGCCATCACCGGCCTGGTCAGGCTCGGCACGCACAACATCCCGCCGATGGTCGGGCGCGGCGTCGTGATCGACATGGCCAAGCATGGCAACGTCGCATCGTTGAACGCCGGCCAGTTCTTTGGACCCGACGAGATTCAGGCGGCGGCGAAGGCGCAGGGCGTCGAGATCCGCGAGGGTGACGTCGTGCTGTTCCATACCGGCTGGACGGACGCCAAGTTCGAATCCGACCCCAAGGCATGGGGCTCCGGCGAGCCGGGCCTTTCGGAGGAAGGCGCCGAGTGGCTGGCATCCAAGAACGTCATGGCGGTGGGCGCCGATACCTGGGGGCTCGAGCCCATTCCCCCGCAGAAGGACGGACGGCCTTTCTTCGGCCACGTCATCCTTCTGAAGCGCAACGGCATCTACATTCTGGAGACCATGAACACGGGTCCGCTGGTGCGCGACAACGTCAAGGAGTTCATGTTCGTCCTGGGCCAGGCGCGGGTCCGCGGTGCCGTGCAGATGATCATCAATCCGGTGGCCCTGTACTAGACAACCGGCAATCGGTGCTTGGGAAGGAGGAGCGTGCGCTCCTCCTTTCTTCGCGTTAGGCCGTTCTCATCGGGTCCGGCTGCTTTTTGCGTCCGGGTCCGGCATGGCTGCCACCCGATCCGCCGACAGCAGGACGGCGCACCAGGAATGCGCGGCTGTTTGCGCGGCTTTCATGTTGATGCGGACATACTCCGCTTCCTGGTTGGTCCAGAATTCCACGGCCTGTCGCAGAACCTGACGCGAGGGTTCGCGGCCGTTGCGACGCTGTTCGCCCGGCCAGTTGGTTTCGAGCGTGTAGTAGATCAGCCAATGCTCGACGTCGTCTTCGGGCCGGGCGCTGGCGTATTTCAGCCGCGATTCGCCGATCAGGTCGAGGGTGCGATGGATCAATCCGTGAAACAGGCTGATCTCGTCTTCGGCGCGCACATCGATGCGCCGCGAGCCGTAGCTGTATTGCTCGTACCGGCCCGCCTGCCGCGACTGGCGTTCGGTCCAGAGGTTTATGTATCGGGGGTCTATCGCCGCCTGGACCAGGGGCACATGCGCCGTATCGCGGCAGAGCCGGACGTAGTCGAATGCCCACGGCGTCGCGCCCTGCAGCTCGGCGGCCTTGCCGCCCTCGGCTGCAGGAAGGACGGATGCGATCAGGAGCCAAAGCGCCGCTGAAATCCGGCGCGCCTCATTTGAAACTGACAATGGAACGCCATGCAATGAATTGACTATGTCGGGCTAGGATGCCGACCCGTTCGGTCAGTTCCATTCGGCATTGGTCTCATAGGCTTTCGGGTGAACGTGCCCGCTTGCAACCAATGCGCGCTGTTGCCCGTTGCAAGCGGCTCTATTGCGAAAGCCCAGCAGCAGGTGCAAATGCACCAAGCTTCCCGACGGGCAGCAGTGGCGACTTGCAATGCGACGTGGGCGTCGGCAAAGTCCGGCGCATGAATCGTTGTTCATGCAGCCTGGGGCCGAAGCCATGACGGGCGCTCTGGAAGGAACTCTCGTCGTCGCGGTCGAACAGGCCGTGGCGGCGCCCTATTGCTCGGCGCGGCTCGCCGATGCCGGGGCGCGGGTCATCAAGATCGAACGCGAGGAGGGCGATTTCGCCCGCCACTACGACACGGCCGTCAACGGCGAAAGCGCCTATTTCGTCTGGCTGAACCGCGGCAAGCAGTCGGTGGTGCTGGATTTCCGCCAGCCGCGCGACAAGGCCCTCATCCGGGCCCTGGCGGCGAAGGCCGACGTCTTCATCCAGAATCTGGCTCCCGGGGCCGCCGAGCGGGCCGGGTTCGGCTCCGACGCGTTGCGCGAGGCCAATCCGAGGCTCGTGACGGTCGATATCTCCGGCTACGGCGAGTTCGGCCCCTACCAGCATCGTCGCGCCTACGACCTGCTGGTGCAGGCCGAAAGCGGCATCGCGTCGATCACGGGTACGCCCGATGCGCCCGGCCGCATCGGCGTTTCGGCGACCGATGTCGGTTGCGGCATGTATGCCCATGCCGCGGTGCTCGAGGCGCTGCTCGAGCGTCATCGCACCGGAAAGGGCAGGGCGATCAAAGTGTCCCTGTTTTCTGCCATGGCCGAGTGGATGACGGTGCCGCTGCTGCATCGCGACTACGCCGACAGCGAATGGCCGCGCGTCGGGCTGACCCATCCCAAGATCGCGCCCTACGGCGCCTATACTGCCGCCGACGGCGCGCAAACCTTGCTGGCGGTGCAGAACGACAAGGAGTTCGTGCGCCTGTGCACGGTCGTCCTCCAGCGGCCCGACTGGCCGCAGGACGAACGGTTCCGCACCAACCTGGCGCGCAACCGGCATCGTGAGCTGGTGGACGCCATGATCGGCGACGTGATCGCCCGACTGTCGACGCAGGAACTGACGAACCGGCTCGAGGAGGCGCAGATCGCCTATGCCAGGGTCAGCACGGTGTCGGATCTGGCGCGGCACCCGCAATTGCGGCGGACCGAACTGCAGGCGGAGAATGGCCCGGTTTCGCTGCCGGCGCTGGCGGCGAGCTATGTCGGGCAGCCGGAGCGTCTCGGCGCGGTGCCGCGCCTTGGCGAGCACACGGAAACGGTACGGCGGGAGTTTGGCGAATGAGCGGACAGATCGACGATCTCAAGAGCTATATCGGGCGTACGGCCGAAGTCGACGACGTGGCCGATCTGCGCTCGATGCGTCAGCTCCACGCCGCGCTGGATCGCAACGACGCGCCGCCGCAGGAAGGCGACGAGGTTCCGCCGGCATGGCACTGGATGTGGTTCAACGCCACGGATCGGCATTCGACCCTGGGGCGCGACGGTCTGGCGGGCAAGGCGGGATTCCTGCCGCCATCGCCGTTGCCGCGCCGCATGTGGGCGGGCAGCCGTCTGACGGTGCATCGGCCGCTGCGTGTCGGGGAGAAGTTGCGTCGCGTTGCGCGCATCGTCAGCATCGACGAACGGCAGGGCAAGACCGGCCGGCTGATGTTCGTCGGCCAGCGTTTCAGCATCTATGCCGGCGACACGCTGGCGATCGACGAGGCATTCGAATCGGTTTTCCGCGAGGACCCCAAGCCCGGCGCGCCGGTCGTCAAGCCGCCGGCGGCGCCCGAGGGCGCCGTCTGGTCGCGGAAGATCGAGCCGGATCCCGTGCTGCTGTTCCGCTACTCCGCCGTGACCTACAACGGCCATCGCATCCATTTCGATCGACCCTACACGACCCAGGTCGAGGGCTATCCCGATCTCATCGTCCACGGTCCGTTGACCGCCACGCTGCTGATGGAGCTGGCGCGCGACAGCAATCCAGGTCGTGCCATTGCGAGCTACAGTTTTCGCGCCGTCAGCCCGCTCTACGCTCCGGCCTCTTTCATGGTGGCAGGCAAACCGACGCAAGACGGCAAGGGCGCGCTTCTTTGGGCGGCCAATCCCGAAGGCGGCCTCGCCATGCAGGTCGATATCGGCTTCAAGTAGAGGTATGCCTTCCCGCGCTGCAGGATTTATCCGGCAACGCACGCGCTGGTAGCAAGTTTCGCTATCCAGATTTCCAGGTCGTGCGCTTAGGCAACTGCGAGCAAAACAGGCTGCAAAGCACGATGGCCTGCTCCATTCGCATAAGAAAATCCCAGTTATTACATAAGGTTGTGTTATGAAATCCCCGGCGCCAACTGCCTGTGGATAACTTAAAACCTCATACGCCTGCAGCCCGAACAGGGTTGCGTGGGTTTCTATCATTTCGGCCATAGCGAGTACCCCCTCCTGCATTTCAAAAGGGGAGACAGTCATGGCCCGGCTTCTCGAATTTGCTCCTCTGACCGTCGGCAATGTGACGCCGATCCTCCTCGGAGACGCTCTTCTCTACACGACACTCGGCATAAACACCGGGGCGCGGAAATTCGATGCCGACGGCAATCCGACATCGGAAACGATCGACGCCGGCGGTCTGCTGTTTGGCTATCGAACCACGACCGTCGTGCCGACGGGTCCCGTTGCGGCATTGCTTGGCACCATCACTCCGGCATTGCTCAACAAGAGTGGAAACTCATCCAGCGACACCATAAGGGCGACCGGCAGCAACGACATCGTCTACTGGGACTATGCGACGATGTGGGATTCGTCCCTGCTGAGCGTTCCGGTCGGCCTCGCGGTGTTGACGCGCTATCACCTGCCGTATGCCGATCAGAACGCCGCCATCGAAGTGTTCGACCTTGGCGATGGCCAGGACATTCTGAACCTCGGACACAGCAACCAGAGTTTCCTCGTTTCCGGCCTGCTGACCGATCCGATGGCATATGGCTTCGCCGCTACCGCCTATGGCGGCGGCGGCAACGATATTCTGTGGAGCGGCAACCAGAACGACCGCCTGTATGGCGACGACGGCAACGACACCGTCGATGGAAGCGGCGGCAACGATACGATCTTCGGCGGCGCGGGATTCGACATTCTGTCCGGCGGGGCCGGAGACGACCGCATCATCGACTCGATAGGCGGCGCGGCCTTCCACGGCGGTGCCGGCAACGACACTATCGAGCAGTCCGCCGTAGACGACACGCTCGTCATTGCGCCATCGACCGCCGACGATGGCGACGACTGGGTCTATTATTCGGGGCGGTACGCCAGTTCGAGCATGTCGTTGGGAGATGGCGCCGACGTCTTCATTTCCGACGCGACCGACAGCCCGGCGGCGGACAGCGTCGACGGCGGCGCTGGTGCAGACGTTATTTCGACCTGGGACGGCAATGACCGGCTGGAAGGGGGCGACGCTGAAGACGCGTTGTGGGGAGGCGCCGGCAACGACACGATCTTCGGCGGCGCCGGCGCCGACTATCTTTACCCCGGCAGCGACTCGGACACGGTCTTCGGCGGCGGTGGACACGACGTCCTCTACTTCGGACGCCAGGATGGCGATGGCAACCAATACTACGACCTCGCCCGCCAGGGTCTGCCCGCGGACGGCACCAGCAATACGCTGGTGGTGATCGGGGTGTTCCAGCCGGATGAAGTGGGTGGCGACGGCTTCGACGACACCCAGGGCGTCTACGAACTGGACGGCGATATCATGGACAATGCGGGCGGCGACGACATGGTGTATGTCAGTCACGTCTCCGGCGACCTCTATCGCCTGGAGATCGTCGGCGGCGGCATGAACGGCGCCGACATCGAGTTCGATTCGCGCGATGTCGACACCATCATCCTGTGGGACAATGCCTCCGTGTCCGGGCAGCAGCAGCAATCCTACCAGTGGGACGACGCCACGGACTCCTACGTGCGCATATTCTGAGACTGCGCTCCGCCGCATTCCCTCTCGAGGGACTGCGGCATGAGCGGCGGATTGCGTTTCGGGCTCTACTTTTCCGCCTATTTCCTTACCAACGGCCTGATGCTGGCCTACTGGCCGGTGTGGCTGAAGGATCGCGGCCTGGAACCGGTGGCGATCGGCGCGCTGCTCTTTGCCGCGCAATGGATCAAGGTCGGTGGCGTGCTGGCCAGTGGGGACGTTGCCGACCGGCTGGGCGTGGCCCGGCCGCTTGTGATCGCGCTATCGATGGTCGGTCTGCTGGTCATGGCGACCTTCGGGCTGGCGGGTGACTTCTGGCTGCTTCTCGTTCTGACGCTGTTCTGGGGTCTGGCCTGGCCCGCCATCCTGCCGATCGTCGATGGTCAGGCGATGCAGATGGCCGCAGGTGGCGCATTCGACTACGGCCGCACCAGGTTGTGGGGATCGATCACCTTCATTGCCGCGACCGTTGGCGGCGGGTATGTGCTGCAGCGCAGCGGCAGCGACGCCGTGCATGGCGTCATCGTCGCGGCGGTATTCGCCACCGCGCTGGCTGCCGTGCTCCTGCCTTCCGCTGGCACTGGCCGCCCGCGAACGGGTCCGCGGCGCAGCGCGATGTTCGGTCTGCTGCGCGATCGGGCCTTTCTCGCCTTTCTGCTGGCCGGCGGCGCGGCGCAGGTCAGCCACGCCGTCTACTATGGGTTCGGCACGCTCGAATGGCGGGCCATGGGGCTGGATGACACGGCTATCGGGCTGCTCTGGGCGGTCGGCGTCCTGGCCGAGATCGTGCTGTTCGCGCTCGGGCGGCGGCTGGCCGAGCGCATTGGCGTCATCCGCCTGCTGCTCGTCGCCGGCATTGCGGCCGTCATACGTTGGGCGTTGACCCCCTTCATCCACGACTATGGCCCGTTGCTGGCGATCCAGACGCTGCATGCGCTGACGTTCGGTGCGACCCATCTGGCCGCCATGATGTTCATTCAGCGGCGCGTCGATCCGGCGGCGGTCAGTTCGGCCCAGGCGCTGTATGCCGCCCTGCCGATCGGCCTCGGCATGGGGCTGGCGATGATGGGGGCGGGGTTCCTGTACGAAAAGGCCGGCGGCCTTGCCTATCTGGCAATGGTGGCGCTGGCTTTGCTGTCGCTGGCCGGCACTGCGAGGCTGGCAAAGCGCTGGCGCTAGCGATCTAGCGCGATCGTCCGCGGGCGGTGATCGGCCAGATGTCGATCAGCGTATCGCCGCGCACCACGTGGTAGGCCTCGTAGAGATTGACGGTCGGATCGCAATGCGGCGGCTGGCAGGTCAGGCTGGAACCAACCGGCAGCCTAGCGCCATCGGGCAATGCCACCGCACCGTACTCGTCGCCAAAGAAGCGGTAGGTCGATCCTTCGGGCGCGCCCGCCATGATCACGGGACGCGGTCCGTCGGTGGCGAAGGCCTTGAGGCCGGCGTCGGCGGTCGCCAGCCCCGGCGAACTGGCGCTGATCACCGTGGTATCGACCTGCAAGGCCTGGCGAAAGGGACGGCTGCCGTCGCCGTGCAGGTCGACGGCGTCGTACTGTGTGTCCATGAAGACGTAGGAGCCGACCTGCAATTCGGTGAAGACGCCCTGGGTGGCGTCGATCTGGTGCGTGCCGGTGCCCGAACCGGTAATGATCGTTGGCGGCAGGCCCGCCTGGCGCAACTCGTTGACCAGGCGGGCGAGGCGGGCGGTTTCCTCGAGCGCGGTCTTCAGGCGATCGGCATAGGCTTCGACATGCTGCAGGCGGCCCGAATAGAACTGCACGCCGGCGAAATGCAGGCTGCCGGCATCGCGAATGCGTATTGCCAGCGGTACGACGTCATCGTCGTTCCACACGCCGGTGCGGTGCATGCCGGGATCGATATCGAGGATCAGCGACAGGGTCTGGCCGGCGCGCGCGGCAGCTGCAGCGAGGGCGTCGATGTTGGCGACGTCGTCGACCACGACGGTCAGGCCATTCGTCCTGCCGTTCAGCGCGACAAGCCGTTCAATGCCCTGCGGCGTCACCACCGCCGAGGTGACATGCAGCCCGCCGATGCCTGCTTCGGAAAGCGCTTCCGCCTCGCCGAGCTTGGCGCAGCAGACGCCAAGCGCGCCGGCCTCGATCTGGCGGCGGGCGATGTCGGCCGATTTGTGCGTCTTGGAATGGGGTCGCAGGGCAACGCCGTGCCGTCGCGCGAAAGCCGCCATAGTGGCGATGTTGGCGTCCAGCGCCTCGACATCGACGACCAGCGCCGGGGTGTTGAGCTGCCGGCGCGAGCCCTGGCGGCCGATCAGATGGCCGTGCAGTCGCAGCGCTTCCATCACGCCACGACGACCTGCGGTCCCGGCGGCTCGGCGAACAGCATCTCGACCAAAGTCGCGCGACGTTCCAGCGTGGCGCGCTGGTTGATGTAGCCCTTGTCGGTCAGTTCGTTGCCGTCGATCGAGGGCGGTTCAGTCAGCAGGATGGCGCGATGGATCTGGAAGCTGGAACCGGGATTGCCGGCATTGTGCTGCTGCAGTCCCTTGCGCAGGATCTCGACCACTTTCGGGTGCTGCACCAGTTCTTCGACCGGCATCTTGTCGTCGCCGGCGATTTGCCGGCAGGCGAGGATGTTGGGCCAGGCCAGGATGCCGACGTATTCGCGATCCTGTCCCGCGATCACCGCATCCTGCACGACCGGCGAGCAGGCGGCGATGGCGGCGACCCGCAACGAGCCGACATGCACGAAGGTGCCGCTCATCAGCTTGAAGTCCTCGACCACGCGTCCCTTGAACACCAGGCCCTGCGAAGGGTCGTTGGGGTCGACGAAATCGCCGGCATCGCCGATCTTGTAGAACCCTTCCTCGTCGAACATCTGCGCCGTCAGCTCGGGCTGTTTGTAGTAGCCCGGTGTGACGATGACGCCGCGAATGCGCATTTCGTACTTGGGGCCGGCCGGTATCATCTTCAGTTCGACGCCGGGGAAGGGCAGGCCGATCAGCCCGACGCGCTCCGTTTCCCAGTAGGTCGCCGTCGCCGTCGGCGCCGTCTCGGTCGAGCCCCAGCCGGTGGCGAACAGCAGACGATGGCCGGTGTACTTGATCGCCAGCGCCTGCATGCGCTCGTAGAGATCGTCCGGCAAGGTGGCGCCGCCATAGGCCAGCGAGCCCAGCTGGCGGAAGAAGCTGCGACACAACGCATCGTCCTTCTCCAGCGCCGACGCCAGCGCCGCGTAGCCCGCCGGCACGTTGCTGTAGTAGGTCGGCGATATCTCGCGCAGATTGCGCAGCGTCTCGTCGAACATGCCGGGCACCGGCCGGCCATCGTCGATGTATACGGTGCCGCCATCGGCCAGCAGGCCATGGAAGCTGGCGTTGCCGCCCATGGTGTGGTTCCACGGCAGCCAGTCGAGCAGCAGCGGAATGGGATCCTCCGGCCGGCGCGGCCGGGCCTGCTTGCCCATCATGACGTTGGCGCACATCATTTCCTGCGTGTTGATCACCGCCTTGGGCATGCCGGTCGAGCCCGAGGTGAACAGGAACTTGCCGATGGTCTTTGGGCCGATGCCGGCGATCGAGCGTTCCACGTCCGGACCCGGATTGGTGCCGAGCAGATCGGCATAAGCCGTCGCCTTGACGCCTTCGGGCGCGGCGTCGACATAGACGACTTCGCAGCGCGACAGGTCGAGCGCCTTCAGCGCTTTTTCGAAGGGCGGCCCGTTCTGCACCATGACGAGGCCGGGATCGAGCAGGTCGAAGACGTAGCGCAGCTTCTTGTGGTCCTGGCTCATCAGCGAATAGGCCTGCGACACCGGCGCCGCCGGCACCTGCGCCTGCATCGCCGCCATGACCATCAGCGCATGCTCGATGGAATTGCCGCTGAGGATCATTAGCGGCCGCGTCTGGTCCAGCCCGCGATTGAGCAGCGCCTGGGTGAGCGCATCGACCTGTCGCTTGGCCTCGGCGTAGGTCACCTTCAGCCAGGCGCGCTGGGCGCCGCGCCGCTGCGCCAGCCAGACATGGTCCGGCCGTTCCTGCGCCCATTTCGCCAGATAGGCCGGGATGTGCCGCTCGTAGGGCGCCAGCTTGAAGCGCGATCGCAGGATGATGGTGCCGTCGGGGCGTCGCTCGGTCTCGATGTCGCGCGGCAGGAAATGCTGTTTCTTGAAGGGCGGCTTGGCGACGACGTTCATGGACGCTCCCGGAATGGCAAAGTCCGCAGAGCGGATTTGGCCTTATGCATGGTTGCCGAAAGGGTAAGACCCCTTGCGCCGAACGCGCAAGGGGAGGCGAGGAAACCCCGTTGAACGGCCATTCATATCGGCTATGGTGCGCGCGGAATTCCGCCGGACGATGGACGCCCCGGAAGGGGGCGGGCATAATCCGGCCGCAAACAGGAGGAAACGATGGATTTCGAATTTCCCGCCCGGACCAAGGACCTGATGGAAAAGGTCCAGAAGTTCATGGACGAGGTCATCTACCCGGCCGAAGAGACCTACCATCACCAGCTCGAGTCGCAGAAGGACCGCTGGCAGCTGCCGCCGGTCATGGAGGATCTGAAGGCCGAGGCCAAGAAGCGCGGGCTGTGGAACATGTTCCTGCCGCCGGAGCGCGACGGCAACACGCACGGCACGATGGGTCTGACCAATCTCGAATACGCGCCGATTTGCGAGATTCTCGGTCGTTCGCATATCGCCTCGGAAGCGATGAACTGCTCCGCCCCCGATACCGGCAACATGGAAGTGCTGGCCCGCTACGGCACCGAGGAGCAGAAAGAGAAGTGGCTGAAGCCGCTGCTCAACGGCGAGATCCGCTCCTGCTTCGCCATGACCGAGCCGGCCGTTGCCTCGTCGGACGCCAAGAACATCGGCTCGCGCATCGAGCGCGACGGCAACGACTACGTGATCAACGGCCGCAAGTGGTGGTCGTCGGGCATGGGCGATCCGCGCTGCAAGATCCTGATCTTCATGGGCAAGACCGATCCCAAGGCGCCGCCCTACCAGCAGCAGTCGATGATCCTGGTGCCGACCGACGCGCCGGGCATCAAGATCGAGCGCATGCTGCACGTGTTCGGCTATGACGACGCGCCGCACGGCCATGCCGAAGTCAGCTACACCAACGTGCGCGTGCCGAAGGAGAACATGATCCTCGGCGAAGGCCGCGGTTTCGAAATCGCCCAGGGCCGCCTCGGGCCGGGCCGCATCCATCACTGCATGCGTTCGATCGGCGCCGCCGAGCGGGCGCTGGAACTGGCGATCAAGCGCGCCAAGAGCCGCACCGCCTTCGGCCAGAGCCTGGCCGAGATGGGCGTCACCAAGCACTGGATCGCCGAGTCGCGCATGGAGATCGAGCAGGCCCGCCTGCTGGTCCTCAAGGCGGCCTGGATGATGGACAAGGTCGGCAACAAGGCCGCCCGCAAGGAAATCGCCATGATCAAGGTGGTGGTGCCCAACATGTCCACCCGCGTCATCGACCGCTGCCTGCAGATCCACGGTGGCGGCGGCGTCAGCCAGGCGTTCCCGCTGGCGTTCATGTACGCCCACCAGCGCACCCTGCGCCTGGCCGACGGCCCGGACGAGGTGCATCGCGACCAGGTGGGTCGTCTCGAGATCTCGCGCTGGAACTAAGCGCGATCGAAGCGGAAAAGGGAGCGGCGGCCTTCGGGCCGCCGTTTTCTTTTGCGATCGGTCTTGCGCTTACGACTTCACGTACTTCTTCATCAGCGCGTTGAAGTCCGGGTTCTTCGTTTTCGCCTCGGCATAGGCGAAGGAACCGCTGTCGCGAATGGCCCGCAGCGAATCGCGCGCATGGGCATAGGCGGCGATCATCAGGCTGCCGCCGATGCTGACGCGACGCACGCCGAGCTTCTCGAGCTCCGAAAGATTCGGCGCCGCCTTGCCGGCGAAGCCGCCGAGGATATTGAGCGGCGCCTTGATGCCGGCCGCGAGCTTGCCGATGGTCGTCGCCTCCGGCGGCAGCGGCACGAAGACCGAGCCGGCGCCGGCCGCGGCATAGGCGTTGCCGCGCCTGATCGACTCTTCGAGGTTCTGGTCCGGCGTGCCGAAACGGGCGAGAAAGGGATCGGTGCGGGCGTTGAGCACGAAGTCCGGCAGGCCGGCGCTGCGCGCGGCTTCCGCTCCGGCCTTGATCCGCGCCACGGAGAGATCGAAATCGATCAGCTTGCCGGTGCCCGGATCGGCGTCCTCGATGTTGCAGCCGACGGCGCCGGCCTCGATCGCCTGCCTGACCGTCAACGCCACATCCTCCGGTTTCAGCCCGTAGCCCGCTTCCAGATCGGCCGACAGCGGCACGTCGAAGCGCGGCGCCATTTCGCGCACGATCGCCATCATGCGGTCGCGGCCGGTGTATTCGTGGTCGGGCAGGCCGAGCGTGAAGGCCATGCCGGCCGAGGTGGTGGCGATGGCCTTGAACCCTTCCTCCACGGCGATGGCCGCACTGGGAATGTCCCAGGCATTGGCGATGACGAAGATACCGCGGGCATGCAGCGCGGCGAGCGCGGCGGCCTTTTCCTTCTGTGAACTGGGCATGGTCTTTACTCCCCGGTTGAGGGCGTCAGAGTCCCGCCGTGACGGGCCCTTTGTCCACCGCAGAACGGAATGGCAGGCCTGCCTTTCCGGAGCAGGCGAAATGCCAGCGAACGCTGGCAGGGGCGGCTCCCGGGCGGGGCTTTTCCCCCTCGGGGGCCGGTGCTAGGTTGCCGCCGCATCACGGAATTGCGGCCGCGACAGGGGCCGGAAACAGTCGAGGAGGTAACGGCCATGAAGCAGATCGGGCATTTCGTCGGCGGCAAGGAAATCGCCGGCAAGTCGGGCCGCAAGGGCGACGTCTTCAACCCCGCCACCGGCGAGAAGATCGCCGAGGTCACGCTGGCCAGCAAGACGGAGCTTGGCGATGCGGTCGAGGTCGCCAAAAAGGCGCTGACCGGCTGGGCCAATACCCCGCCGCTGGCCCGCGCCCGCGTCCTGTTCAAGTACAAGGACCTGATCGAGAAGCACCACGACGATCTGGCGCGCGCCATCACGGTCGAGCATGGCAAGACCTTCGACGACGCCAAGGGCGAGGTGGTGCGCGGCCTCGAGGTCGTCGAGTTCGCTTGCGGCATTCCGCATCTGCTGAAGGGCGACTTTACGGAGAACGTCTCCGGCGGCATCGATTCCTACTCGATGCGCCAGCCGCTCGGCGTAGTCGCCGGCATCACCCCGTTCAACTTCCCCGCCATGGTGCCGATGTGGATGTACACCATGGCCGTGGCGACGGGTAACACCTTCATCCTGAAACCGTCCGAGAAGGATCCGGGCGTATCGATGATGCTGGCCGAACTGTTCATCAAGGCCGGCGGCCCGCCGGGCGTGCTGAACGTGGTGCAGGGCGACAAGGAGGCGGTCGACGCCATCCTGACGCATCCCGACATCGCCGCCGTCAGCTTCGTCGGCTCGACCCCGGTCGGCCGCTACATCTATCACACTGGCACCGCCAACGATAAGCGCGTGCAGGCGCTGTGCGGCGCCAAGAACCACATGGTGATTATGCCCGACGCCGACATCGACCAGGCGGCCGATGCGCTGATCGGCGCCGGCTACGGCGCGGCGGGCGAGCGCTGCATGGCCGTGTCGGTCGCCGTTGCCGTCGGCAATGTCGGCGACAAGCTGATCGAGAAGCTGGCGCCGCGCGTCTCGAGCCTCAAGGTCGGCCCTGGCCTCGATCCGCAGTCGGAGATGGGCCCGCTGATTTCGGCCCAGCACCGCGACAAGGTGAAGGGCTATGTCGATGCCGGCGTCAAGGAAGGCGCCAAGCTGGTGGTGGATGGCCGCGACCTGCGTCTGCAGGGCTACGAGGACGGCTACTTCATGGGCGGCTGCCTGTTCGACAACGTCACCACCGACATGACGATCTACAAGGAAGAGATCTTCGGACCTGTCCTGTCGGTGGTTCGCGCCGACAGCTTCGACAGCGCCGTCAAGATGGTCAACGAGCACCAGTTCGGCAACGGCACGGCGATCTTCACCCGCGACGGCGATGCGGCCCGCGCCTATGCCAGTTCGATCAAGATCGGCATGGTCGGCGTCAACGTGCCGATCCCGGTGCCGATGGCGTTCCATTCCTTCGGCGGCTGGAAGGCTTCGGCGTTCGGCGACATGGGCATGTTCGGCATGGAGGGCGTGCGCTTCTTTACCAAGCTGAAGACCGTCACCGCCCGCTGGCCGACCGGCATCCGCTCCGGCGCCGAGTTCGTGTTCAAGGCGCGCTGAGCGATCTCGCGATTGCACCGAAAACGGGGGCTGCGGCCCCCGTTTTTGTTGCTGTCGCGCGTCCGAAGTCCGGTTGCTAGACTGCTGGCAAATGAATTCGGGAGCACGCCCATGATCGCCACAATTCTCACCCCGCGCCTGATCCTGATCGGCGGCGGCGCCATTGCCCAGGCGGCGGAGACTCTGGCTCAGATCGGCGGCACGCGGCCCCTGATCGTCACCGACAAGTTCATGGTGAGCAGCGGCAAGCTGGCGGCGCTGACCGATGTACTCGACAAGGCCGGCGTCAAATGGACCGTGTTTTCCGACACCGTGGAAGATCCGACGACGGACATCATCGAGACCGGCGTGGCGCAGCTTCAGGCCGGATCCTACGACAGTCTCATCGCGCTGGGCGGCGGCTCTCCAATCGATACCGCCAAGGCGATCTCCGTGCTGGCCGCCAATGGCGGCAAGATGCGCGACTACAAGGTGCCCAACCCGATCCCCAAGCAGGGCCTGCCGCTGCTGGCGATCCCGACCACGGCCGGCACCGGCTCGGAAGTCACCAAGTTCACCATCATCACCGACACCGAGACCGACGAGAAAATGCTGATCTCGGGCCTCGCCTGCCTGCCGTCGGCGGCGATCGTCGACTACGAGCTGACGCTGACCAAGCCGTTCCGCCTCACCGCCGATACCGCCATCGACAGCCTGACGCACGCCATCGAGGCCTATGTCAGCCGCAAGGCCAACCTGCATTCGGACGGTCTGGGCTTGAACGCCATGCGGCTGATCTACCGGAACATCCGCGACGTCTGCGCCCAGCCCGACAACCGCAAGGCGCGCGAGGCGATGATGCTGGGCGCGCACCAGGCGGGCATGGCGTTCTCCAACGCCTCGGTGGCGCTGGTGCACGGCATGAGCCGGCCGATCGGCGCGCATTTCCATGTGCCGCATGGGCTGTCCAACGCCATGCTGCTTCCGGCCATCACCGCCTTCTCGGCCAATGCCGCGCTCAATCGCTATGCCGATTGCGCCCGCGCCATGGGCGTGTGCGACGACAAGGTGGGCGATCAGGCGGCGGTGGCGATGCTGCTCGACGCGCTGCGCGCGCTCAATGCCGAGCTGAAAGTGCCGACGCCCAAGGCCTACGGCATCGACGAGAAGAAATATTTCGATCTGATGCCCAAGATGGCCGAGCAGGCCCTGGCCTCCGGCTCGCCCAACAACAATCCGCGCATTCCGACCGCGGCGGAGATCGTCGAGCTCTACAAGGAAGTGTGGGCTTGATCCGAGATGAACGGTTCACCCCGTCAACGCACCAAACGATGGTCTGACACTGCCAAAGCCTATGCAGGCGGAATGCTCTGGGCTGGTCTTTTGGGCGCATTCGGTTGCATTGCAAAGGTCATTTTTGACGAACAATCGAATGGCGATGCCGGTTATGCGAGTTTGGTCGCTGTTGTCCTTGGCATCCTTGGAGTGCCGGTACTGTTCCTTCTCGCCCGCACAATCCATCCACTACTCTATTCTTTGAACTCCGGCATTTTGCGCTGCATAGGCTCAATCGTCCTTATTCTCGGGCTTACGGTTGGTCCTTTTCTCGCGTTCGGCAGGTTCTGGCCATCGATTGGCTTTTTTCTACCAGTAATCATCTCCGTCTTTCTTTGGACGATAGCGTTTTTTGTTCTCGCCGAAGGGCGTCCGGACAGAGCGCTCGTGACCATGGAGGAGAAGAGGGGAGGCTTTCAAAAGCTCTAGGATCCGCCTTCGATTCCGTCAATTTTGACACTCTACTGGCCAAGAAATACGAACGGCGGCCGGGTCGCTCCGGCCGCCGCCTCGTTGTTGTCAGCGCGTTCCTAGTTCAGCGAAATCTTGCTGAAGATTTCGTCCCACATCAGCTTCTGGTAGGTCGCCTGGTCGCGGCCCTTCTCGGCCAGGATTTTCTTCCACTTCACCGTCAGGCGATTGAACTCGTCGGCGATCTGCTGTGGATTGCCGACCCCGCGCGACTTGCCCTTTTCGATCGCCGTCGGCAGGTACTTGGCGGGGAATTCGGCCAGGTACTTCGCCAGGTCGGCGTCGGCCTGGTAGAACTTCGTGCCCTTCTCCGTGTACTCCTTCTGCACGATCTCGTCCTCGCGAATGTAGTTGTACACCGCGCGCGTCACCATCTCGGGCAGATGCTTGACGATAGCCGCCCGCTGGTCCTTGTTGAGCTGGTTCCACTTCTCGAGACGCAGGTTGAACATCGAGGCGCCGAGATAGCCGCCGATCGGGTTGAGGATCACGTTCTTGGCCGCTTCGCCGTAGGAACGCGAGCGCTGCGAGGTGATCGAATGCACCGCGCAGTCGATGGTGCCGCGATCCAGCGCTTCGTAGGCCTCGTCGGCGTTGACGTTGACGGGAATGGCGCCCATGCCGCGCGCGAGGTCGACCCAGCCCGAGATGGCCCGCACCTTCTTGCCCTTCATGTCGGCCAGCGACTTGATCTCAGGCTTGCAGTGATAGACGTAAGGGGTGAGGGCGATGGTCGAGAGGAACTTGGTCTTGAACTTCTCCTCGTATTCCTTCTTGCAGTCGGGGCAGTTGAACAGGATCAGCTCGTTGATGACGCCGGTCATCACCAGCGGATCGTCGTTGAGCAGGCTGAAATCGCCGATGTAGTTGTCGACCGGCATTTCCGACGGCACGTAGGCGCCGACGATGTAGCCCGAATCGGCGATGCCATCGCGGACGCCGGCGGGAATCCCCTTGCCCGGCAGCAGCGACTGGCCGAAATGCCACTCGAACTTGACGGTGCCGTTCGTATCCTTCTCGACGTTGTTGAAGTAGTCGATCAGCACCGGATTGGTCGTGTGCTTCGGTCCCAGGTAGCTGGCATAGACGATCTTGACCGGGTCTTTCTGGGCGTAGGCGAACGTGCCTGCGCCCAGGGCGATGGCGGCGCCGAGGCCGGCGACGATTGCGATGGATTTCATGACTGTCTTCCTCCTCTTCTTTTCATTGCGGGTCGACGAAATCTGCGCCTGAAGCGCCGTCAGTTGGCCATCAGGTTGGGCAGAAGCAGAGAGATGGCCGGGAACGCGATCAGCAGGGCCAGCGTCACGATGTCCGTGACGACGAACCAGCCGATGCCCTTGAAGATCGTTTCGAGGGATATGGCGTTTCCGACCACCGATTTTATGACGTAGACGTTCATGCCGAGCGGCGGCGTCACCAGGCCGATCTCGAGATACTTGATCACCAGCACGCCGAACCAGATCATGTCGGCGTCGACCGCTTCCAGCATCGGCAGCAGGATCGGGATCGTCAGCAGCATCAGCCCGATCGAATCGAGGAAGCAGCCGAGGAATATGAAGATCACCGAGATGATGACGATCAGCAGGATCCTGTTGACGGCCAGGGCGTCGATTACCTCGCCCATGAAGGCGGGCAGGCCGCTGAAGGCCATGAAGCGCGACAGCAGGACGCCGCCGATGGCGATGAAGAACACCACTGCGGTGCCGGTGAGGGCCTCGATGATCGCCGCCTTGGCCACCGCGAAGCTCAGGCGGCGTTGTACGGCGGCTATGACGAACGCCATCAAGGCGCCGCCGGCGGCCGCTTCGGTGGTGGTGAAGACGCCGGAATACATGCCGCCGATCACGGCGAGGACCAGCGCCGGCAGCGGCCATACCTGACGCAGCACCATCAGGCGCTGGCCCCAGCTGACGCGCTCCTCGACGGCCGGCCCCAGGGCCGGGTTGAGCTTGCAGCGGACGATGATCATCAGGCTGAACATCGCCGCCGACAGGATGCCCGGCAGAATCCCTGCCACCAGCGCCTTCGATACCGACACTTCGGCGAAGATGGCGTAGAGCACCAGCAGGATCGAGGGTGGGATCAGCGAGCCCAGCGTGCCGGCGGCCGCAACGCTGCCGGCGGCGAGGCCGGGATCGTAGCGGTAGCGCATCATCTCGGGGATCGCGATGCGGCCCATGGCCGAGGCGGTGGCCACCGAGGAGCCGGACGCAGCGGCGAAGCCGGCGCAGGCCGCCGTCGAGGCCACGGCCAGACCGCCCGGCAGCCAGCTCAGCCACAGCCGCGCGGCGCCGAACAGCGACTGCGTCAGGCCGGAATGATAGGCGACGCTGCCCATGAGCAGGAACATCGGCACGGCCGACAGGGTCCAGTGCGCGACGAAGTCGTAAGGCTGGGTGGTCAGAACGCCCATCGCGGCTTCGGCGCCGCGCAGGAGGAAAATGCCGCCGACCGCGACGCCGCCCAGCGCGAGGGCTACGGGGAAGCGAAGAGCCAGGAGGAGCAGCAGGACGGCGATGGCGATGCCGCCAATGGCGATTCCGGACATCGTCGCGCTCCGTCAGTGCACTGTGCCGACGGCGGACGGAAACGGCCTTTCGCCGCCCTTGGCCGCCCAGACCAGATCGGCGAACGCATGCAGCAGCATGTAGAGCAGCATCGTCCCCAGGCCGGCGGGCAGGATCCAGCGACTGGGCCAGACGACGACGTCGATCATGGCGATCAGGATCTCGCCCTGGGCGGTCATCGCGACCGCCTTTTCGATGCCGGCATAGAAGAAGATCGCGATGCCGGCGGCGCACACCAGGGTGACGACGCCATCGAGCGCCGCCGCCGCCCGCGGCCGCATCCATACGGTAAAGAGTTCGACGATGACGTGGCCGCGCTGGCGCTGCACCCAGGCCAGCGGCAGGAAGGCGCAGCCGATCATGTAGTAGGTGGAGACGATCTCTTCGGTGCCGGGAATCGTGTCCTTGAACAGGGTCCGCAGCGTCACTTCCAGCGTGATCTGGAACATCATCAGAAGTATCGAAAGCGCGCCGAGCGCCATCAGGACGTTCGTAAGTCCGTCCAGAATTGTTCGAAACGAGACCAAGATCGATCCTCCCCCGCACACTTCTTTATTGATTGCATCGAAAACTATGGTGCAAATTATCTGGACTTGCACTCAAAAATAATCGGTACATTTTCGCGTTTGCGACAATGTGAGGGGTACAATCCGGTCAGCTCGGAGGCCAAGCGATCCCCGTGAACGGCCAGCGACCGACGGCAAGCTGGGCCGTCGGTTCGGGCGGATTTATCCGATTCGGAAAGATCGGCCGGACGCCTGCAATACAGGCGCATCGGCCGTCGCAGCAGAAACCTCAGGACGTCAGCCGAACGCCTTGAAGGTAATGAGGGTGAAAGTGTCCTTGATGCCCGCCAGCGTCTGGATCTGGCTGGTGACGAAATGGCCGATATCCATGTCGTCGGGCAGGTAGCACTTCATCAGGAGGTCGTATTGGCCGGAGGTCGAGTAGACCTCCGACACGTGTTCGACCGACTGCACGGCCTGGTCGGCCACATCGTAGGCCTTGCCCAACTCGCATTTCACCATGATGAAGATGGTCTGCATCGGGCCGCTCCTTGCGCCTGCCTAGCGTCCCCGCGCCGGGCGCATCAGGAATGCCGGCATATGGTCGCCCATGCCGACGACCGGCGGGCCCATGTCGCGGTCGCGATCGCGATTACGACGCCCCTCATCGCCGCGATTGTCGTCGCGCCGGCGTTCGTGCCGGGAACGGCCTTCCTCGCGCCGATACTCGTCCGGCCGTTTCGCTTCCTGTGCCTTTTGTGGCCGGTCGACCTGGATGGGAACGACATTGTCGGCGCGCGGCTCGGCCGCCCGCGCTTCGTCCGCTTCCTGACGGCGAGGCTTGGGTGTGTCGCTCTTCGGCGTCCGTTCGCGCTGCTGGCTGCTGCGGCCCCGACCGCGGCCACGGCCGCGCCGACCTCCGTCCTCATCGGCCGAGAAGTCGCAGGTCAGATCGTCGATGGCGATGCGGTCGATGGGCTGGCCGGAAAGCTGTTCGATCGCGGCGACGTAGCGGCCTTCGTCCGGCGCGGCCAAAGTGAAGGCGGCGCCCGAACGGCCCGCACGGCCGGTGCGGCCGATGCGATGCACGTAGTCTTCCGGATGGGTCGGCACGTCGAAGTTGAAGACATGGCTCAGATTGTCGACGTCGAGGCCGCGGGCGGCGACGTCGCTGGCCACCAGGAGACGGATCTCGCCGTTCTTGAAGCGCTCCAGCGTTTCGGTACGCACCGACTGGACCATGTCGCCGTGCAGGGCGCCGACATCGAGGCCGTGGCTCTTCAGCGACTTGTAGAGAATGTCGACGTCGCGCTTGCGGTTGCAGAAGATGATGGCGTTCTGCACGTCTTCGCGCTCGATCAGGCGTCGCAGCGCATCGCGCTTGTCCGGCGCCGACACGATCGCCAGCCCCTGACGCACGGTCGACGCCACGGTGGCCGGCGGCGCGACCGAAACTTCCTTGGGATTCATCAGGAACTTGTCGGCCAGCTTGCGGATTTCCGGCGGCATGGTGGCCGAGAAGAACAGCGTCTGGCGCAACTTCGGCAGCATGCCGACGATGCGTTCGATATCGGGGATGAAGCCCATGTCCAGCATGCGGTCGGCTTCGTCGATCACCAGCACCTTGACGTCGCTCAGCAGCACCTTGCCGCGTTCGATGTGGTCGAGCAGACGGCCCGGCGTGGCGATCAGCACATCGACGCCGCGATCGAGTTTCTTCTCCTGGTCGCCGAAGGAGACGCCGCCGATGAGCAGTGCCATGCTGAGCTTGGTGTGCTTGCCGTAGATCTCGAAATTCTCGGCCACCTGGGCAGCCAGCTCCCGGGTCGGCTCCAGGATCAGCGAGCGCGGCATGCGCGCCTTGGCGCGGCCGGCCGACAGGATGTCGATCATCGGCAGGGTGAAGCCCGCCGTCTTGCCGGTGCCGGTCTGGGCGCAGCCGAGCACGTCGCGGCCCATGAGCACATAGGGGATGGCCTGGGCCTGAATCGGGGTCGGGCTCGTATAGCCCGCGTCGGTAACCGCCTGCAGAACCGCAGGGCTTAGTCCTAGTTCGTCAAATTTCATTTAATTACAGTCTATTAGCGCATTCCAGCCGCCCGGATGGCGGGGATTGGAGGTGTCGACGCAGCCGGCGGCGCGTTCCAGCGACACCAATTTCGCTGTTGCAGCAGATAATTGGGCTTTGCAGGCGCGGTGTCAACGCGGGGCTTGGCCGCAGAAAGCAGATCTTCCATGCATTTCGGCCCTCCAAGAGCCCTACTTGGCCTTCGAGCGGGCATTGTTTAGGGTTTGTCGCCCACCGTGAAAAGGCGCTCATGCTGCTCGATTCCCGCCATTCCGTCCTCCTGCTGGTCGATCTGCAGGAGAAACTGATACCGGTCATGCACGAGCCGGCGCCGGTGATTGCCAACTCGCTGATCCTGCTGACGGCGGCCGGGCGGCTGGGCGTGCCCACCATCGTCACCGAGCAGTATCCGCAGGGCCTGGGCCCGACGGTGCCCGCGATCGCCAGCCGGCTGCAGAACCGTGAGGCGGTCTATGCGAAGCTGACGTTCTCCGCCGCTGCCGACCCCGCCACCATGGCTCGATTGCGCCAGTCGCGCCGGACCCAGGTGGTCATCGCGGGTCTGGAAGCCCATGTCTGCGTCATGCAGACGGCGATCGGTCTCGTCCAGACGGGTTACCAGGTCTTCGTCGTGGCCGATGCCACGACATCGCGCCGGCCGCAGAGCGCCGTGCTCGGGCTCGAGCGTCTGCGTCAGAACGGTGTCTCGATCGTCACGACCGAAATGGCGCTGTTCGAATGGATGGGCCGCGCAGGAACCGACGAGTTCCGCGAAATCTCGCGGCTGATCAGGTAGCGATCGAAATGGAGCGCCTGCCATGAGCGCCAAGCCGGCGCTGGTCCTGCTGCCCGGATTGCTCAACGACAAGCGGGTGTTCGGGCCGCAGATCGCCGCGCTGCGATCGCGGGCCGATATCGTCGCGCCCGAACTGTGGCACGTCGACTCGATCGCGGCGATGGTCGACGTCGTGCTGGAGCAGGCGCCCCCGACCTTCGCATTGGCCGGGTTCTCCATGGGGGGCTATGTCGCGCTCGAGGTCTTTCGGCGCGCGCCGAAGCGCGTACGGCGGCTGGCCCTGATCGATACGACGGCCCGGGCCGAAACGCCGGAAGGACGCAAGCGGCGCCAGGCGCTGGTCGAACAGACCAAGCTCGGCCGCTGGCGCGGCATCACGCAGGTCATGCTGCCCATGCTGATCCATCCTGACAGGTTGAAGGACAAGGCGCTCGTCGGCGTGCTGCAGGGCATGGCGATGACAGTGGGTGCGGACGGATACGCCAATCAGCAGCGCGCCATCATGGCGCGGCGCGACAACATGAAATTGCTTCCCAGGGTCAACGTTCCGACTATCGTCATCGCCGGTCGGGACGACGAAGTCCTGCCGCCGGCATTCAGCGAGGAACTGGCCGCCGGCATCAAGGGCTCGCGGCTGATCGTCCTCGAACGCTGCGGCCATGTCGCGCCGCTGGAGCAGCCGGCCGGCGTCACGGCTGCGCTGCGCGAGTGGCTGCTGGCCGGCGGCGGCAGGTCGTGATCGAGGTCAAGGCCGTGCCTCGGCGCACGCGATAGGATGCATCCATGAACGTATCGTCGAACGAACCCGAGACCTGGCTGGCGCACGTGCCCGTGCCCCTGTTCGCCTCGGTCATGGGGCTGTCGGGACTGGGGCTCGCCTGGCGCCGGGCAGCCTACGACATGGGATGGGCGGATGCCGTCGGCGAAGGCATTCTGCTGCTCGCTGCCATTACGTTCGGCGGGGTCGCAGCGCTCTACATCGCGAAAGCCGTGAGCTACCCGGCGCAGGTGGCGAGTGAATTCCGCAATCCCGCCCGATCGAGCTTCTTCGCCGCCATCACCATCGGGCTGATGCTGCTGTCGGTCGGACTGGAGCCCTATGCGCATCGGCTGGCCGAAGTGCTTTGGTTCGTCGCCGTAACCGGCCATCTGGTGCTGGCGCTGGCGATCTTCCGCCAATGGTTCGTCCACAACATCGACATTCGCCACGCCAGCCCGGCCTGGTTCATTCCGGTGGTCGGCAATGTCGTGGCGCCGCTCGGCGCGGCCGTGTTCGGCTATCCCGAGATCGGCTGGTTCTTCTTCTCGATCGGACTGGTGTTCTGGCTGGTGCTCTTCCCCGTCATCCTCAATCGCATCATCTTCCATGACCAGCTGCCGGCCCGGTTCATGCCGACGCTGGTCATCATGGTCGCGCCGCCATCCGTCGGGTTCCTGTCCTATCTTGGCCTGAACGAGGGCGGCATCGACGCCTTCGCCCGCGTGATCTTCTTCGTCGCCGTCTTCATCGCCCTGCTGGTCGTGGCGCTGGCCGGACAACTCGCGCGGGCTCCGTTCGCCATGTCGTGGTGGGCCTATACGTTCCCCTCGGCGGCACTGTCGCTGGCTGCGGTTCGCTACCACGCCGCCGTCGGCGGCATCGTCAGTTCGACCCTGGCGAACGTGCTGCTGGTGCTGGCGACGGCGATCGTCTTCGTCGTTCTGGTGCGGACCGTCATGGCCCTGGTCTCCGGACGGCTTTTCGTTCCCGAGACCTGATCGCGGCAGCCGGAACGAACCGGCATTTCGCATAGCGCAAGATTTTGCTCGGAAGGCTGGCGTGATAGCGTCCCGGCCCGGCAAGCTGGCCGCGGGAGGAACGACAACATGAACTCGGCTCTATTCACCGAAGAACACGAGATGATCCGCGACAGCCTGCGTCGCTTCGTCGACGAGGAAGTCGTGCCGCAGGCGCCGAAATGGGAAGTCGAGGGCATGGTGCCGCGCCAGACCCTTCGCCGCATGGGCGAACTCGGTTTCCTCGGCATGCGCATACCGGCCGAGTATGGCGGCGCCGGCATGGACGCCCGCGCCTCGGTCATTCTGGCCGAGGAGACGGCGCGCTCCACCTTCGGCGGATTCGCCATCACCGTGCTGGTGCATACCGACATGGCCAGCCCGCATATCGTCAATGCCGGCTCGCCGGAGCAGAAGAAGCGCTACCTGCCGGCGATCGCCCGCGGCGAGAAGATATCCGCCATTGCCGTGACCGAGCCGGATGCCGGTTCGGATGTCGCCGGATTGCGCACCCGCGCGGTGCGCGACGGCAACAAGGGCTGGATTCTGAACGGCGCCAAGATGTTCATCACCAACGGCGTGCATGCCGATATCTACGTCGTCGCCGCCCGCACCGACCCCGAATCCAAAGGCAGCCGCGGCATCTCGATGTTCATCGTCGAAAAGGGCATGCCGGGCTTTCGCGTCGGCCGCGCGCTCAACAAGCAGGGCTGGCAGTGTTCCGACACGGCCGAACTGGTGTTCGAGGACGTGCATGTCCCGGCCGAGAACCTGCTCGGCGAGGAGAATCGCGGCTTCTACGCGGTGATGCAGAACTTCCAGAACGAGCGGCTGGTCGTTGGCGCCATGGCCGTATCGGAATGCCTGGCGACCCTGCGTCTGACAGTGGACTACGTGATGAACCGCAAGGCGTTCGGCGCCTCGCTGTGGGACAAGCAGGTGATCCGCCAGCGCCTGTCGATGCTGGCGGCGAAGTCAGAAGCGGCACGGCAGCTGGTGCACCATACCGGCTGGCTGGATGCGCAGGGCCGCGAATGCGTGGCACAGGTCTCGATGCTGAAGGCGCTGTGCGGCGAGCTGGTCAACGAGGTCGCCTATACCTGCCAGCAGTTCCATGGCGGTTTCGGTTACATCAAGGACAGCGCCATCGAGCGGATCGTGCGCGACGTGCGTGTCGAGGCGATCGGCGGCGGCGCCACCGAGGTCATGCTGGAAGAAGTGGCCAAGCGCATTCACAACGCGCTGGCCGACTGACCGGCCCGCGACGGCCGTCATGAGACGCCTCGCCATCATCGGCGTCGGCTGCACGCCAGTCGGCCGTTTCCAGTCGCCGCCCGATGCGCCGGAACAAACGCAGGACCATGAGATCATGGCCGGCGTGATCCGCGCTGCCGTCGCGGATGCCGGCATCGACAAGGCCGATATCGGCGCTTTGCTCTTCGCGCTGGAGCGCGATTACATCCGGCAGCGCTATTTCTGCACCTACATGGCGAACTATCTCCGCCTGCCGGTCGACGGCATGGTGATGGAGGTCGTCGGCAACGGCATGACGGCGGGCATGGCGTTCGATGCCGCCTGCAACGAGGTCGCGCTGGGGCGTTGTCGGGTGGCGCTGGCGGCCGGCATGAATATGGAAACGGCCATCCCGACCGCCCGCCACCTGGACCTGACCATCCGCCATACCGGCGACGTCGACTTCCAGACGCCGTTCGGCCTGACGCCGATCTCATGGTACGCGCTCGACGCGGCACGCTACATGCACGAGTTCGGTGTCGACCGGCGCACGCTGGCTTCCGTCGCGGTGAAGAACCGCCGCCACGCGTCGCTCAATCCGATCGCCCAGTACCGGGATCCGATAACGGTGGACGACGTCCTGGCGCAGAAGATGATCGTCGAGCCGCTCGGGCTCTACGAGGTGCCGCCGCGCTCCGACGGCGCCGCCTGCATCGTCGTGGCCGACGCCGAGTTCGCCGCTTCGCTTGGCAAACCCTACGTGGCAATACGCGGACGAGGTTTCCACCACGAAGGCGCGCATCAGCTCAGCGAAATCCCGAACGACATGATCGCCTTCAACGCCGCCGTCCGCGCCGGCAACCAGGCTTTCGCCGAAGCGGGCATTGCACGGGAGGATCTCGACCTGGCCGAAATCTACGCTCCCTGCACGATTACCGAAGTCCTCGCTGCCGAGGCTCTGGGCCTGGTGGGGCGGGGGCAGGGAGCCGCGGCGACGGCCGCTGGAGAGCTGGAACTGGGCGGCAGGCTGCCGGTCACGACATCCGGTGGTTGCCTGTCGCGCGGCCATCCGCCCTTTGCGACCGGGCTGTACGGTTTCGTCGAACTCTACGGCCAGCTGATCGGCCGGGCTGGCGCCCGGCAGGTCCAGGGTGCGCGGCTGGGTCTGAGCGCCAGCGAACTGGGCAACTACAACGCCGCCCTTGTCCATATCCTCGAAGCCGTCGGCTGAGCCGGCGCAATTCCGCTGCGCGGGCGGCGAAATTCGCGGTTGCTGGCCCGCCTGCCGCGGCCTTTAATGCGCGCCGCATCGCAGGGTTCGGGCGGGAGCAGGAACAGATGGCGGGTCCAACACGCTATTGGGAGGACTACGAAGTCGGCGCGGTCTATGACATCGGCAGCAAGCTGATGACCAAGGACGAGATCGTCGATTTCGCTTCCAAGTACGATCCGCAACCGTTCCATCTCGACGAAGAGGCCGGACGCCAATCGATTTTCGGCGCGCTGGCTGCCAGCGGATGGCACACGTGTTCGGCGGTCATGCGTCTTCTGGTCGACAATTACGTGTCGCGCGAGACCAGCCTTGGCTCGCCCGGCGTCGACGAGATCCGCTGGCTGAAACCCGTTCTGGCCGGCGATACGATCAAGGCCCAGGTCCGTATCGTCGACAAGAAGCCGTCACGCAGCCGCCCCGAGATGGGCAGCGTGTTCAACCAGTACGAAGTCCACAATCAGCATGGCGTCCTCGTCATGACGATGAAGGGCGTTGGATTGATCCGGCGACGTCAGCCGAACTGATCGAGGAGGTCCGCATGCCACGCGCCATCAAGGGAATCGATCACGTCATGATCATTGCGCCGGATCTCGCCAAAGCCGGCGAGGCCTATGCGCGTCTGGGTTTCGATGTGCAGCCGCGCGGCATCCATGCCGGGCTGGGCACCGCCAATCACCTGATGATCCTCGACGAGGACTACATTGAATTGCTCGGCGTCATCGAGCCGATGCCCAACAATCTGCGCTACAAGGAGATCGGCGAGCAGGGCGGCGCGCTGGCCAACGTCGCGCTTGGCACCGACGGCGCGGATCTGGCGCATACGGCCTGGACGCAGGCCGGCCTGAATCCCGAACCGATCATCGCCTTCGATCGCGGCGTCGATATCGATGGCCGGACCGAGCGGGCGGCGTTTCGCATCGTCCGCCTGCCGCACCAGGCGCGACCCGGCGTCGGGCTGTTCGTCTGCAATCACCTGACGCCGCAATTCGTCTATCGCAAGGAATGGCAGAACCATCCCAACACGGCCCGAGGCATCTCCCGCATCACCGTGGTGGCGA
>JBDZUM010000138.1:0-9189 GCA_040255215.1 Rhodospirillaceae bacterium
GCGCCCGAGGTCGTGCTGGGCGCCGCCGGCGTGTTCCGTGGCCCGGTCGAGAACCCGCTCCGGATCGCCCCCGAGACGCGCGCCGCGGCGCAGCGTGCGGCGCTGCCGTTGCCTGCCGAGGAGACCGAACGCACGGCGCTTCTGGCCCGCCTGCCGCAGGCCAGCGATCTTCTGGCGCCGCTGCCGCCATTCGCCGCCATAGCCGCCATCGGCCACGTCAACGTGCCGGTCGATCCCGGCGGCGCGCTGCGCCGCCTGCCGCTGGCGATCCGCTTCGACGATATGCTGATCGCCGGCTTCCCGCTGGCGGTCCTGCTGCGCCAGGCCGGTATCGCGCGCCACGACCTGCGGCTCGACGCCGACGGCATGGCGCTGCCCGGCGGGCGGCGCATCGCCACCGATGCCGGGCTGATGCTGGCGCTGAACTACTATGGCGGGCGCGGCCATTTCGACACCATCTCGGCCATCGACCTGCTCGACGGTCGCATCGCCGGCGAGCGGCTGAAGGATCGCATCGTGCTGGTCGGCGCGGCCGCACTCGGCGTCGGCGACAGTTTCGTGGCGCCGTTCGGCGAGGAGATGCCCGGCGTCGAGGCGCTGGCCACAGGCCTCGGCAATCTGCTGCAGGGCGATGCGCTGACACGCGATGATCGTACTCTCGCACTCGACCTCATCATCATCCTGCTGCTGTGCTATTTCGGCGGGATCGGCGCCGGCGTGCGCTCGCTGCCCTTCGCCGCCGGTCTGACTCTGGCGATCTGGGCCGCCTGGCTGCTGGCGCTGCAGCGAAGCTTCGAGGCCGGGCTGTGGCTCGACGCCGCCGCGCCGACCTTTGCGCTGCTCGCCGCCGGTCTGCTGTCGCTGGCCGGGCGCGTGCAGGCGCAGCGTCGTCTCAGCGGCCGGCTGGCAGACGAGCGCGAGAATCTGGCGCGCTACCAGTCGCCGATCATGGCCGAGAGCCTGGCGCAGCAGGAGCACCCCGCCTTCGAGGGCCGGCCGCAGAACGCCGGCATATTGTTCGTCGACATCGCCGCCTTCACCGGCCGCTCCGAACGCATCGGGCCGCAGGGCACCGTCGAGTTTCTGCGCCAGTTCCACGCCCGGCTGGAAGCGGTGGTGCTGGCGCATGGCGGCGTCATCGAACATTTCATGGGCGACGGCGCCATGGTGATCTTCGGCATTCCAGAACAACGCGCCGACGATGCCGCCCGCACCCTGGCCTGTGCGCACGCGCTGCTCGCCGACACCGACGCCTGGAATGCCGAACTGCATCGGATGGGCGGCGAGCCGGTCGGCATCGGCGTCGGCGTGCATTTCGGCCCGGTGGTGATGGCGACCTTGGGCGGCCAGCGCCAGCGCCACCTCACCGCCGCCGGCGACACCGTCAACGTCGCCAGCCGCCTGCAGGACCTGACGCGCCGCTATCCCGAGCCGATCGCCGCCTCCGACGAGCTGGTGCGCGCCGTGCGCGATATCGGCCGCGACGATCTGGTGCTGGGCTTCGCCCCGCAACCGCCGCAGCCGATCCGCGGCCGCGACACGCCGATGGTGGTCTGGACCGGCGGCAGCCGCGGCGCGTGAGACTTCTTTTCCTCGTCATGGCCCGGAAAGCGCCTACAGCAGGGTCGCGCCTTCCAGCGCCAGCAGGAAGCTTTTGGTCTCGACCCCGCCGCGGCCCGAATAGCCGCCCCACGACGTGCCGCCGCCGACCACGCGATGGCAGGGAATGACGATGGGGATCGGGTTGGCGCCGCAGGCGCCGCCGACGGCGCGGGCGATGGCGTCGATGTCCTTCGCCATCTCGCCGTAGGTGGCGGTGCGGCCGTAGGGGATCTGCCGCATGCGCGTCCACACCGCCTGTTCGAACTCGCTGCCGCGCGGGCGCACCGGCAGGTCGAAATCCTGCGTCAGCTGGCGGGCGAAATAGGCGTCGAGCTGGCGCTTGGTTTCGCGCAGCAACGGCGTCGCCGGCTCCTTGGACGCCGGCGAATTGCTGCGCCAGGACAGGCGCACGATGGCGCCATCGTCTTCCTCGACCACCAGCCGGCCGACCGGGCTGTCATAGGCGAAAGCGGGCATTCCCAATTCTATCGCCGCATGGCAGAACACGTCACGCGCCGGACGTGCTTTCTTACCGCCGATTCGAACCGACCGATGACCGACAATTCCGCTTCCGACTGGGATCCCCTGACGCCGGCGCAGGCCGCCGAGCTGATGCGGGCCGCGCCGTTTCCGTGGTGGATCGCCGGCGGCCACGCCATCGAATTCGCCGTCGGCCGCGGTTCCTTGCGGGCCCATGACGATCTCGATTTGCTGGTGCTGCGCCGCGACCAGATGGCGATGCGCGATTTCTTCGCCGAGTGGGATTGCCACGTCGCCGATCCGCCCGGCACCTTGCGGCCCTGGCCGCCGGGCGAGAGCCTGCGCCATGGCGTGCACAATGTCTGGATCCGCCAGAACCCGGCCGGCAAATGGCGGCTGCAGATCATGGTCGACGAGGCCGATGGCGATCGCTGGCGCACCTGCCGCGATGCGCGCATCACCCGCCCGCTCGAGGAGATCGGCCGGCGGCGCGACGATGGCGTGCCGTTTCTGGCGCCGGAAATCCAGCTCTACTACAAGGCCAACAAGCCCCGGCCCAAGGACCAGTTCGATTTCGACGCCGTGCTGCCGGTTCTCGATGCCGGCCAGCGCGCTTGGCTGGCGCGCGCCATCGCCACCAGCCTCGGCCGCCGCCATCGCTGGCTGGAGAAGCTCCAGCCCGCGGCCGAAAACGCAGCTGGATCATAGAGTTACAGGACAGAGCCCGCTCCACGCTTGACGCTGACGGTTCCGACGGTCATTTTATTACCCATGTTTCGACGCCCCAACGGCATTGGACGAATTAGCCACCCGGCCCTCCTTGAGGTCCGGGAAGCCGCTGTTCGTCCATTTTCCGCTGTGGAGTCCGTCGATCATGTCCGTGTTCTTTTCGCGCGCCGCGCACCCTAACCCCACCACTCCCGTCGTCCATACCAGCGTTGCGGCCGAAGCCGCCTGCGCCGCGACACCCGCCTTTGCGCCTGTCGCCGGCGAGGTGTTCCACTGCTATGCGCTGACCGCCGAGCCCGATCCGTCGGTGCTGCCGCGGGCGCTTGAATTCGTCGCCAAGCGCGGCCTGGTGCCCTATCGCTGCCACGCCACCCTGGAAGGCCGCGAAGGCGCCGAGCTCGTCATCGACCTGCAGGTCGGCGGCATGGACCAGATGACCGCCGACCATGTCGGCGAGTGCCTGCGCCAGATCGTCGGCGTCAACGCGGTGCTGACCTCGCGCCTGGTGCGCTAAAGCGCTTCCTCGTCGTCCTGTTCGACCAGCGCGAAGGCGCGCGCCTCGACCGCGCCGGTCGCCTCGCCGGGCGCGAACACCGCCGCCGCCCGGCCGGTGCGCGCCGACCAGTAGACCGCGATGGTGCTGTCGGGCCCGCCGCCGGTATGGCCGAGCAGCGGCGGATCGACGGCATCGACCATCAGCCCCAGCCCGTAGGCCGGACGGCGGAACGGCCGGCCCTCGATCGGATCGCCCACCGACAGTCCGGCCGCCATCTCGCGCCGCCACGCCTCGGGCAGGAAGTCGCTGGTCAGCAGCCGCTGCAACAGCAAGGCGGCCTGCGCGAGCGGGCCGACCAGCAGCCCGTGATAGACCCAGCCCGGATGGTAGAAGCCGCGCAGCCCCGTCACCGGCTGGCCGGGCTTCGGGCGGTCCTCGAGCAGGACGACGTCTTCGATGCCGAGCGGCGCCAGCACCAGTTTCTCCAGCGCCTCGCCCAGTCCCAGGCCGGAGCGGCGCTCGACGATGCGGCGCAGCAGCAGGTAGCCGATATTCGAATAGTTGAAGGCGACACCAGGCGCATGCAGCGAACGATCCGCCTCGGTCCGGCGCAGCAATTCGTCTTCCGACCACGGCAGGTGCCCGCCATCGACGGCGCTGCGATAGGCCGCCAGCCCGCTGTAGCAGGCGATGCCGGCGCGATGCGCCAGCGTTTGCCGCAAGGTCACGTCGCGGCCGGCGAACGGCACGTCGAGCACCAGCTCGCCGTCGCGCGCCAGCGCCAGCACGGCGGCGGCGATTACCGTCTTGGTGAAGCTCCACCACGGCACGGCGTGGCGCTGCGTGGCATAGGCCAGCCGCTCGCCCGCCACCAGCGCCTCGTTCAGGACGAGGCGGCCCGCCGTCTGCTGCTTGTCCTCGCGCTCGGAAACGTCCCTGCCCTCATTCCGCCGCCACCGCCACGCCCGCCTGCTCGCAGGTGTTGGCGACGTCCGACACCGTAGCGCGCTGCATGTCGCGACGGTAGCGCAGATCGTCGAAATCCTTGCCGCGATGCATGGTGCAGCGGTTGTCCCACATCACCAGGTCGCCGACGCGCCAGCGATGCGTATAGACGAACTGCCGCTGCGTGGTGTGCGCGATCAGCTCGTCGATCAGCTTGCGGCCCTCGTCCTTGTCCATGCCCAGGACGTGCCCGGCATGGGACGCGACGTAGAGCGACTTGCGCCCGCTCTCGGGTATGGTGCGCACCAGCATCTGCGGCACTGGCGGCAGATTGTAGCGCTCCGAATCGTTGAACTGGTGGAAGCCCAGGCGCGCGCGCGAATAGGCGATGCAATGCTCCGCCACCAGGCCTTCGAGGCGGCGCTTGGTCGCCTCGGGCAGCGCGTCGTAGCCCGCGCGCTGGTCGGCGAATTCGGTGTGGCCGCCGACCGGCGGGATCGAGCGCGCGTAGAGCAGCGAACACAGCGCCGGCAGGCGCTTGAACGAGGAATCCGTATGCCACAGCCGGTTGCCGAGCTGGAACATGCGCAGCCGGCTCTCCTTGCCCCAGATCTCGTCCTTGTGGGTCAGGTTGGAGACGTCGGCGATCTCCGGGCGCGTGCGCACGGGCGCATCGCCATAGAGCATCATCGATTTTTCCAGCGGACCGAACAGCTCGGCGAATTTCAGATGCTGGTCGGTCTCAAGCTTCTGCTCGGGAAACACCAGCACCGAATACGTCCAGAACGCCTGCTTGACCGCTTCGGCGTCTTCCGCCGACAGCGGCCGCGACAGGTCGATGTCGCCGATCTCGGCGGCGAAACTGTCCGTGATCGGGCTGACGGTAATGGCCATGACCGTTCCTCCTGTACCCTTTGTTCTTGTGGGGACAATTGGATCACGGGCCGGCCGGTGAGGCAATCGGCCTATCCTTTTTCCGTCATCGCCCGCGCGAACCGGGCGACGACGGGGACAAGCGCTACTCCTTGGGCTCGAACTTCATCGCCACGCCGTTCATGCAGTAGCGCTGGCCGGTCGGCTGCGGCCCGTCCGGAAAGACATGGCCGAGATGGCCGCCGCATTTGGCGCAATGCACCTCGGTGCGGGTCATGAAGAAGCTGCGGTCGGTCTGGGTGGCGACCGCCTGATCGTCGATCGGCTGGTAGAACGAGGGCCAGCCCGAGCCCGATTCGTACTTGGTGCCGGCATCGAACAGGTCCGCGCCGCAGCCGGCGCATTTGAAGGTGCCGGCGCGCTTCTCGTGGTTCAGCGGCGAGGTGCCAGCCCGTTCGGTGGCGTGCTTGCGCAGCACCTGGTACTGCTCGGACGACAGTTCCTGTCGCCACTCGGCATCGGATTTCTCGACCGGATAGGTCTCGGCTTGCTTGGCGCTGGCCATGGCGGCCTCCTTTCCTTTTCCAGTGCAAAGATGGGGCCTGGCGACGCGCCGGAAAAGCCCCGCCGGCGATGACGAGGCCGTGAGCCCTTCCCACCGCCGCCCTCCCCGGCGCATGATCGCCCGCAACCAGCGATCAAACCGGGGAGGAAATCATGGTCAAGGCAATCCGCTTCCACCAGACCGGCGGGCCCGAGGTGCTGCGCTACGAGGATGTCAGCCTCGGCAAGCCCGGCCGCGGCGAGGCGCTGGTGCGCCATACCGCCATCGGCCTGAACTTCATCGACATCTATTTCCGCACCGGCCTCTATCCGACGCCGCTGCCGTCGGGCATCGGCATGGAAGGCGCCGGCGTGGTCGAGGCGGTCGGGCCCGGCGTCAAGGACATCAAGGCCGGCGATCGCGTCGCCTATGCCGGCCGGCCGCTGGGCTCCTATTCGGAGGCCCGCGTCATGCCGGCCGAAGGCCTGGTCAAGCTGCCCAAGAACGTCGACGACCGCCAGGCCGCCGCCATGATGCTGCAGGGCATGACGGTCGAATATCTCCTGCGCCGCACCTACAGACTGAAGAAGGACGAGATCTGCGTGCTGCACGCGGCGGCCGGCGGCGTCGGGCTGATCTTCTGCCAGTGGGCGCGCGCGATCGGCGCCAAGGTGATCGGCGTCGTCTCCTCCGGCGACAAGGCCAAGCTGGCCAAGGCGCATGGCGCCAAATGGACGGTCGACACCTCGAAGGAGAATTTCGTCGAGCGGGTAAAGGAGATCACCAGGGGCAAGGGCGTGCCGGTGGTCTACGATTCGATCGGCAAGGACACCTGGTCGGGCTCGCTCGACTGTCTCAGCCCCCGCGGCCTGATGGTCAGCTTCGGCAACGCCTCCGGCCCGGTCGGTCCGGTCGATCTCGGCATTCTCTCGGCCAAGGGCTCGCTCTACGTCACGCGGCCGACGCTGATGACCTACACCGCCTCGCGCCCCGACCTGCTCGATTCGGCCAAGGCGCTGTTCAAGATGGTGGGCGACGGCAAGGTCAAGATCCGCGTCAACCAGACCTACGACCTGAAGGATGCCGGCCAGGCCCAGGCCGACATGGCCGCCCGCAAGACGACGGGCTCGACAGTGCTGATACCGTAAGTCCTCCGCGGCCGCGACGGCTTCGCAAGCACTTCGCTCGGGACGGGTCGGCGCTGTCTTGACAGGCAGCGCCGACGCTTCTTGCAGCGGCCTGTCCTCGGCGTCCGCCATCGCAAGATCGGTCTGGTTGCATCTATTGCGAATCTGGCAAGCGTATCTTTTGCTCAATTTTGCAAAGCAGGTTCGGCTGTGATCACCAGATGAAAACCGCGCGCGACAGCGCCGATTTTCCCGCCGATTCCCGCGCTTTCCAGTTGATTGCATTTTGCAACTGAGTCTTTTTGAAAGCTCCGCACTGTCATCCGACAACGCAGGGAGCCGGATATGAGACGCGCTAACCACACCTTCATCGGCACCGACGGCGACGACTTCATCGACACCGGCAACAGCATGTCCAGCCTTGTCAGCGCCAGAGGCGGCAACGACGTCGTTCTCGTTCGCCAGGGCATTAGCACGGTCTATGCCGGCGACGGCAACGACACGGTGTTCGGCGGCACTGGCGCCGATACGCTGTGGGGTGACCGCGGCGACGACACCTTGTACGGCAACGACGGCGACGACGAGCTGCAGGGCGCGGATGGGATCGATTTGCTGTTCGGCGGCAACGGCAACGATTATCTCTACGACAGTTCCGGCTTCGACACCTTCGCCGGCGGAAACGGCGACGATCTGATCGTGCTGTGGGGTGCCGCCGGCAAGAACCTGGTGTACGGCGGCAACGACGATGACGCGATCTACGGCTATCTTTCCACCAGCGACAGCATCTTCGGCGGCGACGGCAACGACTACATCGACCTGCTCTACGGCGCCGGCAGCGTCGGCACTTTCTCGAGCGTCTGGGGCGAGGACGGAGACGATTCCATCCACCTCGGCCATGCCAGCACCGCCTATGGCGGCGCGGGAGCGGACAGCGCGGTCGCTCTCGATCTCAATCGCGTCTATCTCGGCGACGACGCTGATGCCGGATACGCGACGGGAAGCGGCAACACGCTTTGGGGCGAGAGCGGCGACGACCTGCTCTTCGATCTCGGTGAACATGGCCGCAACGACCTTTATGGCGGCGCGGGCAACGATTTCCTGAGCGTGCGCGGCGGCAGTGGCGCATACGGCGGCGCGGGCGACGACCAGATCGAGATCGACGGGGCGCTAGGCGCGGCGAGCGGCGGCACGGCATTCGGCGGCGAGGGAATGGACTTCGTCGCCGGTGGCGCCTATGGCGATCTGATAGACGGCGGCGGCGCCGGCGACAATCTCAACGGCGGCGGCGGCGACGATCTTCTTTACGGCGGCGCCGGCGAAGACTGGCTTGTCGGCGGCGACGGCATCGACCGGCTTTATGGCGGCATCGACGACGACACCATCAACGGCAGTGACGGCGGCGATCTAATCTTCGGCGGTCGTGGCCATGACGTGCTGGATGGTGGAACCGGTTCCGATACGATCGATGGCGGCGCCGGCAACGACCAGGTGACGGTCGGCCCACACGAATTCGGCAGCGGCGAGTTGTTGATCGGCGGCGAGGGCGCTGATCGGGTCGACCTCTATGCAACCAACCGCGGCATCATCAACTACAACGACGGGACGCTGATGATCGATGGCCAGGAAGGCTCATTCGACGGTTTCGAGATCTTCGCCCTGCATGGCGACAACTGGACGGTCATCGGCAATGCACAGGCCGGCGCGACGGTGATCGTGCTGGGGGAACCTCCGGCCGTCGATGAGTTCGGCGGTTTCTGACCGTAATTGCTGCAGCCTCCCGTGGCCGGGCTACGGGAGGCCGTTTCCGTCTGTCTATCGTCCGACCACTTGCAGCCATTACAATAGGTTGCGGCATTTCGTTGCCATTGGAGACTAAAGCCCCCGTTTAAAGCATTTTCGATCACCACTTTGTTGCCCGACATTGCTCTACCATCAACGTCGCTTGGTAAGCATCGGAAAACCTTGGGGGAATCAGAATGGCTAAGCTTGTTTCGGGGGGCAGCGACGATCTGCCGGTTTGGGTGGGCACCGAGGGCGACGACGTCTTCGTCGGCACCATCCGCAACGACATCGCCCATGGCCTGGGCGGCAACGACTTCCTGTTCGGCGGCTACGGCAATGACAGCCTGTTCGGCGGCGACGGCAACGACGTCGTCCACGGCGACGGCGGCAACGATCTGGTGAGCGGCGGCAACGGCAACGACGAACTGCACGGCGATTCCAACCGCCACGACCGCGTCGGCGACGACACGGTGCTGGGCGGCTTCGGCAACGACCGGCTGTTCGGCGGCGGCGGCGCCGACCGGCTCAATGGCGGCGCCGGCGACGACGTGGTCGAGGGCGGCGAGGGCAACGACGTCATGTATGGCGACGACGCCAACGACCGCCTGGGC
>JBDZUM010000139.1:0-9124 GCA_040255215.1 Rhodospirillaceae bacterium
TCTGCCAGGCGACCACCGAGAACGTGCAGAAGCGGCTGGCCATCGTGCTCGACGGGCAGGTCATCAGCGCGCCGGTGATCCAGACCGCCATCTGCGGCGGCACCGGCACCATCACCGGCAATTTCACCGCCCAGTCGGCCACCGATCTGGCGCTGCTGCTGCGCGCGGGCGCGCTGCCGGCGTCGCTGACCTTCATCGAGGAGCGGACCGTCGGCCCCGAGCTCGGCGCCGATTCGATCGAGGCCGGCGAGCTGGCGACCGCGGTCGGCTCGGCGCTGGTGATCGTCTTCATGCTGGCCTGTTATGGCATGTTCGGCGCCATCGCCATCGTCGCGCTGGTCTTCAACCTGGTTTGGATCTTCGCCGCCATGTCGGTGCTGGGCGCGTCGCTGACCCTGCCCGGCATCGCCGGCATCGTGCTGACGGTCGGCATGGCGGTCGACGCCAACGTGCTGATCTACGAGCGCGTGCGCGAGGAAATCCGCATGGGCCGAACGCCGATATCGGCGCTGGATGCGGGCTACGAGCGCGCCATGTCGTCGATCATCGACGGCAATCTGACGACGCTGATCTCGGGCCTGATCCTGCTGTTCCTCGGGTCCGGCCCGATCCGCGGCTTCGCCGTCACCCTGTCGATCGGCATCATCGCCTCGATGTTCACCGCCATCATGCTGACGCGCCTGATCATCGTCTGGTGGCTGCGCTGGAAGCGGCCGACGGCGCTCAGCATCTGATCGGCAACGGAGAAAGAGTGGCATGTTTCGTCCGATTCGCCTGATCCCGCACGGCACCAAGTTCGACTTCATGCGGCCGCGCATTTTCGCGCTGGTCCTGTCGATGGCGATGAACGTCGCCTCGATCGTGCTGGTGTTCACCGTTGGCTTCAATCTCGGCATCGATTTCAAGGGCGGCGTGCTGCTGGAGATGCAGACGCCGGGCAAGGCCGATCTCGGGACCATGCGCGAAACCGTGGCCGGCCTCGGTCTCGGCGAAGTGCAGCTGCAGGAATTCGGCCAGGACGACGTCGTGCTGATCCGCGTGCAGCGCCAGGAAAGCGGCGAAGCCTGCTTCCGCGGCGCGGTCGACGCGCTTAACCGCGGCGGCGGCAGCGGCTATTCGCTGCGCGACTTCGCGCTCGACGACAAGTCGGCGCGCCTGAGTCTTGCGACGCCGCAGTCGCTGACGCCGCAAACGGCCACGGCGCTGGCCGGCGCGCTGCGCCTGCCGTCCGACAAGCTGCTGCAGGTGGAAGAGGGCGGCGCGCGCATCGCCATGGAGCGCGGCCAGGCCGACGAATGGTGCCAGCAGGTGGCGATCAAGGTGGTGGAATCGGCGCTGGGCGAAGGCTACGTCGAGCGCCGCACCGAGTCGGTCGGCCCCAAGGTCGGCGGCGAACTGGTGCGCGCCGGCCTGATCGCCGGCATCGTCACCGTCATCGCCATCCTGATCTACATCTGGTTCCGCTTCGAATGGCAGTTCGCCGTCGGCGCCCTGATCGCCCTGGCGCACGACGTGCTGACGACGCTCGGCCTCTTCGCGCTGACCCAGATCGAGTTCAACCTGGCGTCGCTGGCGGCGGTGCTGACCATCGCGGGCTATTCGGTCAACGATACCGTCGTGGTGTTCGATCGCGTGCGCGAGAACATGCGCAAGTACAAGAAGATGCCGCTGCTCGACCTGCTCAATCTCAGCCTCAACGACACGCTGTCGCGCACCACCATGACCGCCGCTACTACCTTCATGGCCGTGCTGGCGCTGGTGCTGCTGGGCGGGCCGGTGATCCAGGGCTTCTCGGTGGCGCTGCTGTGGGGCGTGATCGTCGGCACGTATTCGTCGATCTGGATGGCGAGCGCCATGCTGGTCTATACCGGCGTGCGCGACGGAGCCTCGATCATGAAGGACGAGCACGACGCCGAGCCGTCGGCCGCCAAGCCCTGACCGGTCCGGCGACGGCGTGATCGACGACAAGACGCTGCCCGCTCCCGGACCGGATCGCCAGGTGATCCAGTCCTACGGTCCGGGCCGCTTCAAGGTCAGCAACGTCGTCTACGAGCACGCCGTCCTCGTGCTGCCCGACCGCACGCTGCGCTGGGAAGCGACCTCCGCATCCGACATCGACAGTGAGACGCTTGCGCCGTTGGGCGCGGCGTCCGATGCCGTCGAGATCCTGCTGATCGGCGGCGGTTCGCGCGCGCCGTTCGTGTCGCCTGAGCTCCGCGCCTGGCTGCGCGGCGTGGGCATCGTCGTGGAAGCGATGGATACCGGCGCCGCCTGCCGCACCTACGGCATTCTGGTCGCCGAAGGGCGCAAGGTTGCGGCGGCGCTGCTGCCGGTGGGCTGAAAAGAAAAACGGGGCCCGCGGGCCCCGTTCTCCGTTGCGAAAGTTGCCGCGGCCTAGAGGCCGGCGTTCTGCGCCGCCACCATGCAGAACAGCATGGGGATCGACAGCAACGTGTTGGTGCGCGAGAACAGCATCGCCGTGCGCGCCGACTTGGCCTTCGCTTCCGGCGTCGCCTCGACCATGCCCAGCGCCCGCTGCTGGTTCGGCCAGATCACGAACCAGACGTTGTAGGCCATGATCAGTCCGAGCCACATGCCGATGCCGATCACCGTCTGGCCGGTGACGCCGGTCTCGACGATGCCGAGCGTCAGCGCGTTGACGATGTAGCCGTTCATCAGCGACAGCAGCAGGCCGGTGGCCACGGTGGCGGCGGCGCCCCAGCGGAACCAGAACAGCGCTGCCGGCGCGATCACCTTGCCGATGGCCGGCTTCTGCTCGTCGGGAATCTTCGGCATGTTCGGGATCTGCACGAAGTTGAAGTACCACAGCAGGCCGATCCACATGACGCCGCTCAGCACGTGCAGCCAGCGCATGACGAAGCTTGCCCAGCCATGATCGATCGCCGGGTAGCCGCGAATGGCTCCGACGATCACGAAAATGACGACCAGCAGGACGAACCCGGCAATGATCGTCCGCTGCAATGATTGAAGAATGGCGGCCATAACTCTCCCCTTTGGCTCCGGTCGACTGGAACGATTCTAGCAGAGGATTACCGCCCCGCAAGCGCGCGCTGCCGCAAGGCCTTCATTCGACAGGCAAATTCCCGACTGACGACGATCAGCGCCGCCAGCGCAGCAACAGCCGGTCGAGGCGGGAAATCTCGACGGAACGGCGGGAAGGCGGGCGCCGCGCCATGCGCCGCTGCAGGCGTCGCATCAGGAACAGGGCATCCCGAATGCCCTGTCGCAGCCCTGCATTGTGCACTGCGGCGATGCCCCTTTCGCCGACAAGCAGCAGTTCCTCCAGCCGCGACAGGCCTGCGGCGTAGGCGGCCTCCAGCGCCTTATCGCGTTCGCGCGCGCCGAGTGCGGCCTCGATATCGGCGCCGGGCGGAAACCATTGCGCCGGCAGGTCGACGATGCCGCTCGTTGCCAAGCGCTGCGGCGCGGCCTGCAGCATGGCGGTCAGGCCGATGGCGATGCAGGTCGCATCCATCGCCGGCTCGGCGATCGCCGCTTCGCTGTGGATGGCGAGCAGCAGGCGGCCCGCTGGCGCCCAGGCGAAACGCAAATGATTGTGCAGATCGCTCCAGCGCGGATAGCGGCGGCCCGGTCCGGCAGCGGCCTGCCGCGCCACGGCCTGGCGCATCAGCGCCAGCGGCTGGGCGAAGCGGGGATCCGCCTCGATGGAGGGCGTCGCGACCGGGACGGTGTCCGTGGGGTTGGGATCGTAAAGCGCCTCCAGCGCCAGCAGCAGATCGCGGCCGGCCGCCGCATGGTCGCGGTCGAGCCGGTCGATCACGGCGGCGAGCAGCGACAGGCCATTTCTGGCGGCGGAATCGGCGGCAGGCTGCGTCACGTGGCGGTCACTTTGCGAGGCGTTGCGGAAGCGCCGGGGCTGTCGTCATATGGCATGGACTGTCGCGGACAGGCGGGGAATACCGGTTATGGCGCAGGGCCTGGAGGAATGGAACCGACTATGCGCCGAGCAGGTCCGGCAGCAGGACTACGATCACTATCTTTGCGGCCTTTTTGCGCCCGAAGAGGCCCGCGCCGGCCTCTACGCGCTCTACGCCTTCAACGCCGAGATCGCCCGGACGCCTGAAATCGTCAGCGAGCCGCTGCTGGGCCGCATCCGCGTCCAGTGGTGGCGCGACGCCATCGAGGGCGCCTTTGCCGGCGGCGGGCCGCATCATCAGGTCGTCCAGGCTCTGTCCGACGCCATCAGGCGGTTTTCGCTGGCGCGCGAGCCGTTCGATCGCGTTCTCGGCGCGCGCGAAGGCGATGTCGAGAACGAGACCATCGCCGATTACCCGGCGCTGGAATCCTACGCCGCAGCGACCGCCGGCAGCCTGACCGCGCTCAGCCTCGCCTGTCTCGGCGCCACCGATCCGTTGTCGCTGCAGGCGGGTCAGCATGTCGGCATCGCCTATGCGCTGGCCGGGCTGCTGCGTGCCGTGCCGTTCCATGCCGCGCAGCGTCGCCTCTATTTGCCGCTCGACCGGCTGAAGGCGGCCGGCGTCTCGGTCGACGGGTTGTTCGCCGGCGCCCGGCAGGCGGCGTTGCCGGTGGTGGTTGCCGGAATCGCCGCGGAAGCCAGGCGGCATTTGCGGCTGGCGCGCCGGCAGCGGCTCGGCATTTCCCGGCTGGCCCTGCCGGCGCTGCTGCCGGCGACCCTGCTGGACGGTTACCTGTCCCGGCTGGGGCGGCAGAAATACGACGTCTACAGCCCGAAAATCGACCTGCCGCCGCTGGCCCGCCAGCTGCGCCTCGCTTGGAAAGCCTCGATCCGTCGGTTCTGACGGGTTGACAATACTTGAACAACTGTTTAAGTGTTCAGGCATGAGCAATGACAGCCTGATCCTGCAGTTGTCGGAGATTTTCAAGCTGCTGGGCGATCCGACCCGCCTGCGCATCGCGCTGCTGTGCCTGCACGAGCGGGTCAGCGTCGGCGCGATCGCCGAGCGGCTGGATCTGTCGATCTCGCTGGTCAGCCATCACCTGCGCCTGCTGCGCGCCGCCCGCATCCTGCGCGCCGAGCGCGAGGGGCGGCAGGCTTTCTATGTCGCCGCCGACCATCACGTGCGGCGCATTCTCGACGACATGACGGCCCATATCGCCGAAAGCCATGAGGAAGTCTGATGTCTGGTTCCTGTTCGCATAACCATGGCCACGACCACGCCGCGTCGTCCGACAGCCGTTTCCGTCGCGTGCTGTGGATCGCGCTGGTCGTCAACGCGGTGATGTTCGCCATCGAACTGGCGACGGCGCAGACCGCCTCGTCGACGGCGCTGCTGGCCGATTCGGTCGACTTCCTCGGCGACGCGGTGAACTACGCGCTGAGCCTTTTCGTGCTGTCGCTCACCTTGCTGGCGCGCGCCCGGGTGGCGCTGCTCAAGGGACTGTCGATGCTGGTTTTCGGCCTGTGGGTGCTCGGCCAGTCGGCCTGGCACGCCTGGGCCGGCGTCGTCCCGGAAGCGGCGACCATGAGCGTAGTCGGCGCGCTGGCGCTCGCGGCCAATTTCGGCGTTGCCGCGCTCCTGTTCTCGCATCGCGAAGGCGACAGCAATCGCCAGTCGGTCTGGCTGTGCACCCGCAACGACGCTATCGGCAACGTCGCGGTCCTGGCGGCGGCGGCCGGCGTGTTCGGCACCGGCACCGGCTGGCCCGACGTCGTCGTCGCCGTCATCATGGCGGGCCTGGCCTTGCACAGCGGTTGGCAGGTGGTGCGGCTGGCGTTGCGGGAGATGCGCGGCGGCGCGGTCGAACGGGCGCCGGCGGAGTAGCGCCGTCTCGCAACCCTAAAATCCTCATGCTGAGCCTGTCGAAGCATGCGCCACTTGGAACGTCGCCTGTGACCCTCATCCTTCGACGGGCTCAGGATGAAGATTCTTTTTCGGGCCAGCGACCCCTTACTCCGCCGCTTCCTTGCGCGGATTGAGCCAAGCGTCGATATCGAGGAGAGCCCGCCGCGCCATCGCTTGCTTGCGGTCCTTGCCGCGGGGCGGGCGGTTGCCTTCGACCGGCAATTCGGGAAACAGCCCGAAATTCACGTTCATTGGCTGGAACGTCGTGGCGTCGGCAGCGCCGGTGATATGCGCCAGCAATGCACCCAGCGCCGTGGTCGGTGGCGGCGCGGCGATCGCGTCGCCGGTCCGTTCGGCCGCGGCAAAGCGGCCCGCCAGCAGGCCGATCGCGGCGCTTTCGACATAGCCTTCGACGCCGGTGACCTGGCCGGCGAAGCGCAGGCGCGGCATGGCCTTGAGGCGCAGGCCGGCATCGAGCACGCGCGGCGAATTCAGGAATGTGTTGCGGTGCAGCCCCCCCAGACGCGCGAACTGCGCGTTCTCCAGCCCCGGGATCATGCGGAAGATGCGCGTCTGCTCGCCATGCTTCAGCTTGGTCTGGAATCCCACCATGTTGTAGAGCGTGCCCAGCGCATTGTCCTGCCGTAGCTGCATCACCGCATAGGCCCGCCGTCCGGTGCGCGGATCGGTGAGGCCAACGGGTTTCATTGGGCCGTAGCGCAACGTGTCGGGACCGCGGGCGGCCATCACTTCGATCGGCAGGCAGCCCTCGAAATAGGGCGTGTCCTTTTCCCAGTCTTTGAATTCCGTCTTGTCGCCTCCGATCACCGCAGCGAGAAAGGCCTCGTACTGCTCCTTGTCGAACGGGCAGTTGATGTAGTCGGCGCCGTCGCCGGCCGGGCCGCTCTTGTCGTAGCGCGACTGGAACCAGGCGATCGAGAAATCGATCGAGTCCTTGTGCACGATGGGCGCGATGGCGTCGAAGAAGGCCAGGCTGTCCTCGCCCGTGAGCCGGCCGATCGCCTCCGACAGGGCCGGCGAGGTCAATGGCCCGGTGGCGACGATCGCGCTGTCCCAGTCTTCCGGGGGCAGGCCGGCGATCTCGCCGCGTTCGATGCTGACCAGCGGTTCGGCTTCCAGCGCCGCCTGCACCGCCGCCGAGAACTGATGGCGGTCGACCGCCAGCGCGCCGCCGGCCGGCACCTTGCTGGCGTCGGCCGCGCGCATGATCAGCGAACCGGCGCGGCGCATTTCCTCGTGCAGCAGGCCGACGGCATTGTTGAGGGCATCGTCGGAACGGAAGGAGTTGGAGCAGACCAACTCCGCCAGCCCGTCGGTCTGGTGCGCATCGGTCAAGCGGTGCGGACGCATCTCGTGCAGCGCCACCGGCACACCGGCGCGCGCCAGTTGCCAGGCCGCTTCCGAGCCCGCCAGGCCACCGCCTATCACATGCACTTTCCGCGCCGTCACGTCTCGCTCATTCCTTAGTGGGGTTCCGGCCTTGGTGGAGGTCCGGCCAAGAGATAGTCTGTCGCCGACCACCATGCAACAGGGGGAGACCATGCCCAATATCGTGCGCAATCCCGCTTCCATCGCTGCCCCGGCAGGGCGCTATGTCCACGGCATCGAAGTGCCGGCCAATGCCCGCCTGCTGTTTGTTTCCGGCCAGGTCGGCGTCGATCGCAACCGCAAGGTCGGTGCCACGATCGAAAAACAATGCGAACTGGCCTGGAAGAATCTGGTCGCCGTGCTGAAGGAGGCCGGCATGGGCTCGCAGGACATCGTGCGGGTCAACGTCTATCTGACCGATCCGCGCTACGTCGAAGCCTATCGCAACGCCCGCGACAAGTTCATCAAGGGCAGCCCGCCGGCCTCGACGTTGCTGATCGTCACGGCCCTGGTCGACCCGTCGATGCTGGTGGAGATCGAAGCGGTGGCGGCGAAGGCGTGAGCGCGCCTCAGGGCTTGCCGAGTATCGCGTCGCCGGAGAAATAGTTCTGCCACGCGAACCAGAAGGCGTTGTGGCCGGGCAGGCGCGGCAGCGTCTCGCCGCCCGGCCCGACCAGCGCATCCTCGGTCAGCTTCCACGCCTTGCCGTCGGCGACGATCTCGTCTGGTGTCGCGCCGGCTGAGAAGCTGCGCCGGTCGCGACGATAGGCGCGCACGGTTTCGCTGGTGGCGTCGCCGACCAGCACCACGCCGACGCTGCCGACTTCGTCGTTGACGACCTTGCCGCCGGCGAAGGACTTGATCGGCCACGCTTTGCGGCCCTCGGGCAGGCGCACGGCGAACACGTAGTCCTTGGGCTGCAGCCGCCAGTCCGTGACGTTGGCGGGAAACATCATGGCCGGCCGGCTGAAATAGTCGCCATAGGGCTTGCCCGGCGAGTAGTCGCGCCTGTGTCCGGTGTCGAGCGACAGCACCTGCGTGTCGGGATGCATCTCGCGCCAGGTCCTCCAGCGCGTCACGACCACCGGGCGCACTTTCAATTCGATGCCCGAGCCGACCAGCTTGCCGACCACCGGCCGGCCGGTGAACTGGTTCCACAGCGAATCGGACTGGCGGTCGTACATCAGCTTGTTGGAGCGGTAGAGCAGGCCGGACGAGCCAAATTCGAACGGAAAGGCGCGGCCGGCGGGCAGCGTCTCGAACAGGATCGCAGCACCACACAGGGTGCAATAGGCCAATGCCACGCGCACCCCGCCCACCGTGTCGTTGGCCATCTCGTGCCAGTCCATGATGCGCTGCGGATAGGCGCGGTTGTCGCCATTGATGCTGACGCCGAACACCAACTCGTTGTCGTGCAGCCACGAGCCTTCGGTCGCCGGCGTGAACTTGGGATCGACCAGGGCGGGAATGCCGTCGACGCTGACGCCGCCCCAGGCGATCTCCTCGAGGCGGATTTCGGTGGTAACGCCGGGATAGACGAAGCGCAGGAACTCGAGATCGATCTGGCCGAGGAAGCGCGCCTTGACCGTGTCGTAGCCGGCGAACGGCTTGATCTGCGGATTGGCCTCCTGCCACAGCATCCATTCGAACCAGGCCGTCTTGATGTCCGCGCCCGTCACCTGGCGCAGGATTTCGGCGATACGGTCGGCATCCTGCGGAAAGAACGGCATCAGTTCGATCAGCGGCGCGGCGATTTCCGGCTTGTTGCGCGCGGCGACTTTCTCGATCGCCTCGGCCCGCGCCTTGTCGTTCATGGTGAACATGTCGGTCGCCGCTCGCACCATCTCCTCGTCGACGGGCGTGCCGGGCGGCGGATTCTGCGCCAGCGCAGCGCTGGCGATCAGGGCGAAAGCGATGGAGGCGAGGGC
>JBDZUM010000140.1:0-9012 GCA_040255215.1 Rhodospirillaceae bacterium
CGACGACGAACAGCACGGCGAGCGACCAGTGGAAGGTGCGAACGAACAGATCCCAGACCTTGACGGGCACGGCACTCTCCTTCTGACGAGGGCTCATCGATGCAGTCAGCCGAGCACGCCGACGACTTCATCGACCACCGGAAAAAACGCGCATCAGCCTTGCCACCACATGAAGTCGAGAATGCGAGTCGCTCGCCGCTTCGCTCCTGCGACGGGCCAGACTTCGCTGCCGCGCCACAGGCCGAGCCGCTCTGCCTGCGCCGCCGCCTGCAGCCGGCGATGCGAGCGTGACGCCCGACCGTCGATGGCGACGATTCCCCGACGCAGAAGAAGACGGGCCGCACTCCGGCCGCCGCAACGCAGGCAGACCGCCAGCGACCCGTCGCGCTCAACGCGCAGCAGGCGCAGGCTCGATGGTCCGCGCGATTGCAGGCTTGCCATCAATGCCCGCATCGCCTGCGGATCGTCGGGCGGCGAGAGACCATGCAGGCGCAGGCGCAAGCCGTGCCAGCGCAGGAGACCAAGTCGGTCGACGTCGAGGCGGCAGACGACTGTTCGCCGCAACGATCGTGGAAGCACGATGCGGCGAAGCTCGGCCGGCAGCCAGGATTGCGCGGCGACTGCCGCGCGCAGAACGGAACGAAGGAGCATGACGTCTCCAGTCGGCCCGCGACCGGAAACGGAACGACGCCCTGAAAAACCAAAGGCCCCGTCCGTTGCCGGCGGGGCCTTTGGTTTAAGGAACGCGATCTATGCTTCAGGCACGCTCACGCTCACAACCAACGGCCCGCGCTTGGCGGCTCGTCCAGAAGATGGCGGTGAAGTGATGGTACTTTTGCATGCGCGGGAAATGCCTCAGCCCGGGCCATGCCGTCAACGACGCAACCAGGTTCGCCGCACGATTGCCCAACGCCGTGGCGGCGAAGTCACAATGCCTCGCCCCTGATCAGGCGCGGCAGATCGCCCATGGCGCCCATGGCATGGCGCATGAAAACGCGCTTGAGCGGCGTGGCGCGATTGACCAGCCCCAGGCCGAGATCGCGCAGCAGCCGCACGGGGGCGGCATCGGTGGCGAACAGCCGATTGAGTCCGTCTGTTACGGCGGCGAGCGTGAGGATGTCGAAGCGGCGCCAGCTTTCGTAGCGCGCCAGCACGTCGGCGGCGCCCGGATCGAGGCCCAGTCGCGCGGCGTCGACAAGCGTTTCCGCCAGCGCCGCGGCATCGCGCAGGCCGAGATTGAGCCCCTGCCCTGCGATGGGATGGATGCCGTGCGCGGCATCGCCGACCAGCACCGCGCGCGGCGCGGTGTAGCGTTGGGCGAGCTGCACCGACAGCGGGAACGACCAGCGCCCGCCGATGGGGACGACCGCGCCGAGATGATCGCCGAAGCGCTGCGAGATCTCGCGCGCGAAGGCGGCATCGTCGAGCGCCAGCATCAGCGGCGCCAGCGCCGTCGTCTCGGTCCAGACGATGGAGGATCGGTGCCGGCCGGCCTCGTCGTCGGTCATCGGCAGCAGCGCAAAGGGGCCGGCCGGCAGGAAGCGTTCCTGCGCCCGGTTGCGATGCGGTTCCTCGTGCTGCACCGAGCAGACGATCGCCGTCTGCCGATAGTCCCAGCGCCGCACGCCGATGCCGAGCCGCTCGCGCAACGAGGACTGCCGACCTTCCGCGACCACCAGCAGCGCGGCGCGCAGCGTGCCGCCGCCGGCCAGGGTCAGATCGACGCCGCCCGCATCGCCGGCGACGTCGATAATCGAGTCCGGCATCAGGCGCTCGACATTTTCCATGCCCCGCAGCCGCTCGTGCAGCGCGGTCCGCAGGAAGCGGTTCTCGACGATATGGCCGAAGGGCGGCACCGGTCGGTCCGGCGGCGCCAGATCGGCCGGATCGAACTGCAGATGCAGCAGCGAAGGCCCGTCGGATACGCGGATGGTTTCGATCGGGCAGGCGTTCTCGGCCACCAGCGACCACACGCCGAGCCGGTCGAAGGCGCGCTGCGAGCCGAAGGCGATGGCCGAGGTGCGGCCGTCGAAGCGCTGGTCGGCCATGGCCGCCGCCGTCATGCGATCGACCAGCGCCACGCGCAGACCGGCCGAGCCCAGCGCCACTGCCAGAGTGGCGCCGACCATGCCGGCGCCGGCGATCGCTACGTCGAACCGGGGCGTTTGACTGACCATGCCGAAGCTTCGCCCGGTGCGGCTTGTGCGGTCGAGGTCCAATCCTGTCGCAGGCGCGCTCATCCGGCTGTCTCTTATCGAGCAATTGCTTAAATATTAGTCAGTTCTTTATTGCGCCTAACACGTCGGCAATGGCGCCCGGGGAGGCATGGGCCGCAAGTCGCTGCCCTGCGGGCATTTTTGCGACTGCCCTCGAATTTGGCACGGTTCTTGAGTCCTGACGGGCGGTCGCGGGAAACAGTCGTTTTCCTCGGCGGTTCCGGCATGGCCTGCCGGAACCGGCAGGCCGGCCTCCGGCGACCGGGCCAGCGCCCCATTTGGGCGCAGAACGCATGAAGAGGGGACAAACCATGAAGCTCGTGGTTGCCATCATCAAGCCCTTCAAGCTCGACGAGGTGCGCGAAGCGCTGACCTCGCTGGGCATCCAGGGGCTTACGGTGAGCGAGGTTAAGGGGTTCGGGCGCCAGAAGGGCCAGACCGAAATCTATCGCGGCGCCGAATACGCCGTGAATTTCCTGCCGAAGATCAAGATCGAGGTCGGCGTCACCGACCAGCTGGTCGAGAAAGTCGTCGAGGCGATCCAGAAGGCTGCCAACACCGGCAAGATCGGTGACGGCAAGATCTTCGTGCTCGACCTGGCGATGGCGGTTCGCATCCGCACCGGCGAAACCAATGCCGACGCGCTCTAGGAGGGGGACGATGTTGAAGAAGTATAGCAGCAGGATCGGCGCCGGTTTCACCGCCGCCATCGTTACGCTGGGCGCCGCTGGCAGCGCCTGGGCGCAGGCGGCGGCGGCCGAAACGCCGACGCTCGACACCGGCGACACCGCCTGGATGCTCATCTCCACCGCGCTGGTGCTGATGATGACCATTCCCGGCCTGGCGCTGTTCTACGGCGGCATGGTGCGCAAGAAGAACGTGCTCGCCACCGTCATGCAGAGCTTCGCGATCGCCGCGGTCGCCAGCATCGTGTGGATGGTGATCGGCTACAGCCTGGCTTTCACCGAAGCCTCGCCCTATGTCGGCGGCCTGTCGAAGATGTTCTTCGCCGGCGTCACGGTCGACGCGCTTTCGGGCACCATTCCGGAATCGCTGTTCGCCATCTTCCAGATGACCTTCGCGATCATCACCCCGGCGCTGATCGCCGGCGCCTTCGCCGAGCGCATGAAGTTCTCGTCGATGCTGCTGTTCATGGTGGCGTGGATCATCGTAGTCTACGCGCCTGTCACCCATTGGGTGTGGGGTCCGAGCGGCTTCCTCGGCGCCGACGGCGTGCTCGACTTCGCCGGCGGCACCGTGGTGCACATCAACGCCGGCGTCGCGGGCCTGGTCTGCGCCCTGGTCCTCGGCAAGCGCAAGGGTTACGGCACCGACAACATGGCGCCGCACAACCTGGTGTACTCGCTGATCGGCGCGTCGCTGCTGTGGGTCGGCTGGTTCGGCTTCAACGCCGGCTCCGCACTCGCCGCCAACGGCACGGCCGCCATGGCCATGCTGGTCACCCAGATCTGCACCGCCGCGGCAGCGCTGGCCTGGATGTTCGCCGAGTGGATCTTCCGCGGCAAGCCGAGCGTGCTCGGCATCGTCTCGGGCGCGGTGGCCGGTCTGGTCGCCATCACCCCGGCGGCCGGCTTCGTCGATCCGATGGGCGCGCTGTTCATCGGCATCATCGCCGGCGTCATCTGCTTCTGGGGCGCCACCGGCCTCAAGAAGATGCTGGGCTACGACGACTCGCTCGACGCCTTCGGCGTGCATGGCGTGGGCGGCTTCGTCGGCGCCATCCTGACCGGCGTGTTCGCCGTGTCGGCGATCGGCGGCGACGGCAAGTCGGGCCTGATCGACGGCAATCCCGGCCAGGTGCTGACCCAGCTGATCGGCTGCGTCGCCACCATCGTGTGGTGCGCCGTCGCGACCTTCATCATCCTGAAGATCATCGACGTGATCATGGGCCTGCGCGTGCCGGAAGAGGTCGAGGTCGAAGGCCTCGACATCAACCTGCACGGCGAGACGGTCCACTAAAGCGGCTCCCTCCGGCCGGGTGCAGGCAACCGCACCCGGCCGTTCTGGCCGAAGCCCGGTCCCGCAAGGGGCCGGGCTTTTTTCTCGCCCGCGCCTTGCCTGCGCCGTTCGCTTGTCTATGATCGGCGGCGTCGGCCCAGCGCATCGCCATCGTTGCGATCCGCGCGCCGACCAGCAGCCGAACCCAGGAGACGCGCCATGAAGCTGGTTACAGCCATCATCAAGCCGTTCAAGCTCGACGAGGTCCGCGACGCCATCACCGCGCTCGGCATTCACGGGCTGACGGTCAGCGAAGTGAAGGGCTATGGCCGGCAGAAGGGGCAGACCGAGATCTATCGCGGCGCCGAGTACGAAGTGAATTTCCTGCCCAAGGTGAAGGTCGAGATCGCGGTCGAGGACGGCACCGTCGAGCGACTGGTCGAGGCGATCAGCAAGGCCGCCCATACCGGCAAGATCGGCGACGGCAAGATTTTCGTCCTCGAGCTCGGCTCTGCCCACCGCATCCGCACCGGCGAGACCGGCAACGAGGCCCTGTAAGCCGTTGAGCGGCCTATTTTCTTGAAATTATAGGCGAATAATCGCCCCTAACTTCCTGATAGCTATGGATTCTCGGTTCCAGTATAAGAATCGGGAGGCTTACCCATGCTCAATCCCGCCCTCGACCGTCTGCAGGACTACCCCTTCGCCCGTCTGGCGAAGCTGATCGCCGGCAGCGACCCGCCCGCCGGGCTGAAGCCGATCGTCATGTCGATCGGCGAGCCGCAGATGAATCCGCCCGGCTTCGTGCCCGAGATCCTGCAGCGCGAGGCGGCCGGCTGGGGCAAGTACCCGCCCGCCGCCGGCACGCCGGAATTGCGCCGCGCCATCGCCGGCTGGCTGACCCGCCGCTACGCCCTGCCGGCCGACGCGCTCGATGCCGACCGCAACGTCTTCCCCGTCGCCGGCACCCGCGAGGCCCTGTTCCAGGCGGCGCTGATCGCCGTGCCGCCGGAAAAAGGCGGCGGCCAGCCGATCGTGCTGTCGCCCAACCCGTTCTATCAGGTCTATATCGGCGCCGGCGTCATGTCGGGGGCCGAAACCGTGCTGATGCCGGCCAGCGCCGCCAACGGCTTCCTGCCCGATCTCGACGCCATCGACGCCTCGACGTGGCGCCGCACAGCACTGGTCTATATCTGCACGCCGGCCAATCCGCAGGGAGCCGTCGCCGATCTCGACTACCTGATCCATGCCCTGGAACTGTGCCGCCGGCACGACGCGGTGCTGGTAATCGACGAGTGCTATGCCGAGATCTACCGCGAGAACCCGCCGGCCGGCGGCCTGCAGGCGGCGCTGGCGCTCAAGGGCAAGAGCACGGGCGACGCTTTCGCCAATCTGCTGGTGTTCCATTCCCTGTCGAAGCGCTCCTCGGCGCCCGGCCTGCGCTCGGGCTTCGTCGCCGGCGAAGCGCGCCTGATCGAGCTGATCGGCCGGCTGCGCTCCTACGGCGGCGCTTCGGTGCCGCTGCCGGTGATGGCGGCCTCGACGGCGCTGTGGAACGACGATGCGCATGTCGAGGCGGTGCGCGCCCGCTACAACGAGAATTTCGACATCGCCGCCCGCCTGCTGCACAACCGCCACGGCTTCTATCGTCCCGCCGGCGGCTTCTTCCTGTGGCTCGATGTCGGCGACAGCGAGGCGGCAACGCGACGGCTGTGGTCGGAGGCGGGCATCAAGGTGCTGCCGGGGCTCTATCTGGCGCGCGGCGAGGGCGAGGCCAATCCCGGTCGGCGCTATATCCGCGTCGCGCTGGTGCACGATTCCGACACCACGAACGAGGCCATGCGGCGCATGGCCGAAACGCTGTAAGCGCCGCGACGGGCGCGTTCGACGAAGACCGACAGGGGAAACCGGTCCGATGACGCTGATGAATCTTCCCGCCGTGCGCAAGCGGCGCTTCCTGCCCGAGGGCGCCGGCTCGTTCCTGCGCCTGCGCCTGATGGAAATCCTGGGCGCAGGCCTGCTGCTGGCCGGCCTGGCGCTGCTGCTGGCGCTGGCCACCTTCGATCGCGGCGATCCCTCGCTCAACGTCGCCACGCCGCAGGCGCCGCAGAACCTGTTCGGCCTGCGCGGCGCCTATGTCGCCGACCTGATGCTGCAGAGCCTCGGCCTGTCGGCCTGGCTGCTGGGCTTCGTGGTGGCGGTCTGGGGCCTGCGCCTGATGCGCCGCCATTCGATTCCGCGCTTCGGCCTGCGCCTGGCGCTGCTGCCGCTGACCTTGCTGCTGAGCGCGGTGGCGCTGGGTTTCGTGGGCGGCGCGGGTTCCGACTGGATCACCCATGCCGGCCCGGGCGGCGTCACCGGCCGCGAACTGGGCGACGTGGTGCGCTCCTATTCCTTCGTGGTCGGCAACGGCCTCTCCGCCGGGCTGCTGGCGCTGGGCTTCGGCGGCGCGGCGCTGCTCTGCCTGGTGCCCACACTCGCCATGCAACGCGACGACTGGCCGCTGATCGTGCGCCTGCTGTTCCGCGGCATCGCCCTGTTGCTGATGGCCGTCCTCGCCACACTGCGCTTCGTCTGGCGCCTGGCGCGGCGCGACAGCAAGCCCAGCGTGTTCGACCAGCTCGAGACGCCGCCGGCCGATCTCGCCGGCACGCTCGACCAGCCGCCGGCGGCGGAAACCCTGTGGAGTCGGCTGGCGCGTTTCACGCGGCTCGACCGGGTGCATCTGCGCTGGCCGAGCGGCACTTCCGCCGGCAGCCGGCGGCGGCGCACCGAACCGACCCTGGCGCGCGAAGCCACCGCCCTCGCCGGCGAGATCGAGGCGGCCGCGACGCGACGCCCCTTCGCGGCCCCGGCCGACGACATGGATTACCGCACCGCCGACGATGCGGAGATCGACGGGACCGAAATCGACGAGGCAATCGACGAGCCCGGCATCACCACCATCGACGGCGAAGGCGTGGCGGTGCATCAGCCGCGCGTCGTCACCCCGCGCAAGCCGCGCCAGGGCACCAAGCAGGCGCAGCTCAGGCTCGGTTTCGGCCAGTACGAAACGCCGCCCATCGACATTCTCGCCGCCGCGCCCAAGGGCGCCGTCAACATCCAGGTCGACGAGGACGCGCTGACGCAGAACGCGCGGCTGCTGGAGACCGTGCTGTCCGATTTCGGCGTCAAGGGCGAGATCGTCAAGGTCCGTCCCGGCCCGGTGGTCACGCTCTACGAGCTGGAGCCGGCGCCCGGCACTAAATCCTCGCGCATCATCAACCTGGCCGACGACATCGCCCGTTCCATGAGCGCGGTTTCGGTGCGCGTCGCCACCGTTCCCGGCCGCAACGTCATCGGCATCGAGCTGCCGAACCAGCGGCGCGAGACCGTCTACCTGCGCGAATTGCTGTCGACCAAGGACTACGAGGACGAACGTCACAACCTGCCGCTGATCCTCGGCAAGGACATCGGCGGCTCGCCGGTGATCGCCGATCTGGCCCGCATGCCGCATCTGCTGATCGGCGGCACCACCGGCTCGGGCAAGTCGGTGGCGATCAACACCATGATCCTGTCGCTGCTCTACCGCATGACGCCCGAGCGCTGCCGTTTCATCATGATCGACCCCAAGATGCTCGAACTGTCGGTCTACGCCGACATCCCGCATCTGCTGACGCCGGTCGTCACCGAGCCGCGCAAGGCCATCGTGGCGCTGAAATGGGTCGTGCGCGAGATGGAGAACCGCTACCGCCTGATGAGCCAGCTGGGCGTGCGCAACATCGCCGGCTACAACGAGCGCGTCGCCGAGGCTCGCCGAAAGGGCGAGGTCATCACCCGCACGGTGCAGACCGGCATCGATCCCGAAACCATGCGCGCCACCTTCGAGGAGCAGCCGCTCGATCTCGAGGCGCTGCCCTTCATCGTCGTCATCATCGACGAGATGGCCGACCTGATGCTGGTCGCCGGCAAGGACATCGAGGGCGCCATCCAGCGGCTCGCCCAGATGGCGCGCGCCGCCGGCATCCACGTCATCATGGCGACGCAGCGCCCGTCGGTCGACGTCATCACCGGCACCATCAAGGCCAATTTCCCGACCCGCATCTCCTTCCAGGTGACGTCCAAGATCGACAGCCGCACCATCCTGGGCGAACAGGGCGGCGAGCAGCTGCTGGGCCAGGGCGACATGCTCTACATGGCCGGCGGCGGCCGCATCTCCCGCGTGCACGGCCCGTTCGTGTCGGACGGCGAGGTCGAGAAGGTGGTCAAGTTCCTGCGCAGCCAGGGCGAGCCGTCCTATCTCGACTCGATCACCGAGGAGAGCGAGGGCGGCGGCGCCGTTGCGGGCATGGGCGGCGAGGGCGGCGGCGAATCGGACGATCTCTACGACCAGGCGGTCGCCATCATCACCCGCGAGCGCAAGGCCTCGACCAGCTTCATCCAGCGCCACCTGCAGATCGGCTACAACCGCGCCGCCCGCATCATCGAGCGCATGGAGGCCGAAGGCGTCGTCTCGCCGGCCAACCATGTCGGCAAGCGCGAAGTCCTGGCCCGCAACATCGACGACAACGAGCGGGTTAATTGACGGGGATGGCGGGGTCCCGCCTTCGTAAGAGAAGGCATGTCGGCGTTCCTCCTGAATTGTCATCCCGGCCAAGCACCGCAGGGGCGCAGAGCCGGGACCTATAAGGCCCGTCGTTATAGGCCCCGGGTCTCGCTGCGCTCGCCCGGGATGACAGTCAAATTGGAACCGACAGGCCACAAATTTGACCTATTGGCCCGGCAGCGATAGCACTTTCCCGCGTTTGCAGCGTTTCAGGACCGCCATGCCGTTATCTCTCACCCGCCGCACCGTTCT
>JBDZUM010000229.1:0-1899 GCA_040255215.1 Rhodospirillaceae bacterium
GCCGTGCTCGGCGATTTTCGCCTTCACGTCGGCCTCGAGCCGGGAAACGGTCTCGCCCGCCAGATAGGCGTCGCGGTCGTAGAGCGGAAACGCGCCCTTCTCCGCCGCCAGCGCCGCCGAGGCGAGGTAGGAGTGGCGTTGCACCGCCTGCAGCCAGGTTTCCGTCAGCCGCACCGCGTCGGCGCTGCCGTAGCGCGCGCCGCACATGATCAGCGCGTCGGCCAGGCCGGTGACGCCCAGCCCGAGCCGGCGCTTGGCGCGCGCCTCGTGCTCCTGCTGCGGCAGCGGATAGCGCGAGACGTCGACGACGTTGTCCATCATGCGCACGGCCAGCGGCACCAGTTCGCCCAGCGCATCCATATCGAGATGCGCGTTCTCGGTAAACGGATCGCGCACCAGCTTCGCCAGGTTGATCGACCCCAGCAGACAGGCGCCATAGGCCGGCAACGGCTGCTCGCCGCAATTATGGACATAGAAGCCGTTGGCATCGAACGCGTTGACGCCCGGCACCTGGACATCGAACACGTCGGCCGCGCCATCGGCTTCGACGCTTTCCACTTCGGCAAGGAAACGTGCGCGATTGCGTTGACGCTTGTAACTGTCCAGCAAGGCGTTCAAACGCGCCGCCTTGGACGTATCGGCGAACCCGATCAGTTCGGCGAACCGGGCCAGGTTTTCGCCGGAGACGACCAATTCATGCTGAGCGCGGGTGGCGTATTCGCGACTGCCTCCACGGCCGTCCGGCAACAGCGCTTTCCCGGCCGGCCGACGGTTACGATAGATCGTGCCGACGATTCCCAGCCGCAACAGCATGCGTTGCACCGCTTCCAGGCGACAGAGGTCGCTCTGGGCGAGGCGAACGCTGATGCCCTTGGCCTGGCTGCCGATGATCGAACCGTCGGTATCGAAAAAGCCGCGCAGAAAACCTCGATGGAACGCCGACGACGTCTGCTCGAGTTGCGGCCGGATCGCCTTGTCGCCTGGACGCATTCCGAGCTCCAGCGCGAGGTCGCGCACGGCGCTTAGAGCCAGTCGCTTCTCGCCGCGACCGGCAACATCCATCCAGCCCGCGAAATCCGCCCGGTGAGGTAATCGCCGCGCTGCCGCCAGCGCCCCTTCCATGATGCCGGCGCTGCCGTCCGCCGTTTCTTCGCCATTGGCGACCTTGGTCTGAGGCCAGACACTGAGAACGGCCTTGTCCTCCTTCAGTGCGCCGTCCCCGATCAGCAGGCCTATCAGATAACCCTGATCGAAATCGTAGGGGCCTGCCCAATCGGCGATCGCGCGATGATCGTGCAGCGCCACCAGATCTCCGGCCTGCAGGTCCGCGGCAGCGACCCACTCGTGTTCGATCCGGTAACGGGTGCGCGTCGCGATGCGCCGAACCTTGTGGTCCGGCGTCAGCCGCAGCGAGCGGCCGTCGCGGGTGCGCAGGCTGACGACAGGCTTATGGCCGGTAGCGAAAAACCCTTCGGTCGGGAAGACACGCCCGTTGACCACAAGATCGGTCGCGACCCCGATCAGATCGACGACCTGGCGCGGACCCTGCGTCGTCTGCACCCACGTATCGGCGGTAACGCATGGGTTGGTCGCGTGGATATGCTCGCAGTAATGCAGGTTGTTGGCGCGGTTGATGCGGTCGATGAAGATCACGCCCGGTTCGGCATATGCGTAGGTGGCGCGCATGATCCGATCCCACAGATCGCGCGCCGCCACGGTCTTGAACACCGTGCCGTTGAACGTCAGCGGCCAGGGATCGCCCTTCTCGACCGCTTCCATGAAGGCGTCGGTGACCAGCACCGAGAGATTGAACATGCGCAGCCGGCCGGGCTCGCGCTTGGCCTCGATGAAGGCCTCGATGTCGGGATGGTCGCAGCGCAGGGTCGCCATCATGGCGCC
>JBDZUM010000141.1:0-2926 GCA_040255215.1 Rhodospirillaceae bacterium
GATGCGCAGTTCCGCGACCCGGTGCTGGAGATGGGCGTGTGCGGCGTCGAGTTCTTCGCCCATCCCTGGGAGATCGGCGTGCGCAAGGCCAAGGAGTGGCTGTTCACCTCGGACTGGCTGAGCGCCGACGAGGCGCGGGCGCTGGGCATGGTCAATCAGGTGGTCAAGCGCGCCGAGCTCGCCGATTACACGCTGAAGATGGCCGAGCGCATCGCGCAGAAACCGATGTTCGCGCTCAAGACCACCAAGGAAGCCATTAACCAGACGCAGGACGCCATGGGCCGGCACGTCGCCATGCTGCAGGCCTTCTCGCTGCACCAGCTGTGCCACAGCCACAACATGCAGATGTACGGCATCCCGGTCGATCCGGCTGGCCTGCCGGAAACCGTGCGCGAGAAGTTCCAGAAGCGGGGCAAGTGACATGCGCCTGCGCGCCGCCAGGCAGAGCGAGGCGCAGGCACTGAGCGAACTGTGCTTTCGCTCGAAGGCGCATTGGGGCTACGACGCGGCGTTCATGGCGCAAAGCCGCGTGGCGCTGACGATCTCCCGCACCAGGATCCGCGACAATCCCGTCGTCGTGGCGGTCGACGAGTCCGACCGGCCGCTGGGCGTCTACGCACTGGCGGCCGAAGGCGACATCGTCGATCTCGATCTGCTGTTCGTCGATCCGCTGGCGATCGGCACTGGCGTCGGCAGGGCGCTGTTCGAGGATGCAGTGACGGAAGCGCGCATGCTGGGCGGTCGGGAGATGACCGTGTTGGCCGATCCGCACGCCGCAGGCTTCTACGAGGCGATGGGCTGTCGCTTCAAGCGGCTGATGCCGTCGGACGCCGTGCCGGACCGCGAACTGCCGTTCTACCGGCTGGATCTGCGGCGGTAGCGGATGGGCCAAGCTTGCCTCGCCGGACGAACCGCCTTATAAGCAGCCCCGCATTGCGGCGTTGCCGCTTCCGGACCCGGTCTCAGGGCGCAAGCCGCTGACGGACAAGCTAAATCCGGATCGGCCAATGCTTCCGGCCCGCCCGGAATGCCCCGATAGCTCAGTGGTAGAGCAACCGCTTCGTAAGCGGTAGGCCGTTGGTTCAAATCCGACTCGGGGCACCATCCGCAAAATATTTTTCCTCTTCGAGCGAAACCGCAGCTTGCGATCGCAAGCGTTTGTTTTGCGGATCGAAAATGCTGCCCGGGAACGAAATTATCCCGTTGCAGGGGATAACCGATACCGTGGTATGCGTCTTGCCTATACGTTTCGACACTGCTACCGACAAATGCATTAAACGTTTCGTGCATTTGGATGGGGCAAAAATGCTCACGAGATTTGGCGCCTGGTACCTGGCCACGCTCGGCCCGGCGGTCATGCTGTTCTGGATGGCGCGCATGGCCATGCCGCTCGATCCCCTGGTTCTCAAGATCGTGGTGGTGATGGTCAGCGTCGGCATCCTGCCTTTCCTGGCGGTGGTGACGACTTCCTTCATGCTGGCCTTCGGCATCGATACCGACCGCTGGCTGCCGCAGTGGTATCGCCGCCTGTTCGGCCTGCCGGCCGACTGAACAGAAAACCCTGCGACAATTGAAAAGCCCCGGCGGGAGACCCGCCGGGGCTTTCGTCGTCTTGGTTCTTCTTCCTCCGCTAACTCTTACTCGGCCGCCGTCTTCAGCATCTCCGCCTGGTCGATCGGCTGGCCGGCATCGAACTTCTTGAGCTCCGGCATCACATCGCTGGCGAACAGGCGCAGATTGCGCTGCGCCTCCTCGGCCGGCATGCCGGCATAGGAGAACACCCCGACATAGGACGAGTTGTTCACCCGCTTGTGGATGTCCATGATCTTTTCGTAGACCTGCTCGGGCGTGCCGTAGACCTGCAGATCGGTGAAATACTCGATGGTCTTGTCGGCGCCGTGCTGGTTTATCTTCTCCGCCATCTTGCCGTAGTACTCGTAGCCCTTGGTCTTGGCGAGATGGTCGCCGGCGAAATTGTAGTGATCCAGCACTGTCTGGTAGTAGCCGCCGATATACTTCATCGCCATCTCGCGCGCCCGCTCGGCGCTCTTGTCGACGAAGGTCCAGCCCGCCGCCACCGGCTGCGGCGCCTCCACCCCGTTCACCTCGCGATAGATGCCGCGATATTCGTCGAGTTCCTTCGCCACCTCGCGCCACGGCTTCTGCGGGATAATGAGAATGCCGATGCCGAGCTTGGCCATGATGCGCGCGCTCTCGGGCGAGACGGCGGCGGCATAGGTGCGGCCGCGGAACGATTTGAACGGTTCGGGCCGGATCGCCGCGCGCGGCTGCTTGTAGAACTTGCCGTCGTATTCGCACCAGCCGCGCTCGAGACCCTGCAGGATCATCTCGGCACCCTCGACGAAGCGCTCGCGGCTCTCGCCCATGTCGACGCGGAAGCGGTCGAACTCGACCTTGCCCGCGCCGCGTCCCAGGCCAAGGATCATGCGGCCGCCCGACAGGTTGTCGAGCATGGAGATCTCCTCGGCGACGCGCAGCGGATCGTGCCAGGGCACGACGATGACCATCGAGCCCAGCTTCACCGTCTTGGTGCGTCCCGCCATGTAGGACAGGAACTGCGTCACGTCGGGGCACATCGTGTAGTCGGTGAAATGATGCTCGACCGACCAAATCGATTCGAAGCCCAGCGGCTCGGCCAGTTCGGCCAGCGCCAGCTCGTCGCGATAGATCTGGAAGTCGGAGACCTGCTTCCCGGTGTTCTGGAACACCACCGACATGCCGACATGCATGGTTCGCTCTCCCTCGAGAGTGGGCGCCCGTATGAACGGGCGTTCATACGAAACTATCGGGCGCGGCAGCCGCTTTGTCCAGCCCACCGCCGCGGTACCGACCCGGGATTCGCCGCAATCGCCGGCAAATCTGGCGCACGGAACGGGAGATTCGCTTGCGACTCAGGATCTTGCTG
>JBDZUM010000141.1:3026-7467 GCA_040255215.1 Rhodospirillaceae bacterium
CGGCGCGACCTGCAGCAATGCGCCGACGCGGTGATCCGCCTGCGCGCCGAGTGGCTGCACGCCAGCGGACGAGGCGAGGCGCTGGCCTTCGACTTCACCTCCGGCGACCGCTACGCCTACGCCGCCTATCTGCGCGGCCGGCTGCCGGTGGTCAGCGGCAATCGCGTGTCGTGGCGCGACGGAACCCGCCTGGAGGACGGCCGCGACAGTCTGCGTCGCTGGCTCGATATCGTCTTCACCTATGCCGGCTCGCTGTCGCTGCAGCGGGAGTTGACGCCGATCGCCAGCGTACGCCACGTCGAGCCCGGCGACGTCCTGATCCAGGGCGGCAGCCCGGGCCACGCCGTCATCGTGCTCGACGTGGCACGCGCTGCCGACGGGCAACCCTTCGTGCTGCTGGCGCAAAGTTTCATGCCGGCGCAGAGCATCCATGTGCTGCGCAATCGCCAGGGCGGGGTCTGGCATCGACTGTCGGATGGCGCGGCGATCGAGACGCCGGACTGGCGTTTCGCCTCGACCGATCTGCGCCGCTTCGCCGGACCGCGCTGAACCCTGCCGCGACCAATTGGCGCTCGCCTGCTCCGACGCTGCGGTCGATGATCGTGGCGGGAAGGAACAGGCATGAATTCCGATTTCGACGAGCACGAGAGTCGGCTGATTGCGGCCGGCCGCGAGGTGGCGGCGGTCGCCGCCGACACCGCCCTGCAGCGCGAGCGGCAACGCCAGCCGCCGCGCGAGGTATGGGACGCCTATCGCCAGGGCGGGCTGAAAGGGTTGCTGGTGCCGCGCGAGATGGGCGGACACGCGCTCTCGGCGCGCGCCATGGCGCAGATCTCCGAAGCCATCGGCCGCGGCGACCCGATCGGCGCGCTGACCTACATCCCGCAGGAATATTGCATGGCGGCGATCGCCGCCTATGCCAGCCATCCCTGGCATCGCGAGATTCTGGCGAGCCTGATGGCCGGCGAGAAGCTCACCGGCTTCCTGCTGACCGAACCGCAGGGCGGCTCCGATGCGGCGGCGCTGCGCACTCTGGCGCAACGCGACGGGGCGGGCTGGCGGCTGGACGGCGAGAAGGCCTGGGTCAGCAACGCGCCGCATATCGACGAGCATTTCGTCTTCGCCCAGACCGAAGCGGGCGCCGGCGCCAAGGGCATCGCCGGGTTTCTGGTACCGCGCGACGCGGTGGGGCTCGAGATCGGCGCGCCCTACGATGTGATCGGCGGCCACACCGCCGCCATCGCCAACGTGCGCTTCAACGGCGTGCGTCTCGCGGCCGAGCGCCAGGTGGTACCGCCCGGCGAAGGGTTGAAGGCCGCGCTATCGGCCATCGATCTGGCGCGTATCAACGTCGCCGCCATGTGCTGCGGCAGCCTGCGAACCGGCCTCGACACCGCCCTCGCCTACACCGCCGAGCGTCGCGCCTTCGGTCAGGCCTTGGCGGAGTTTCAGGGACTGCAATGGGCGCTGGCCGAGGTGGCGACCGATCTGCATGCGGCCTGGATCGTCACCCAGGACGCCGCCGCCGCGCTCGACCGCAACGGCAAGGCCTCGGTCGAAGCGGCGCACGCCAAGAAATTCGCCACTCGTGCCGCCACCGGCGGACTGGGCCAGTGCATGGCGGCGATGGGCGCCAACGGTCTGCGCCACGACTGGCCGGTGGCGCGGCTGTTCGCCTGCGCCAAGATCGCCGAATCGCTCGACGGCACGACGGAAATCCAGAACGTGGTGATCGCCCGCGCCCTGCTGCGGCCCTATCGCGAGAAAATGGCGACCTGCTAGATCTTCAGCCGGTGGAACAGCGCGCCGGGCATCAGGCGCAGCACCAGCATGATCCAGCGCCAATGGCGGGGAAAATACCGCTCGACCTTGCCGGAATATGCCGCCTGCCACAGATCGCGCGCGCAGTCGCCGGCATCGGCCAGCGGCAGTCCGCGATTCTGGCTGAAGGTCATCGCCGTATCGAGCGGGCCGGGCTTCGACAGGGTCAGGCTGACGCCGCTCCTCGCCAACCTTGCGCGCAGCGGTGCGCAGGCGCCATGCAGCGCCGCTTTCGACGCGCCATAGACGAGATTGGCCGCGCGGACCCGATCGCCCGCGACCGAACCCACCACCACCAGCCGGCCGCCGCCGCGCCGCTCCATCAGCGGCGCCAGCGCCAGCATCAGCGCGATGGCGGCGCCGGTGTTGGTGGTCATCAGGCCCGCCACGCGAGCGGGGTCGGCTTCGAATTCCGCCTGGGTGCCCAGGAGGCCGAAGGCGATCACGGCGTTGAACCGGCCCGGCAGCGCGGCATCGAGCATGGCGGCGGCCCGCGCTGGATCGGCCGGATCGAGGGCGTCGAAGCGCTGCGTGCGCACCGCCGGCGCGCCGCGCAGCACCAGATCGCGCGCGTCGAGATCGAGATCGGCCTTGTCGCGCCCGGCCAGCACCAGCGCCTTGCCCTGCATCGCCGCCTGGCGGGCGAATTCGCGGCCCAGGCCGGAGGACGCGCCGAAGATCGCCCAGGCATCGTCGAGCAGCGACGGCGCGGCCGGCGGCGGCGCTTCGGATGCTTGCCCGTCCTGCGGCAGGTCGTTCATGGCGTGGCCTCGTGGATGCCAAGCCGGCGCGACAGATCGGAGGCGAAACGCGACTGGGGATCGATCTGCGCCAGCACGGCCTGCTGGCGCGGCAGCTCGGGATACATGGCGGCGAAGCCCTCGCGCGACAGCGTCGAATCCTTGGCGAGATAGACGCGGCCGCCGCAGTCGAGCGCGATGCGCTCGAGCGCGCCCAGCAATTCGCCGGCATCGGCGCGGGCGGGAATGTCCAGCGCCAGCGTATGGCCTGGCATGGCGAAGGAGAGATAGCCGCGGCCGGCCCGCCCCATGGTCTTCAACACTGCCAGCAGGCAGCCGGCGCGCGAGGCCGATGTCGCCTCGAGCAGGCGGCGCAAGCCTTCCGGCGCACGCTCGTCGGGCAGCACGCACTGGAACTGGTGGAAGCCAGCCGAGCCATAGACGCGGTTCCAGTCCGCGACCGCATCGAGCGGATAGAAAAAGCGCTGGCGCGGGAGAATCCGGTCGCGGCCGGCGGCCGGCAGGCGCGCCAGCCAGGCGGCGTTGAAGGCGCGGCCGATCAGGCGCAACGGCAGCCAGTCGGGCGGCGTGGCGGGCAGTCGCCGCGCCCGGGGTTCCGCTGTCGCCGACGCGCCTTCGGCCGGCTCGCCGATTTCCAGCACCGACCGCCCCAGATGGCGGCCGCGCGCCATGGCATCGACCCAGGCGACGCTGTAGGTGGCGCCGGCGCGATGGCCGGCCAGCGCCGCCAGCAGCGCGTCGAGATCGGTCAGCTTGCGCTGGCGTACGGCGATGGCGGTTCGCGTTTCGCGCTGCAGCCGCAGGGCGGCCTGCACGATGATGCCGGTCGTGCCCATGCCGCCGATGGTGGCGGCGAAGATCGCCGGGGCGCCCAGCGGATCGATGCGACGCAGATTGCCGTCGGCGGTCAGCAGGTCGATCCACTCGACATGATCGCCGAAGCTGCCGGCCTTGTCGTGGTTCTTGCCGTGGATGTCGGCGGCGATGGCGCCGCCGACGCTGACCCAGGACGTGCCGGGAACCACCGGCACGCAGAAGCCGCGCGCGGCGAACAGCCGGTCGATCTCGGCCAGCCGCATGCCGGCCTCGCACACCAGCACGCCGCTGCCGGCGTCGAAATCGACCAGCCGGTCGAGCCGCGTCATGTCGATCGCCAGCCCGCCCTCGCGCTGCGCGGCATCGCCATAGGAGCGGCCGAAGCCGCGCGCCAGCACCGGCCCTTCTGTGTCGTCGACCAGTGGCGCGAGCTGCGGTCGGCGCTGCGGTCGCGCCAAGCGCGCCAGCGAATGGCGCGTGCGGCCGAAACCGGACAGGGCCCGCGTCGGCAGGGAGGCGAGCGCCTCAGGCATGGAATAGCGCCACCAGCGTACCGATGAAGCCCAGCGCCAGAGCCAGAGTGAGTGGATCGCGCCACAGCAGGCGGAAGGGCTCGCCGGGCCTTTCGTCGACCAGGATCACCTGCAGGTAACGCAGCGCGCCGGCAACGACGAAAGGCACAGTGAAATGCAGCCGGTCGATGCGGGTGCGCTCGGCGATCGTGGGATCGGTCACGTACATGACGTAGGATATCACCAGCACGGTGAGAAATACCGACACCGCGACGTTGAGAAAACCTTCGTTGTAGCCCGGCCGGCCCGATTCGCCGCCCTGTTCGAGCGCTGCCATGACATCGTCGCGCCGCCGCGTCAGGGCGGCGAAGACCCCGAACAGGAAGGCGACGATCACCATCCACACCGAAGGCTGCGCGCCCATCAGGGCGGCGCCGGCATTGATGCGCAGCACGTAGAGGATGGCCACCGCCAGTACGTCGACGACGCCAAGCCGGCGCAGCGCCAGTGCATAGAGCGCGCCAAGCGCCA
>JBDZUM010000141.1:7567-8789 GCA_040255215.1 Rhodospirillaceae bacterium
ATCGAAGGCATGGGCGGCGAACACCACCGGCGCCAGCAGCAGCAGATTGCGCGCCCAGTCCCACGGCCGCATCAGCAAGACGAGCCCGAAGAGCGCGCGCGGCAACGCCCTCATGCCGATCCGCCGGCCGGATGTTGGAGCCGCTTCGCCTGCCGAGCCATGCGCGATTATCCGGCGCGCGGCGGCGACAATCAATCCGCCGCTGGAGCCTGTCCGCCGAGCCAGGCTTCGAACGCGGCGGGCCAGCGCGCGACGATAACCGCCAGGCTGGCCCACAACGCGGCGACGGCGACGAAAGCGCCCTGCCCCATGACGTTGCCCGGCCCGGTCCAGTCGAGCAGCGGCTGCGGCCACAGGCACAGGGCGGCAAGCATGAGAGCGGCCGCCGTCATTCCGTTAGCGGCAAGAAAGAACGCAACCACCGGCACCAGAGGCAGCAGCGGCAGCCAGCTATAGGAGAGATTGCCGGGCCAGACCGCCAGCAATGACGCCAGCGCCAGCAGGGTAAGGCTGCGCAGGCCGACTCCCCGACGCACCGCACGCAGCAGCACGAGGCCGACCAGGCCGATCCACAGCCCGTAACCCCAGGCTTCGATGCGCCCCACATAATCGCCCGTCACGTCGCCGCCCAGCATCGCGACGATGCTGCGCAGCAGGGTGAACATGTTGTAGCGGAACGTCGCCGTCATGCGGGCATGGGCGAACCACTGGCCGAAGCTTTCCGGCCACACAGCTATCCACACAGCGAACAATGCCGCTGCCACACCCAGCACCAGCACGACGACGCGCCACGCCTTGCGCCCATGCCGCAGCGCCAACGGCAGCAATGCCAGCCACAGCAGCTTGGGCAAAGCGGCCACGCCGATCCAGCCGGCGAAGCGGCCGGCGCTTCCACGCCAGAGCGCGCCGATGCCGAGCCACAGGGCAAGCGTCTCGAAAGCGACGACATTGGCCGAGCACAAATCGTGCACTGCAGCGGCGCCCAGCCCGACCGGCAGGAAGAGGAGCTGCCAGCGCCAGCTAACCGGCAGCAGTCGCGCCCAAAGCGTTAGCACACCGGCGAGGCAGGCAAGGCGCGGCAGCGCCAGCAGCAACAGCGCCGTGTCGGGGCCGAAGGCCAGCAGCGGATAGAACAGCGGCAGAGCGAAGAGCGGATAGACGAACAGCGCGCCGACGTGGAAGCGGGCACTGATGGTCTGCAGATCGTAAGGGCTGATGTCCT
>JBDZUM010000142.1:0-8652 GCA_040255215.1 Rhodospirillaceae bacterium
TGCATGATGAACGGCAGCGAGGCCCGGAGGCTGCGCACTACATGCCGGACGATGAAGGTCCAATGGAGGTTTGGTGAGGGGCAAGGTTTTGGCCGCGATCGCGCTGGTCGTCGGGACCGGTGGCTGTTTCTTTCCGGGCGACGCCGTCATGTATCTGCAAGGGAAGTTAGTCGACGAAAGCGGCGCTGCCTATGAGAAGTGCCTTGCAAGACTTCTGGATCGATGGGGAGCTGAGATCAGCGACAGACCAATTCAGCCCGCCAGTCCTTCGTCTCGAACCGAAGGGCGTCCCAACGCTAGTTCGAATTTTTCTGTTCTCATAATCTATGGGGGCTATGCCCGGCCTGTGTCGGGAGAAATTTCCTGCGAAGGCTCGAAGCAGGTTTTCCAATGGCAGGTCACCTGGGATCATGGAACCTACGAGAAGCCCCTCGATATCGGCATGGTGGTATTGTCGAGAGATCAGTAATCGCTTCCGACATTCGATTGTGAGGATGACGATGAAGGCACAGACCTTACCCCGTCACCGCCATTGCCGCGAATGGTTGGAGGACATCATAAGATAGTGGGAACGATCGAGATAGATCAACGGCAATGAACGTTGATCGTCGTCCTAAGTATGCTGCTTGATCTTAATTAGTAGCTTATGGACGTGGTACTGCTTAGCCTTGGTTACCGCATTCATACAGGGTTTCCAATACGGCCATGAAAAAGAACTTCGAAGCTTCATTCCAACTCCTAGGCGGCTATCTGCATGAAGACTGGGCAGATGAGTTCAATAGCGATTTTGATGCAGTCCAAGCAATGGTAACAGAAGCGCCGGAAATGGTTCCTAAGGCAGCACAGGAAATTCGTCAGCTGCTTTCGATGCATCTTGATGAAAAAGAGTTGGGAGAATTCATGTTTACTAAACTTGGCTGCTACTTTGATCCCGAAGCGAAGGGGGAAACTAACCGCCAATGGCTCGAAGGCGTTTTAGAACAATGGGAGAAAGTGAGGGGAATTAAGAGATGATCTTTCCTCGAGGAAAGCGGATCTCGACTTAGCAGGTGAACTTGTAATCGAACGGACCGCGTACATCGCGGCAATTTCTTTTGTCCAATGTTCTCGACTCTAGTCGAGACCTTCCTGCATGACGGGCTGAACCGTCCGGCCTCGTCGGAGATCGCGGACAGGCCGGCCAAGACGGTGACGTATAATGTCGTCGGCAACATCGTCACCAAGTCAGATGGCAGCGGTAGTTCCACGGAGCGGAGCAACTATCGCTTGGACTATTTGGCCCTGCGATGAGCCGCCGAACGGTGGGATGTACGACCCGCCGCCGTCACCGCGAATCCAACAGCGCCCATAGCGCCAGATCAACCCACCCATGCCATTTTCTCACGCGGTCATGCGGGGAATTCAATTGAGCGGGCGGGGCGGGGGCGGCACAGTCTCGGTCCCACCGTGTGCGAGGCCAGTTCCCGTGTCCGCCATCACCGCCTTGAACCGCGACGATCTCAGCCGCCTGCAGAGCTGGTCCATTCTGGCCGGGGCGGCGATGATGCTGAGCCTGTCGATGGGCATGCGCCAGAGCTTCGGCCTGTTCCAGCCGCATCTGATCCGCGAGATCGGGATTACGGCCGGCGACTTCTCGCTGGCGCTGGCGATCCAGAACATCGTCTGGGGCGTGTCGCAGCCGCTGGCCGGGATCCTTGCCGACCGTTTCGGCTTCCGCAAGGTGACGGTGGCCGGCGCGCTGCTCTATATCGGCAGCCTCATCCTGATGATCAACACGACGTCGGCGTTCGAGCTGACCCTGGGCGCGGGCATCGGCATCGGCCTGGCGCTGTCCTGCACGGCCTCCAGCCTGTCGATGGCGATCACCTCGCGCACCGTGTCGCCGATCAAGCGCAGCGTGGCCATGGGCAGCGTCTCGGCGATCGGCTCGCTCGGCCTGACCGTTGCCTCGCCGCTGGCGCAGTCGCTGATCGCCTCGAACGGCTGGCAGGTGGCGCTGATGGCCTTCGTCGCCATGGCGGCGGCGATGCTGCCGGCGGCGTTCTGGGCCGGCGGCGCCGATCGGGTGGCGCGCGACGAGCTGGGGCCGCCGCAATCGGCCGGCAGCGCCATCCGCGAGGCGGTGACGCATCCGGGCTACATGGTGATGGCGACGGCCTTCTTCGTCTGTGGCCTGCAGCTCGTGTTCCTCACCACGCATCTGCCGAGCTATCTGGCGCTGTGCGGCATGGACCCGACGCTCGGCGCTTCGGCGCTGGCGCTGGTCGGGCTGTTCAACGTCTTCGGCTCGTTCCTGTTCGGCTGGCTGGGCGGGCGCTATTCCAAGCGCGTGCTGCTGGGCGGCATCTACGTGGTGCGCTCGCTGGCCATCACCGCCTATTTCATGACGCCGCCGACCGTGACTTCGACCCTGGTGTTCGCCGCCGTCATGGGCACGCTGTGGCTGGGCGTGGTGCCGCTGGTCAACGGACTGGTGGTGCACCTGTTCGGCCTGCGCTACATGGCGACGATCTCGGGCGTCGCCTTCTTCAGCCACCAGCTCGGTTCCTTCATCGGCGCCTGGGGCGGCGGGCTGATCTACGACTGGCTGGGCTCCTACGATCTGGCCTGGCAGCTCGCAGTGCTGATCGGCCTGATCGCCGGTTCGGCGCAGATGCTGATGAACGTCACGCCGACGGCGCGATTGCGCGCGGTGGCGGCGGAATAGGGCGGTTCACTCGCGCCGGCCCGCAATGTTAAGGTTCGGCCCGTCGCCATCAGAGGATCCGGAATGACCGACGACACGCTTTCCTTCAAGAGCGCGAGCGAGCTTGCGCGGATGGTGCTGGAGAAGAAGATCGGCGCCGTCGAGCTGGCGCGGCATTTCATTGGTCGCATCGAACGCTTCGACGGGGCGATCAACGCGGTGGTCGTGCGCGATTTCGAGCGGGCGCTGGCGGACGCCAAGGCCGCCGATGCGGCGCTGGCGGCGGGCAAGAGCTGCGGGCCGCTGCATGGCGTGCCGATGACGGTGAAGGAGAGCTTCAACCTCAAGGGCCATCCGACCACCTGGGGCGCGCCGGGCTTCAAGGGCAATATCGCGGCCGAGGATGCGGAAGCCGTGCGGCGGCTGAAGGCGGCCGGCGCCATCGTGCTGGGCAAGACCAACGTGCCGTTCATGCTGGGCGACTTCCAGGCCTACAACGAGATCTACGGCCAGACTGGCAATCCCTGGGATCTCTCGCGCACGCCGGGCGGTTCCTCGGGCGGCTCGGCGGCGGCGCTGGCGGCGGGCATGAGCGGGCTGGAGTTCGGCTCCGATATCGGCGGCTCGATCCGCAACCCGGCGCATTTCTGCGGCGTCTACGGCCACAAGCCGAGCTGGAACGTCGTGCCGATGGACGGGCATGCGCTGCCGGGCATGGAAGGCACGCCCGATCTCGCCGTGGTCGGTCCGCTGGCGCGCTCGGCCGACGACCTCGCCGCCTGCCTCGACGTGGTGGCAGGGCCGGGACCGAGCATGGCGCCGGGCTGGCGGCTCGAGCTGCCGGCGCCGCGCGCCGAGGGGCTGAAGGGATTGCGCGTAGCGCTGTGGAGCGGCGACGACATCGCGCCGGTCGATGCGCCGATCGCCGAGCGGCTGCAGGCGACGGCGGACCTGTTGGCGCAGCAGGGGGCGATCGTGTCCGACGCGGCGCGACCGCAGATCGATGCGGCGGCGAACCGGGCTGCCTATGTGGCGCTGCTCAACTCGCTGGTCGGCGCGGGCGTGCCGGACGAGATGTACGAGCACAACAAACGCGCCGCCGCAGCCTTCGCCGCTTCCGACGTCTCGCGGCCGGCGCAGATGGCGCGCTCGATGGTGCTGGACCATCGCGCCTGGCTGGGTTTCGACGGGATGCGCAATCGCATCCGGCGGGCGTGGCGCGACTTCTTCCGTTCGTGGGACATCATGCTGTGCCCGATCATGGCGACCACGGCCTTCGCGCACGACCACGGGCCGGTGGGCGCGCGCACGCTGACGGTGAACGGCCGGCCGCAGCCCTATTTCGACCAGATCTTCTGGGCCTCGCTGGCGACGCTGGCCTATCTGCCGGCGACGGTGTTTCCCGCCGGGCGTTCGAAGGATGGCCTGCCGATCGGGTTGCAGGCGATCGGGCCGGAGCATGGCGACCGCGGCACCATTGCCTTTGCGCGAGCGATGGCGCGGGCCGGCGGCGGTTTCGTGGCGCCGCCGGGATTCGCCGACTGAGACGGCGGCCGCGGTACTGGGCGGCCGGCACAAGATATAGGGAACAGTGCGGCTCGCGCGGGCGTTGCATGCGTAAACGCCACGCGAGGATGCCGCAATGCCCAGCCGCCAGATCGTTTCCGCCCGCAAGCTCGCCGTCGTCACCGGCGGCTCGAGCGGCATCGGATTCGAGATCGCCGCCGGGCTGGCGCGCCGCGGCTACGATCTGGTGATTTCCTCCGCCGACGACGGACGCATCGGACGGGCGGCGCATGTACTGACGGCCGAGTTTCCCGACGCCATCGTGCTGCCGATCGCCGCCGATCTCGCCTATGCCGACGGGCCGCACCAGCTCTACGACGCGGTGGCGCGTCTGAAGCGGCCGGTCGACGTTCTGGCCAGCAATGCCGGGGTCGGCGTCTGGGGGTCGTTCGTCGACGGCACCAATCTCAACAAGGAAACGGCGATGATCCAGACCAACGCCGTCTCCATGGTGCAGCTGGCCAAGAAATTCCTGCCCGCCATGGTCGAGCGCGGCCAGGGGCGGCTGCTGTTCACCGCCTCGATCGCCGCATTGACGCCGCTGCCGATGGCCAGCGTCTACGGCGCGACCAAGGCGTTCGTCTACGCCTTCGCCGAGGGCTTGCGCGAGGAGCTGATGGCGACGGGGGTGACGGTGACGGCGCTGCTGCCCGGCGCCACCGACACCAACTGGTTCAAGCGCGCCGGCGCGGGCGCGACCCGCACGGCGCAGGGGTCGCTGGCCGATCCGCGCGACGTCGCCGAGGCGGGCATCGAGGCCATGCTGCGCGGCGACGATCACGTGGTGGCGCCGTTCAAGGACAAGCTGCAGGCGGTGATGGCCAAGTTCGTGCCGCCGGCCGCGCTGGCGCATCAATCGCGACTGGACTGACGAAGGAGGCGGCCATGGCCGATACCGTGTTCGACGACCGCAAGGTGCCGATGCTGAAGCCGGGCCTGAACTACACGCTCGACCGCGAACGCGGCATGTGGCTGCTGCAGGACGAGGACGGCACCGTGCTGCCGCCGCCGGAGGCCACCGAGATCATGGGGCTGATGGACGGGCGCAAGAGCATCGCCGGCATCGTCGAGCACATGGCCGAAGCGTCCGGCCGGCCGGAGGCGGACGTGTCGGCTGAGGTGCATGGCTTCATCGACGCCATGGCGGCGCGCGGCATTCTGGTGATGCGCTGAAACAGAATCCTTTCCGCGCGATGCGCCGCGGGAACAGGTGACCGCCGCGGCCGGTTGGTTGGCAAAGGAAGGAGCCAGCCGATGCCGCAAGAATCCCTTACCCTGATGCAGCGCGCCCGCAGCCTGTGGCGCGATGCCGGAAGCCCGCCGGGGCAGCTCGACGACTACGTCGAGCGGGCGCGCGAACTGATCGCGCAGGAAACCAACGCCGATACCGCCCGCGCGCCGGTGCGCCGCACCGTCGCCGACCCGACCTTGCGCCCGTATGGCGAACCGGTCGAACCGCTCGAAACGGTGCGCAATCAGGGCGTCTTTCCCGAATTGGCGGACCAGGAGGATGCGCCGCTGTTTCCCGAGCGCGAGGCGGAGGGAACAGGGGTTGGCGGCGGGCGAAACCGCAAAGCCACGAAAGGAGATCAGCGATGAAGATACAGGACATCATGACCAGCGACTGCCACATCGTGCGGCCCGAGCAGAGCGTCGAGGAAGCCGCCAGGCTGATGGTGAAGGAGGATCTGGGCTTCCTGCCGGTGGGCGACGACGAGAAGCTGGTCGGCATCATCACCGACCGCGACATCACGGTGCGGGTGATCGCCGAGGGCCGCGACGGGCGCGCCCGGGTCGGCGACGTGATGAGCAGCGAGGTGAAATACTGCTACGACGACCAGTCGGTCGACGAGGTGGTCGACAACATGGGCGACATCCAGGTGCGGCGCCTGCCGGTGGTGAGCCGCGAGAAGCGGCTGGTCGGCATCGTGTCGCTGGCGGATGCGGCGCTGAAGGACCAGCCGGGATCGGCCGCCAGCGGCTTGAGCGGCGTGGTCGAGCCGGGCGGACAGCATAGTTGGCCGTAGCACTCGGCGTCCCAAATTGACTAAAAATCAGGCACTTGCGCGAAGCCGCCGCGGTATCCGTCGGCGGCTTTGTCGCAGGGTCTGACATTGAGAACAAGTTGCATTAGCGATACTCTTTCGCGCGATCGGCAAGGTTGAGCGGGAGAGTACGATGAAGGGCAAAGCCAAGATCTGGATCGGCGTCGGCGCCTACGTGCTGACGGGTGCGGCGGGAACGGCCGCGATCGACCACAACCTCATTCCCAACGGGCTGTTCGTGTCGTCGGCCTTGGCGGCCGGCGAGGGAGGCGAAGCGGGAGAGGGCGGCGAAGGCGGCAGCGTGCCGCAGAGCTACAAGCTCGGCTCGACCGATCCCAAGGCTTTCGATTTCGACGCCAAGCCGCAGATCGCCGCTTATTCGACAGTTGTGTACGAGAGCTACAGGGACAGCCATCAAGCGGCGCTCCACATGCAGAAGGCGATCGAGGCGTTTCTCGCCAAGCCCAGCGCCATCACCTTGGCGCGGGCGCGCTTTGCGTGGATGAACGCGCGCATTCCCTATCTGCAGACCGAGACCTTCCGCTTCTACGACGGGCCGATCGACTTCGCCAATGCGCAGACGCAGGAAGAAGGGCCCGAAGGGCATATCAACGCCTGGCCGCTCAACGAGGCGTTCATCGACTACGTCAAGGGCAACGCCAAGGCGGGGCTGGTCAACGACACCAAGGTCAAGCTGACGCCGGCGGCGATCCTCGAGCGCGACCAGGTCAGCGACGAAGCCGACGTGACGACGGGCTGGCATGCCATCGAGTTCCTGCTCTGGGGCCAGGACATGAGCGCCATCGGCCCGGGCGACCGCAAGGCCGACGACTACGTCGCCGGCAAGGGCAACAACGACCGGCGGCGCCTCTACCTGAAGACGGTGACGCAGATGCTGGTCGACGACCTGGCCGGGCTGGTCAAGGCGTGGGAGCCGGGCAAGGCCGACAACTACGCCGCCAAATTCGCCGCCCTCGATCAGCGCGAGGCGCTGGGCCGCATCATCACCGGCATGGCGATGCTGGCCGGGCACGAGCTGATGAGCGAGCGTCTGGCGGTGGCGCTGGACAGCGGCGACCAGGAGGACGAGCATTCCTGCTTCTCCGACACCACGCGCAACGACTTCATCTACGATTTGCGCGGCATCCGGAACGTCTGGTTCGGCGATTACGGCGGCTTCACCGGGCCGGGGCTGGACGAATTGCTGGCGAGCCGCGATGCGGCGCTGAACGTGCGGGTGATCGGGCTGATCAACCGCGCCGAGGCGGCGGTGGCGGCATTGCCGCAGCCTTTCGACCAGGTGCTGGCCTCGCCCAAGGGCAGCCCCGAGCGCAAGGCGGCGGAAGCGGCGGTGACGGCGTTCAAGGAGTTGTCGGCGGCACTGGCCGATGCGGGCGCGAAGCTGGGCGTGCTGATCTCGGTCTCCTCGCAATAGGCACATGTCGCTCCGGACGTGCAGCGTGGCGCTGGCGGGGCTGTTCCTCGCCACCGCCGTCAACGCGCAGACGCCATCGCAGCCATCCGAACCGATCGGCGCGTCGCTGGGCGGCGCCACCAGCGTCGGCGAAACCAACCAGAACGCCTTCACCCATCCGGCGGCCAATCTGCCGGTCGACGACCGGCGCGGATTCTTTTTCGGCAACCGGCTGTTCAACACCAACTGGGTGATCGCGCCGTCCTCGACGCGGAAATTCGACGGGCTGGGGCCGCGCTTCAACCGCGTCTCCTGCTCGGGCTGCCATCTGCGCGATGGGCGCGGCCTGCCGCCGGAGCGGGCCGACGAGGAGATGCTGTCGATGCTGGTGCGGCTCAGCGTGCCGGGCCGGGCCGAGGATGGCGGGCCGCTGCCGCATCCGGCCTATGGCGACCAGCTCAACGACCGCGCCATTCAGGGGCTGAAGCCCGAGGGCCGGGCCGCCGTGACGTGGCGGGAAATTCCCGGCCGCTACGGCGACGGCGAGACCTATTCGCTGCGCGCCCCGCGACTAGATTTCGTCGACATGGCGTTCGGCGCGCTGGGGCCGGAGGTCATGGTGTCGGCACGCGTGGCGCCGGCGGTGATCGGCATGGGATTGCTGGAGGCCATTCCGGAAGAGACGTTGCAGGCGCTGGCCGATCCCGACGACCGCGACGGCGACGGCATCTCGGGCCGGCTCAACATGGCTTGGGACGCGATCGCGAAAAAGCCGGCGGTCGGTCGTTTCGGCTGGAAGGCCAACGTGCCTGGCCTGCGCCAGCAGATCGCCATGGCCGCACTGGGCGATATCGGGCTGACGACATCGCTGTTTCCAACGCAGAACTGTCCGCCGGCGCAAGCCGACTGCCGCAAGGCGGAGAACGGCGGCGAGCCGGAGA
>JBDZUM010000230.1:0-1848 GCA_040255215.1 Rhodospirillaceae bacterium
TCAGCGCAGGCCGGTCAGGAACTCCTTCACCAGCGCCGCCGTCTCCTGCGGCTTTTCGATGAAGGGGATGTGGCCGCCGCTCTTCACTTCGCGATAGACGGATCCCGGAATTCCCTCGGCGATCTGCTTCGAGAACGAGGCGGGAATGAAATAGTCGTTGTCGCCGGCGATCACCAGGGTCGGGCATTTGATGTTCTTGAGCCGCGTGGTGAAGAGCGGCTCCTTCTCCTGCCCCGGCATCTTGCGGCCCCAGTAGAGGATCGAATCGAGGAAGGCGATGTAGAGCTCGGGCGAGTTGGTCTGGATGTTGGCCTGATTGGCCTGCATCACCTTGAGCCCCGCATCGGATTCCATGAATTCGCGCGTCATGGTCGACAGCCCCATGAAATCGGCGATTTCCTCGCCCATGCCGAGCTTGCGGATGATCTTCTGGCGCAGGCGGAAATTGGTTTCCAGTGCCCGGTCGAGCTGGGCGAAGCCGCCGATCACGATCAGCGAGCGCGTCAGTTCCGGATATTTCTCGGCGAACGCCATCGCCATCGAGCCGCCCAGCGACGAGCCGAGGATATCGACCTTGTCCAGGCCGAGATGCCGGCACAGGGCGGCGAAATCGTCGGCCCAGAGCTCCGGCGTGTAGGTGACTTTCTTCGGCGAATCCTTGCGCGACTGGCCGATGCCGCGCGGATCGAGCAGGACCGTCTGGGCGACCGAGCGCAGCAGCGGTTCGCCGAAGCGGTAGTACTGATGATCGAGACCGAGCCCGGGACAAAGCAGAAGCGGTCGTCCGTTGCCCTGAATCCAGTACCAGAGCTCCGTGCCGTTGACTTCCGCGAGCGCCATCGCCGCCTCCCATGATTTCGTCCAGCGCCAAATCTGTCCGGCTTCGGCATAATTGTCTAGTACCGTAATACGAGATTATCGTAATATAATTTCGAACCATCAGGAGGCCGCTATGCTGTTCGGCAAGCGCCAGACACGGGCCGAGGACGACCGGCTGATCCAGGGAAAAGGCCGGTATGTCGACGACATCAGCCTGCCCGGGATGCTGCATGTGGCGCTGGTGCGCAGCGAGGCGGCGCGGGCCTCTATAAAGGTCAATGTCGAGGACGCCCGATCGGCGCCCGGCGTGCAGGCGGTGTTCGTGGCGGCGGACCTGCCCGACTCCGCCAGGATCCTGCCCGACTGCCACCCCAACCCGGTGCTGCGCCACCCGCGCGGCCCGCAGGTGCTGGCGGACGGCGTCGTGCGCTATGTCGGCGAGCCGATCGTCGCCATCGTCGCCGAAAGCCGCTATCTCGCCGAAGACGCCGCCGAGCTGGTGAGCGTGGAGTACGACCTGCTGCCGGCGGTAATCGACCTGGAACGCGCCATGGCCGACGACGGCCAGCGCGTGCACGAGGACCTGCAATCCAATCTGGCCGCGCGCATTCCCGTCGCCTGCGGCGACACCGACAAGGCCTTCGCCGACGCCGCCTGCGTCGTGCGTGAGCGATTGCAGATCCAGCGCGGCGCCGGCCAGGCGATGGAGACGCGCGGCATCGTCGCCCAGTGGGACCCGCACAACGAGCGCATGGTGGTGTGGAACGTCTCGCAGGTGCCGTTCGTGCATCGCACGGCCATCGCCGACGCGCTGCAACTGCCGGAGAACGCCGTGCAGGTGCTGAACCCCGATGTCGGCGGCGGCTTCGGCTACAAGGGCCTGACCTATGTCGAGGATCTGCTGATCCCGGTCATCGCGCGGAAGCTCGACGCGCCGATCAAGTGGATCGAGGACCGCCGCGAGCATCTGATTGCCGCCTATCACGAACGCACCCAGATCCACGACATGGAGATCGCCACCACGGCCGA
>JBDZUM010000231.1:0-1814 GCA_040255215.1 Rhodospirillaceae bacterium
GCCTTGATGCGGGCGAGATAGGCCTGCACGTTGGGCAGGTCGTCGATGGCGCGGCCGCCGAACAGCGACAAGGTGGTGAGCGGAAATACCGACATGATATCGGCGCCGGTCAGCGCGCTGCCGCCGAGATAGGGCGCCTCGCCCAGGCGCTGCTCGAGGAAGCGGAAATACCCGTCCTCGCGCCGCTTCAGCAGGCCGCCGATGCGCTCGGCGTCGGGCCCGTGCGCGTTGGCGCGCAGCGCGTTCTTGGCGAAGAACAGGCTCAGCATGTTGTTGTTGAAGTTCAGCCAGTAGAGATAGTGCGGAAAGTCGTCGCTCTCCGGCGCCACGGTCAGCCGCCCGCCGCCATGGCGATGGCAGATGTACTGCACGATCGCCGCCGATTCGGACAGCACGACATTGCCATCCTCGATCACCGGCGCGGTGGCCGCGGGGTGCAGCGCCAGATATTCCGGCGGCGCCAGCCGGTCGGGGCCGCGATTGTACCATTTCAGCTCGTAGGGCAGGCCGAGCTCCTCCATCAGCCAGACGATGCGGTCGGACTGCGAGACGCCCAGATGGTGGATGACGATCATGCCCTGTTCCCTTCGCGCCTGGTTGCTGGCGCGAAGCCTACCGCATCCGGCCGTCGTTTCTCTAGCGCTGCAGGTTCTCCACCAGCATCGCCATGCCCTGACCTGCGCCCAGGCACATGGAAACCACGGCATAGCGGCCGCCGGTCTCCTTCAGGTGCTGCAGGGCGGTGATGGTCATGCGCACGCCGGTGGCGCCCGGCGGATGGCCGATCGAGATGCCGCCGCCATAGAGATTGGTCATGTCGCGCGGAATGCCGAGCTGCTTTTCGGCATGCAGGTTGACGACGGCGAAGGCTTCGTTGATCTCGAAATAGTCGATGTCGGAGACCTTCTTGCCGGTGCGCTCCAGCAGCTTGGCGATGGCCGGCACCGGGCCCGCGCCCATGATGCGCGGTGGAACGCCAATGGTCGCCCAGTCGACGATGCGGCCTTCCGGCGCCAGGCCCTTGGCCTCGGCCGCTTCGCGGTCGGCCACCACCATGAAGCCCGCCCCGTCGGTGACACCAGACGAATTGCCGGCCGTCACCTTGCCGTCCTTCTTGAAGGCGGGCTTCAGCGTCGAGAGTTTCTCGCGCGTCACCGTGGGGCGGGGGAACTCGTCGACCGCGAAGCTGCGCGTGCCTTTCCTGCCGTCGGGCACGTCGATCGGAACGATCTGCCGCGCCAGGAAGCCGGAGTCGATGCCCTTGCCGGCGCGTTGCTGGCTCATATGGCCCCAATCGTCCATCGCCTCGCGCCCGTACTGGTAGTCGGCCGCCAGGTTCTCCGCCGTCTCGCCCATCAGCTCCTGGCTGAACGGGCAGCGATAGGCCCAGTCGAGCTGGTCTTCCAGCACCTGCGGGCCGCGCTTGTGGCCCCAGCGCGCGCTGGTGACGACGAAAGGCACGCGGCTGAAGCTGTCGGCGCCGCCGGCCAGCGCGATCTCGCTGTGGCCGGTCTGGATCTGCGCCCCGGCCGAGACCAGCGCCTGCAGGCCGGTGCCGCAGGCCCGCACCACGGCCAGCGCGCTGGTTTCCTCCGGCAGCCCGGCCTTGATGCCGACGACGCGGGCGTTGAACATCGAATCGCGGTCGGGGAACATGGTGCTGCCGAACACGATGTGGTCGATGTCCTCGGGCTTCAGTCCGGACTTGGCCAGCGACGCCTTCGCGGCATGGGCGCCGAGATCGGTCATCGCCACGTCCTTCAGCGCGCCGCCGAAATCGCCGAAGGCGGTGCGTACGCCAGCGGCCAGGATCA
>JBDZUM010000143.1:0-8319 GCA_040255215.1 Rhodospirillaceae bacterium
GCCACGAAATGCATCTCCGACGTGCCCGGGTTGGTGAAGCAGACATCGACGCCGCCCGCCACCAGCGTCCGCACCAGGCTTTCCGCTCCGTTCATCGTCTCGCTCCCCGTCAGCCGTTCGTGAGGGGCGCAGGATAGGCCGCAGCGGCGGTGCCGCGCCAGCCCGGCAAGCCGCACGTCAGGCCTGCAGGCATGACAGCCGACGGCGCGCCACCTACAATCGCCGCTCCTGCGTTCGCCAGTCGCACGCACGCGACGCCAAGACGGTCCTGCAATGTCCTTCGACATATTGCTGCAGTACGGAATTATCATCGGTGCGGTGGTGCTGCCGCTGACGGTGATCCCCGATCTGCTGCGCGTGCGCCGCTCGCCGGCGGCGACGCTGGCCTGGCTGCTGGGCGTCGTGCTGCTGCCCTATCTCGTGGTGCCGCTCTATTTCGTGTTCAGCGGCCGCAAACTGCCGCTGGGCAAGAAGCGCCGGCGGCGCAAGGCGCAATTGCGCCTGGCCGATGCCGGCGAACTGCCCGAGGACCGCACCGTCGATCTCGACCGGCTGCTGCGCCGCCTGCAACTGCCCGGCGCCAGCAACGGCAATCGCGTGACGCTGGAACGCGACGGCATGGAGGCGTGGCGCGCGGTGTGCCGCATCATCGACGGCGCGCAGCGCAGCCTGCATGTGGCGATCTACATTCTCGCCGACGACGACTCGGGTCGCGACGTGCTGGCGCGGCTGGCCGAACGGGCGCGGTTGGGCGTCGACGTGCGTCTGCTGGTCGACGGCGTCGGTTCGATGGACCTGCCCGAGGCGGCGCTGGCCGAACTGCGCGCGGCGGGCGGACGGATCGCCTATTTCAATCCGCTGATCGTCGGCGTGTTCCGTGGCCTGGCCAATCTGCGCAATCATCGCAAGATCGTGGTCGCCGACGGCGCCGTCGCCTGGAGCGGCGGGCGCAATTTTTCGGTCGACTATCTGCGCGCCCAGTGCCCGCCCGATTGCTGGACGGATCTTTCCTTCACCATCGCCGGCCCGGCGGCGCAGATCATGCAGGAAGTGTTCTGGTCGGACTGGACATTCGCCAGCGGCGATCCGCCCGACAACACGCTGTTGCCGCCGCCGCAGGCCGCCGGCCCGGCGGTGGTGCAGGTCGTGCCGTCGGGTCCCGACGTGCCGGATGACCCGCTGTTCGCCGCCCTGCTGACGGCCAGCTTCGCCGCCCGCAAGCGGCTGTGGCTGATCTCGCCCTATTTCGTGCCCGACGATTCGCTGATGCACGCCTGGCTGCTGGCGGCGCGGCTGGGCGTCGACGTGCGCATCGTCGTGCCGCAGCGCTCCGATTCGCGCCTGGTGGACATGGCGCGCATGAGCTACCTGCGCGAATTGCAGGCGGCCGGCGCGCGCATCCTGAAGCACCAGGGACCGACCCTGCACATGAAGGCGTTCGTCATCGACGATGCGGTGGCCGGAATCGGCACGGCCAACATGGACGCGCGCAGCCTGTTCCTCAATTTCGAGGTCACGGCGCTGCTCTACAGCCGTGACGATATAGAGGCGGTGGCGGAGATCGCCGAAGCGCTGATGCGCGACTGCCAGGAGGGCATCCGTCCGGTGGGCCGCTATCGCGGCCTGATCTCCGGCGCCGCCCGCCTCTTCGCGCCGCTGCTGTAGGGATGCTTTCTCCAATGTCATCCCGGCCCTAGCGAAGCGGAGAGCCGGGACCAATAACGGCCTCTGCGCGACCGAGATCGCGCACTGTCACAGACGGTGTTATGGGTCCCGGTTCTGCGCTACGTTGCGGCTTGGCCGGGATGACAGGTTTTGCTGCGTTCTAGTTGGCCCCGAACGCCGACTTCAGCTCCTTCACCAGATCGGTCTTCTCCCACGAGAAGCCGCCATCCTTTTCCGCCTTGCGGCCGAAATGGCCGTAGGCGGCGGTGCGGGCGTAGATCGGGCGGTTGAGCTTGAGATGCTCGCGGATGCCGCGCGGCGAGAGATCGACGAGCTGCTGCAGCACCTTCGACAGCTTGGCCTCGTTGACCCGGCCGGTCTCGTGCAGGTTGACGTAGACCGACAGCGGGTGCGAGACGCCAATCGCGTAGGAAAGCTGGATGGTGCAGCGCTCGGCCAGCTCGGCGGCGACCACGTTCTTGGCCAGGTAGCGCGCGGCATAAGCGGCCGAGCGGTCGACCTTGGTGGGATCCTTGCCGGAGAAGGCGCCGCCGCCATGCGGGGCAGCGCCGCCATAGGTGTCGACGATGATCTTGCGCCCGGTGAGGCCGGCATCGCCGTCGGGTCCGCCGATGACGAAGCGCCCGGTCGGGTTGACGTAGAAATGCTCCTCCGGCGGCATCCAGCCCTTGGGCAGCACCTTCTCGACATAGGGGCGCACGATTTCGCGCACCATGTCCTGGTCGGCCTTCTCGCCGTGCTGCGTCGAGACCACGACGGCGGTGGCGCGCACCGGCTTGCCGTTGACGTATTGCAGCGTCACCTGGCTCTTGGCGTCGGGGCCGAGCAGCTTCTCCTTGCCCGAATGGCGGGCGGCGGCCATGTCGCGCAGGATGTTGTGCGCGTACTGGATCGGCGCCGGCATCAGCTCCGGCGTCTCGTTGCAGGCATAGCCGAACATGATGCCCTGGTCACCCGCGCCTTCGTCCTTGTTGCCCTTGGCGTCGACGCCCTGGGCGATGTCGGCCGACTGGCCGTGCAGGTAGACGCTGAGCTTGGCCTTCTTCCAGTGGAAGCCCTTCTGCTCGTAGCCGATGTCCTTCACGGCACGGCGCGCCACGGCCTCGATCTTCTCGGCCTTGACCTTGCCGTTCTTCTCGACCAGGCCGCGCGGGCCGCGCACCTCGCCGGCGATGACGATGCGGTTGGTTGTCGTCAGCGTCTCGCAGGCCACCCGCGCATAGGGGTCGGCAGCGAGGAACAGATCGACGATCTCGTCCGAGATGCGGTCGCACACCTTGTCGGGATGGCCTTCGGAAACGGATTCGCTGGTGAAGAGATAGTCCTTGAGCGCGGCCATGGCCTTGTTGTCTCCCATCGATCGCTGGACTCAGGGATCGACGGCGCGGCCGCCCAATCCGCTTAGCGTTTTTTTGCGTGGTCGCAAGTCGTCCAAATTCATCCACGGCCGCCGGAAACCGGGGTTTCCGAAAAGCGCCTTATTTGCGTCGCCTGTGCCGAAAAAATCAAGGGGAGATGCCGCCGGTGTCCGGGCGGTCGGTGCAGCCACGAAAATGTCGCGTCCGACAGGTGCCGACGGAGCCGCCGGTCGCCCTGTCCGGCCCGTGCGCTAGCGCTTGCCCTTGCGGCCGGTGACGGCGGCGGCGCTGCTCTGGCCGATGGTCTTCACCATCTCGAAGATGCGCTTGCGCACGCGCGGCTCGACGATCTTGTAGTAGGCGCGCACCAGTTCCAGCGTCTCGCGCTTGGCCAGCGGATCCTTTTCGTGCTGGAAATCGGCGGCGCTGTCGGACATGCCGCGGCCGCGACCCTTGCCGCCCGGCCGGCCGACCAGCACGTTGACCGGCATCTCGTCGAAGAAATAGGAGACGGGAACGTCGAGCACCTTGCTGAACTCGTAGAGCCGGCTGCAGCCGATGCGGTTGGTGCCGCGTTCGTATTTCTGAATCTGCTGGAATGTGAGGCCCACCGCGTCGCCGAGTTTTTCCTGGCTCATGCCGAGCAATGTGCGGCGCTGACGCACGCGGCTGCCGACATGCACGTCGACCGGATGTGGCCTGCCCATTCTCTTCTTCTCCTGCTTTCCCGGGTTCCGTCCGTATTGCGAATCAGTTGCGTAACGGCAAGCGCAAAGCCGTTCGCGTCATAAGTAACGTGCATACAAATGTATGCGCTTCCCCCACCATGTCACGCGAAAAAACGCTGTTCACTATTCAACTGGGACTATTGAACGGCGCGGATTGACGCACAAGGCGGCAATGCCGATCAGAAGCACGGCGAAGGCCCAGTCGCCGAAGCGCGCATAGGGCGTCGGCGGCAGGGCGTGCGGCAGCGCGTTGTCGATGACGCCGGTCTTTTCCAGACCTAATTGCGCGACGGTCCTGCCATAGGAGTCGAATATGGCGGAAATACCGGTGTTGGCCGAGCGCACCAGCGGCAGGCCTTCCTCGATCGCCCGCATACGGGCGTTGGCGAGATGCTGGTATGGACCGCTGGAAATCCCGAACCATGCGTCATTAGTCACATTGAGCAGCCATTGCGGCCGGTCGGCCGGATCGACCACGGCGCCGGGAAAGATGATTTCATAGCAGATCAGGACCGACACCGGCGGCAGGCCGGGCAGGCGCAGGGTGCGCGGGCCGGGCCCGGCCTCGAAGGAGCCGCGCCCGACCGTATCCTCCAGCGGCAGCCAGTCGCGCAGCGGCAGGTATTCGCCCAGCGGCACGAGATGGAACTTGTCGTAGTCGGCCTGGATGTTGCCGTTGGAATCCAGGACGTGGACCGAGTTGTAGACCTCGCGCCTGCCATTGTCGCCGAAGGTCGGTCGCGGCGCGCCGGTCAGCAGGTAGCCGCCCTTGGGCGTCACCCGCGCCATCGCCTCGCGGTGGCCAGCGCTGGGCGCCAGGGCGAAAGACACGGCGGTTTCCGGCCACACGACGATGGCGATCGGCTTGTCCGATGGAAGTCCCGTCAATCGTACGGTCTTGGCGAAATGCGCGTTGGCCAGGCCCGAAATCCATTTCTCGGCCTGCGCCACGTTGGGCTGCACCACCCGCAGATAGACGCCTTCCTGCTCGCCGCCCGGGTCGGAGCCCAGTCGCAGGGCGCCGCCGGCGGCCATGACCATCAGCAGCGCCGCCGCGGCGATGGTCGCGCGCAGCCCCGCCACGGGCAGGGTGAAGACCAGCAGGCTGAGCAGCGACAGGCCGTATATGCCGGCCAGGGCTGCGACCTGCGACACCGCGTCGGAAATCGTCCAGGCATGGCCGATCTGGTTCCACGGGAAGCCGGTCAGCACATGCCCGCGCAGCCATTCGAAGACGACGAAACAGACGGCGAACAGCACGACGCGCCGCCATGTCGCGTCGATCAGGCGCGGCATCCGCCGGCACAGCAGGCGGAACAGCGCCATGGCGGCGCCGACGAAAGCGGCCAGCAGCAGCGCCAGCCCCAGCACGGTGGGCGGTCCCATCAGGGCGAAATCGGCCGGCGGCACCAGATAGGCGAAGACGATCCAGTAGAGACCGGTGGCGAAATGCCCGGCGCCCCAGAACGCGCCGCACCAGAACGCCGCCCGCGGCCGTTCGGCCCCGTCGGTCAGCAGGAACAGCACCGGCAGCGCCACCAGCATGGCCGGCGGGAAATCGACCGGCGGCATTGCCAGCGTGCCGATGGCGCCGGCGAGGAAGGCCAGGGCGGCGCGCCGCCAGCCGCGCAGGGCGGAAATGCGGGCGGCGAGCCCGGCAAGGCGCGGCATCGCGGCGGTACTGGCGGCGGTCATGGCTCAGGCTTATGCGACGGGCCCGCGTCGGGCGCAACCCGCCATCGCGGGCGATTTACTTCAGGCCGAGCGCACGGCGTCGGGCAGCGGCGGGATGTTGCGCACGCGCAGGCGGCGGATGCGCCTGGGATCGACGTCCAGCACCTCGAACTCGATACCGGAGGAATGGCGGATGATCTCGCCGCGCTCGGGGATGCGGCCGGCCAGCGAGAACACCAGCCCGCCCAGCGTGTCGATGTCGTCGCGCTCGTCCTCCTGGAAGACGTTGCCGAAGCGCTGCTCGAATTCCTCGATCGTGGCGCGGGCGCGGGCGTCGACCGAGCCGTCCTTGCGCAGCACCAGTGGCGTGGTTTCCTCGATGTCGTGCTCGTCGTCGATCTCGCCGACGATCTCCTCGACCAGATCCTCGATGGTCAGCAGCCCGTCGGTGCCGCCGAACTCGTCGACCACGATCGCCATGTGGATGCGGGTGCGCCGCATTTCCAGCAGCATTTCCAGCACCGGCATGGTCGGCGCCACGAACAGCACGCGGCGCACGATGTCGCTGAGATTGAACCGCTTGTGGCTGCTCCAGTAGGGCAGCACGTCCTTGATGTGAACCATGCCGGTGACTTCGTCGAGCGAGCCGGAATAGACCGGCAGGCGCGAATGCGCCTCCTTGCCCATGACCGCGACCAGCGTTTCCAGCGGCGTGTCGGCGGCGATGCCGACGATATCGACCCGCGGCACCATGACGTCGGCGACGGTCAGATCGCGCAACGCCAGGATGTTGTGCAGCATCATGCGCTCGTCGGCGCCGATGCCGCCTTCGGATACGGGCTGCTCCTCGATCAGCTCCTCGATGGCGTCGCGGATGGCGTCCTCCGGCTCGCGTCGGCGCAGGAGCTTTTGCGCCAGCCGGCGCAGGCCGGACGGGCGCGACAGCGCCGAAGGCGTGGCGAGGGCGCTGGGCGTGCCAGGGGCTTGTGAAGTCTGTGCGGCGGAAGGGACAGGGTCCGCGGGCTGCCGCTGGGCGTCGCCGGCCCCCTCGCGCTCGCGCGGGACCGGCTTGCTTCGGTCGTGGTTCATGGTCGGCCGACTGTAGCACGTCTGGCGACGGGCGCTCGCCCCATCGTCTAACGCTTTGGCATTATGCGCTTTTTGGCGGATTTCCGGGCTCCGGCGGCGGCCCGTGGAGCATAGGGGTCCCTAACCCCCAGTTCGGTTAGAATCTCGCGCTCCAGCGCTTCCATGCGCTCTGCCGGCGCGGTTTCCTCATGGTCGTGGCCCAGCAGATGCAGCGCGCCATGCACCAGAAGGTGCTGGAAATGCGCCCGCAGGGTCTTGCCCTGGTCTCGCGCCTCGGCCCGCAGCGTCTCCAGCGCAAGGGCGATGTCGCCCAGCCTGTCGGGCAGGCCGGCCTCGAAGGACAGCACGTTGGTCGGCTTGTTCTTGCTGCGGTAGCGCCGGTTGAGTTCGCGCAGCAGCGCGTCGTCGGCCAGCGCCACGGCAATCGAACGGGGTTCGCCGGCATGGCCGGCGCCTTTCAGGGCGGCGCGGACGGCCTGGCGGGCCAGTGGCACCGCGTCCTTGATCGCGCGTCGCCAGGCCGGCGCCAGGACGACGATCTCGACCGGCGTCGCCGGCTGGCGCCGGGCGCTCACGCCGGCTCGTCGCGGGTCCGTCGCCGCGCCGCGTCGCGCGAATCGTAGGCGCGCACGATCTCGGCCACCAGATCGTGACGCACCACGTCGGCGGCGGAGAAGCGCACGATCTCCAGATTGCGGATCGAACCCAGCGTGTCGACCGCGTCGCGCAGCCCCGACACGGTGCCGGACGGCAGGTCGATCTGCGACAGATCGCCGGTCACCACCATGCGCGAGCCCTCGCCCAGTCGGGTCAGGAACATCTTCATCTGCATCGGCGTGGTGTTCTGCGCCTCGTCGAGAATGATGAAGGCGTTGGAAAGCGTGCGCCCGCGCATGAAGGCCAGCGGCGCGATTTCGATCTCGCCCGAGGCCAGGCGGTTAATCACCTGGTCGGCCGGCAGCATGTCGTAGAGCGCGTCGTAGAGCGGGCGCAGATAAGGGTCGACCTTCTCGCGCAGATCGCCCGGCAGGAAGCCCAGCCGTTCGCCGGCCTCGACCGCAGGACGCGATAGCACGATGCGATCGACCGCGCCGGTAATGTGCAGCGCCACCGCCATGGCGACCGCCATGTAGGTCTTGCCGGTGCCGGCCGGCCCCAGGCCGAACACCAGCTCCTTGCTGCGCAGGGCGCGGACATAGGCTTCCTGGCCCGGCGAGCGCGGCATGATCACCCGCTTGCGGGTGCGGATCGCCAGCGCGTCGGTCGGTCCGCCGACATTGGCCAGCCGCACCGCCGCGTCGACCTCGGCCATGTCGACGGCCTGGCCGCGCTTGAGCCGGCCATAGAGCGTGCCCAGGGTGGCGCGCGCGGCTTCCGCCATGGTCGGGTCGCCCTCGATGGCGATCTGGTTGCCGCGCGAGAGGATGGAGACGTCGAGCAGCTGCTCGAGCCGCGCCAGATGCCGGTCGTGCTCGCCGAACAGCGCCGGCAGCAAGGCGTTGTCGTCGAATTCCAGCCGCACCGTACCGTCGCGCGCGCTCTTGCCGCCGCTGGCGGGCGCCCGGCTCAAGCGCTCACCTGCTGCGCGATCGCCGGCGAGAGGCGCAGAACGGTTTCGTCGGTGACGATCTCGCCGGAAAGCGAATTGGCCATGGCGCCGACGATGCGCACATCGACGATGCGCCCGATCAGGCGCGCCGCGCCCTCGGCATGGACCGACTGCAGCCACGGGCTCTTGCCCAGCAACTGGCCCGGGCGGCGGCCGGCCTTTTCGAACAGCACCG
>JBDZUM010000144.1:0-8309 GCA_040255215.1 Rhodospirillaceae bacterium
TTCGCGCCGCTCGTCTCTGGTACCTTCTGGGTTGGCCTTCATTCATCGCCATGGCGACGATAACCGCGCTGATGGTCATGAAACCCGAGATCTAGTCGGGCACTATTCCATCAGCCCGGTGTCGAGCAGCTTGGTCTTGAAGCCGGAAGCCTCGAGGCGGGCGATGACGTCGTCGACGTGCTTCGAATCGCGGGTTTCCATCACCACGTCGAGATCGGTCGACTTGGCCTCGACATGGCCGAACAGGCGCTGGTGCGAGACTTCCATGATGTTGGCGCCGGCCTCGCCGATCACGGCGGTGACTTTGGCCAGCAGGCCCGGCCGGTCAGGAATCTTGATGCGCAGGCGCACGATGCGCCGGTCGCGCACCAGATTGCGCATCAGGATCGAGGCCAGCAGGCGGGTGTCGATGTTGCCGCCGCACAGGATCAGCCCGACCTTGCGGCCGCGGAACTTCTCTGGATGGGCCAGCATGGCGGCAAGCCCAGCCGCGCCTGCGCCTTCGGCCACCGTCTTCTCGATCTCGAGGAACAGCGCTATGGCGCGCTCGATCGCGGTTTCCTCGACCAGCAGCACCTCGTCGACCAGTTCCCGGCACACGGCCAGCGGCGCCGCGCCGATGTCGCGCACGGCGATGCCCTCGGCGATCGTGTCGCCGCCCACCTGCACCGGCTCGTCGCGCAGCATCTGGAACAGCGCCGAATAGCCTGCCGCCTCGACGCCGACGACGGCGATGCCGGGCTTGAGCGCCTTGGCGGCGACGGCGTTGCCGGCGATCAGCCCGCCGCCGCCGACCGGGATCACGAGCATCTCGAGATCGGGCATGTCGCGCAGCATCTCCAGCGCGATCGTGCCCTGGCCAGCCATGACGAACGGATCGTCGTAAGGATGGACGAAAACGAATCGTTTCGCTTCGGCCAGCTCGCGCGCATGCGCGGCGGCCTCCGCAAGCGTGTCGCCCTTGAGCACGACGTTGGCGCCGAAGTCGCGCGTGTGGCGCACCTTCACGAAGGGCGTGAAGGCCGGCATGACGATGGTGGCGGGAATGCCCAGCCGGCCGGCATGGTAGGCAACGCCCTGCGCATGGTTGCCGGCCGACATGGCGATGACGCCGCGCCGGCGCTCGTCGTCGGTCAGATTGAGCAGCTTGTTGAGCGCGCCGCGCTCCTTGAAGGACGCGGTGAACTGCAGGTTCTCGAACTTCACCCGAACGTCGGCGCCGGTGAGCTGCGACAGCGTGCGCGAGGCGAGGCAGGGCGTGCATTCGACTGCGCCGGCAATGGCCGTGGCGGCGGCCTCGATGTCGGTAAGGGAAATCATGGCGTTGCGCTCCGGCGTCAGACCCGCGTCAGGCCCCATTTCACGATCGCGCCGTCGGGCTGCAAGGTGCCGCTGAGCACGATCTGCTCGATGCGCTTCATCTGGCCGTTGAGGCCGAGATAGATGCTGTCGCTGATGCTGAGGGCGGCGCCCGAGCAGCGGAAGCGCCAGCCCTGGCCGTTGCCGAGCTGGATCAGCGCCGAGGCGCCGTTCTGCACCAGCGACACGCGCACCTCGGGATGCAGATGGAAACGCACGGCGAACGGCTTGCCGCCGCCCTTGACCCGCTTGCCGCCTTCGCCGGCGAAGGCGTCCTCGCCGCGCAAATCGTTGCCGGCCGCGGCGAGATAGAGACGGCGCTTGTGGGTGACGCCGAAATGACGGAGGTAGCCGTCGTGCTGCGCCTCGACCCAGATCGCGCCTTCCGATTCGTTGCGCGTCGAGGACACTTTTTCCGGCCGCACGCCGAGGCTGCCATCGGCCCGCAATTCGGCCGAATTGGTGTCGTCGATCACCGCCGTCGAATGCGCTGCCGTGGTGCGCTGGGCCCGCCGCCAGGCGGCATCGGCGCCGGGCAGCGCGCCGCAATTGACGATCATGCGCTCCTTGCCGACCGAGAACTCGAAGCTCAGCGTTCCGGCATGGGCGTGGGCGTCGTATGGCCTGGCGGGCGGCGCGCCGGCATCGCACAGGATCAGGGTGCCGCCGGCCGACAGGCGCTGGAAACCGCTATGCGGCGCATGCGTCAGCGGCTTGCCCGAAGCGCCGGAGCGCGCCAGCAGCAGGTCGAGCGCCGAGGGATCGCCTTCGTCGGTGTCGTTGAACAGCGCCAGCCCGCCATCGCCGTGACGGAAGAAGCGCACCATCGGCGCCATGCGGTCGATCGCCGACTGCACGGCGGAGGGCACTTCCTTGTGGGCCGCCAGCAGCGCGCCACGAATGTCGATCAGATCGCGCAGCAGGGCGACCTGCACCGCCGGGCTGCGCTCGCAATGGCCGCCATCGGGCAGTACCTGACGCTGGATCTCGCGGGTCAGCATCTGCAACGCGCTGCCGAGCGGTCCGTCGCGCTCGGCCAGCGCCAGATGGGCGTAGACCAGCCCCTTGATGCCGCGCAGCAACGCTGAGCCGGCGAGATCGGACGGCACCAGCCGCATCAGGTGCCGCCGCTGCATGGCAAGGCTGCGAAAGAAGCGCTCGATGAAACTGCGATCGGCGCCGCGGAAGATCATGGCGCTGTTGGCGATCCAGGCGATCAGCCGGTTGGCCAGAATGTCGGCGCGCCAGGGCAGTCCCGAGACGCGGGCATTGCGCGCCATCCAGCCATCGACCATGGCGGCGGCGAAGCGGGCGGGCTCCTCGCCGCCCACTTCCTTGACGTCGCGCAGCCAGGTGAAGCCATGGAGTTCGGCCAGCCAGTCCTCGGGCGCGCCGTCCTGCTGCCAGGGATCGCCGTCGATCAGCCGCTTGCGGCCGGCGGCGGCGAATTCGCCGGCCAGCATGGCGTTGCCGCGCATGCCGTCGCCCGGCCAGGGATCGGGCGGCACCGCGACGAAGGCCTGCGGCACCTTGCCGGACAGGCTCAACCGGTAGAACGGCGAGGCGAACCAGGCGGAGCGAAGCGAGCCGCCCGAACCGGCGGGCCGATCCGCCACGGTCAGCTCCCGCGCAGCTGGGAAATGTTGGCGGCGTAGGCGCCGCCGCTGCCGAACACGGCGGTGCCGGCGACCAGCACGTCGGCGCCGGCCTCGCGCGCCAGCTTCGCCGTCTGCGGATTGATGCCGCCATCGACCTCGAGATCGACCTTGCGGCCTTGGGCGTCGATGCGCCGGCGCAGCTCGGCGATCTTGGCGAGCTGGCCGTCGATGAATTTCTGTCCGCCGAAGCCCGGATTGACAGACATGACCAGCACCAGATCGATGTCGGCCAGCACATGATCGACCGCGGCGACCGGGGTGCCGGGGTTGAGCGAGACGCCCGCTTTCTTGCCCAGCGACTTGATGAGCTGGACGGTGCGGTGCAGATGCGGTCCCGATTCGGGATGCACGGTGATGATGTCGGCGCCGGCGGCGGCGAACTCGGGAATGTAGGGGTCGACCGGCGCGATCATCAGATGCACGTCGAACGGCTTGGCGCTGTGCGGGCGCAGCGCCTTCACCACCAGCGGGCCGATGGTCAGGTTGGGCACGAAATGCCCGTCCATGACGTCGATATGGATGTAGTCGGCGCCGGCCGCGTCGATCGCCCGCACCTCTTCGCCCAACCGGGCGAAATCGGCCGACAGGATCGAAGGCGCGATGCGGATCGGCTGCTGCATGATGGGATTAGGTAACAGCTTGGCCCGTATTTGGAAAGAGCGCCGACAAGACGGCGCAGCGCCTCAGATCCGCCGCAGCCGGGCAACGAAGAACCCGTCGAGCCCTCCGCGCTCGGCCCAGTGGCTGGGCAGGGTGCGCACGGAGCCCCGGGCGTCGAGCGCCGCCTCCAGGCCCGGCAATTCCTCTACCGCGACCGGCACCGGCTCGAACGGCGCGCCGCGCTCGAGCAGGGAGGCGATCTGGCGCTCGCCCTCCTCCGGCTGCAGCGAGCAGACGGCATAGACCAGCGTGCCGCCCGGGCGCAGCAGCGCGGCCATGGCGTCGAGCAGATGCGATTGCAGCGCCGCCAGCCGCGCCACGTCGTTCGGCCGCTTGTGCCAGGCGGCATCGGGGTGCCGGCGCAAGGTGCCGGTGGCCGAGCACGGCGCGTCGAGCAGCACCGCGTCGAACGGCGCGTCGGGCTTCCAGTTCAGCGCGTCGGCGGCGACGGTCCGCGCCGCAAGCCCGGTGCGCGCCAGGTTGTCCTTCACCATGGCGAGCCGTCGCGGCGAGATGTCGAGCGCGGTCACATCGGCGCCGGCGGCAGCGAGCTGCAGCGTCTTGCCGCCGGGCGCCGCGCAGAGATCGGCGACGCGTCGGCCCGCAACGTCAACCAGCAGGCGTGCCGGCAGGGCGGCGGCCGCGTCCTGCACCCACCAGCCGCCCTCGGCGAAGCCCGGCAGCTCGGCCACGGCGCCGCCCTGTCGACGACGCAGGCTGCCGGTCGGCAGGATATCCGCCCCCAGCGCCTCGGCCCATTTGTCGGGCTCGCTCCTGACAGACAGATCGAGCGGCGCTTCGTTCAGGTGGGCGGCGGCGATGTCGTGCGCCACGGCCGGGCCATAGGCCTGCACCCAGCCGCGCCACAGCCAGTCGGGCGTGTTGAGCCGCGCGGCGTCCTGGCGGGCGACCAGCGCCCGGCCCTCGCGCCCCGCCCGCCGCAGCACGGCGTTGACGAAACCCTTCATGCGCGCGCGATCGCTCTGCTGCGCCAGCCGCACGGACGTGTCGACAGCCGCATGCGGCGGCGTCTCCAGGAACAGCAGTTGCGCCAGGCCGAGATGCACAATGTCGCCGATCAGCGCCTCGGTCTGCGGCAGCGGCCGGCTGACGAAGCCGTCGAGCAGCGCCTCGATTTGGCCGCGATAGCGGAAGGCGGTCGACACCAGATTGCGCACGAAGGCGCGGTCGCGCGCGTCGAGCCGGCCATAGGCGGGATGTTCGCGGATCGCCTCGTCGAGCGGCCGCCCGCCACGACCGGCAGCGGCATAGATGTCGAGCGCGACGCGCCGGCTCTGCAACGGATTCTCGGTCAAGAGCGGATCAACTTTCCTTAGCTGGCGCCGATCGCACGATCGGCGCGCGGCGCACCCGGGAGACTATCCCCACGGGCCGCGCCGCGCGGCGTTCGCCATGCCCTGCCCGGCCATCGCCCGCAGCCGGGCGATGCGGTTCTCCATGCTGGGATGGGTCGAGAACAGGCTGTCCGCGCCCTTCCCATGCAGCGGATTGACGATGAACAGATGCGCCGTCGCCGGGTTGCGCTCGGCCGCCTCGTTCGGAATGGCATGCGCGGTATTGTGCAGGTTGCCCAGCGCCGAGGCCAGCCAGAGCGGCTGGCCGCTGATCTCCGCACCGATGCGGTCGGCCTCGTATTCGCGGCTGCGGCTGATCGCCATCTGCACCAGCATGGCGCCGAGCGGAGCCAGGATCATCAGCGCCAGCGCGCCGACGATGCCGAGCGGGTTGTTGCGGTTGCCGCCGAAGAACAGCGCGAAATTGGCCAGCATGGAGATGGCGCCGGCGAGGGTCGCGGTGATCGTCATGGTCAGCGTGTCGCGGCTCTTCACATGCGCGAGTTCATGCGCCATGACGCCGGCGACTTCCTCGGCGCTGAGCTTGCGCAGCAGGCCGGTGGTGGCGGCGACGGCGGCGTTCTGCGGATTGCGGCCGGTGGCGAAGGCGTTGGGCTGGTCGTTGTCGATGACGTAGACGCGCGGCATCGGCAAGCCGGCGCGCTGCGCCAGCTGCTCGACGATGCCGTAAAGCTGCGGCGCGGAGGCGCGATCGACCTGGCGCGCGCCATACATGCGCAGCACCATCTTGTCGCTGTTCCAGTAGGCGAACAGGTTCATGGCCGCCGCCAGGCCGAAGGCGATCAGCATGCCGCCCTGCCCGCCGATCAGATAACCCACGGCCAGGAACAGGCCGGTCATCGCAGCGATCAGCAGGAACGTGCGAAAATGGTTCAACGTGGTCTCCGGATGGACTGGCCGCGCACCGTTGCGCGGAACGTGCCTAGAGATATGGAATTCCGACTGCGCTTCAAGAGCTTGGCGCGGGGCGTGGCCGGGACCATATTGCGGCCATGAGCGAGGACAAGCAGAAGCCACCGGCCGCACCGCCGGTCAAGCCCGCGGGCAAGCCGGTCACCCGCAAGGAAGACCTGCCCAAGGTCGAGGAGATCGGCGGGCCGGAAGGGCCGGAGCCGACGCGTTATGGCGACTGGGCGATCAAGGGCCGGGTCTCGGATTTCTGAGCCTATCGCCGGTTGAACCCAGCGATTCCAGAGGCTTAGGGAAAATATTCACCTTTTGTTCCGGACAGGCGAAGCCTAGAATTGCGCATGGCTTCGCTGTCCGCTCTCGTCGCTCCGCTGCTCGCCGGCAAGCTGCGCCTGGCGCTGTTAGCCGTCGGCGGACTCACCGTTGCCGGTGGCGGCGTGCTGGCCACCTGGAGCCCGCGCGAGCCGCTGGCGGGACCGATTCCGGCCATGGTGGTCAGGGTCGTCGACGGCGACACGCTCAATGTGCGCGCCCGCATCTGGATCAATCAGGAGCTCGATACCGCCGTGCGGCTGCTGGGCATCGACGCGCCCGAACTGAACGGCGCCTGCGAGGCCGAACGCCTCAAGGCGCGCCAGGCGCGCGATTTCCTCGAGACGCGCAGTGCGGGCCGGCTGGTGGTGCTGCACGAGATCACCAACGACAAGTATGGCGGGCGCGTTATCGCGCGCGTGGCGACCGAGAGCGGCGAGGATCTCGGCGCCGGTCTGGTGGCAATGGGCCTCGCCGCGACCTATGACGGGCGCGGGCCGCGGCCCAAATGGTGCTGAGGCGTCAGCGGGTCCAGCGGCTCATCGCCACGGCGGCGGCGGCGAAGACGGCGTAGCCCAGCATCGCGGCGGCGACGATGGCGAACAGCCAGGTCACCGGCACGTCCTGCGCCGCCACCAGCAAGCCGCCCAGCACGATGACGATCAGGCGCAGCGTGCCGGCCAGCACCGGTCCCAGCACCTTGCGTGCGCCCTGCGAGGCGAAATAGAGCGCCAGCCCGAGGCCGAAGAAGCCGTAGCAGGGGCCGGCGATGCGCAGATAGTCGTAGGCGGTTTCCAGCACCGCGGCGTCGGAGGTGAACATGCCGGCCCACAGCCAGGGCACGATGGCGACGACGATGCCGATGGCGCCGGTGATGGCGCCGGCGGTCAATGCGCCGATCCAGGCCACGCGCTTGGCGCGCGCGCCGTTGCCGGCGCCGTAGTTCATGCCTACCGCCGGCACCAGTGCGGCGCCGATGCCGAACACCAGCGGGATCTGCAGGAACTCCAGCCGCGCGCCGATGCCGTAGCCGGCCAGCGCCGTCGTGCCGTAGCGCGCCACCAGGCCCGACAGCACCACCACTGTCAGCACGGTCTGCAGCGACGACAGGCAGGCGATGGCGCCGACCGAAAGAATGTCCTTGAACAATTGCCAGCGCAGCGCGATGCCCGCGAAACGCAGGCGCACGCGCGCATACCGGCTCATCAGGTAGATCACCGTAACGCCGACGCCGAAGGCGGCGCCGCAGATCATGCCCCAGCCGATGCCGGCGATGCCCAGCGCCGGCAGGCCGAGCCAGCCCAAAGTCAGGAAGCCGCCCAACACCATCTGCACCAGCGCACCGCCGACCAATGCTGCGGTCGGCAGGCCCATGTTGCCGGTGCCGCGCACGACGCTGACCAGCGTGTTCTGCAGCCAGACGAGAACGGCGCCAGCGAACAGGATGTCGGAATACTGCAGGGCGCGGGCCAGCACATCGCCGTCGCCGCCGAGCAGGCGATAGATCGCCGGCCCCAGCCCGAGAAAGACCAGGCTGAACACCGCGCCGGCCAGCAGGGCGATGACGATGGCATGGGCGATCAGCGCCTGCGCCTTGATCGTATCGCCGGCCCCCAGCGCCCGTGCGACCGACGAGGAGACGCCGCCGCCCATCGCGCCGGCCGAAGTGGTCTGCACCAGCATCAGCATGGGAAACACCAGCGCCAGTGCCGCCAGCGAGACGATGCCGGTCTGCCCGACATACCAGGTCTCGACGATGGCGACGGCGGTCTGGACGCTGACGGTGAAAACGTTGGGCGCCGCCAGCCGCAATATCGTCGGCAGGATCGGGCCGGCGAGAATCGCCTGCTCGATGGTGGTCTTGGCGATGGCGGGTTTGACGGCGACGGAAGCGGTGTCGGACACGAATAGGCCTTGGCCGGTCTTGCCGCATCGCGCGCCGGCCGGGCGCGATGTCGGATCGCTACGGCGCTCCCTCACCGATGCGATGGCGCCACTATCGAAAGCCCGGCGGCCGCGGTCAAGCCGCCAGCAT
>JBDZUM010000145.1:0-2118 GCA_040255215.1 Rhodospirillaceae bacterium
GCTGCACAAATAATAGATCGCGTCGGCCAGCTCGCGCTCCAGCCCGTAACGCGCCAGCGGGATGTGGTCGTGATAGTCGGCGCGGATCTCGGGCGTGTGGACCTGTTTGGCCATCTCAGTCTCGACCGGGCCGGGCGCCACGGCATTCACGCGGATGCCGTATTGCGCCAGCTCGGCCGCCTGCTGGCGCGTCAGATGCGCCAGTGCGGCCTTGCTGGTGCCGTAGGCGACTCTCAGGGTCGAGGCGCGCAGGCCGGAGATCGAGGTGATGTTGACGATCGCCCCGCCGCCCTGGTCGCGCATGATCGGCGCGACTTGCTGCGTCATCAGAAATGGGCCGGTCAGGTTGACCGCCAGCACGCGCTGCCATTCCTCCAGAGTGACGTCGAGCAGCGGCTTGAACACGGCGATGCCGGCATTGTTGACCAGCGCGTCGATGCGGCCGAAGCGCTGCTCTGCCTGTCGCACGGCGTCGCGCACCGATCCGGCATCGGAGACGTCGGCTTCCAGCGCCAGCGTATCGTCCGGCCGGCCGAGCGCGTCGACCGACCGACGCAAGGTGTCGCCCAGAACGTCGAGCAGCGCCACGCGCCAGCCGGCGTCGAGGAAGCGCTTCGCCGTCGCCAGCCCGATGCCGCGCGCGGCGCCGGTGATCAGGGCGACTTTCCTGTCCTGCGATGCCATTTCCTGTCCCCTCAATTCGGCTTCCGCCATTCCATGACATGAAACCACGGCACGCGCGTGCCGCGTTCCATGAAATCGGCATCGCCGCCGACCGGTTTCGGCTCGGCGAAGAAGGTCAAGGCAAGCCCCTGCGCCAGCAGCAGCTGCATGTAGGTCTCCAGCGGCCGGTGCCAGTTGACGACGCGAATGCCCGACCAGGTCAGCCAGTGCCCGGTCGGCCGCAAATAGTTGTCGATGGGCCAGTGCAGGCGCTTGCCATCGGCGTCCTTCTGCCAGTCCTTGTCGAGGCAGGCGGTGAGGAAAGGGTTGAGATTGGCGATCAGCAGCGAGCCGCCCGGCGCCAGCACGCGCGCCATCTCGGGGATGGCGGTGTCGATGTCGGGAATGTCGATCAAGGTCAGATAAGAAACGACCAGATCGAAGCTGGCGTCGGGGAAATCGAGCTGCTCCGCCACGCCGGCGCGATAGTCGCCTTGCGGATCGCGCTTGCGCGCCTGATCGAGCAGCGCCTGGGTCGGATCGATGCCGATTGTGGCGATGCCGTGCGCCTGCATCAGGCGGCAGAAGCGGCCCTCGCCGCAGCCCACGTCCAGCGCGCGCCCGTAACGCCGCGCCGCCAGCCGCTCGATCATCACCGGATCGAGGATGAAGCGGCGCGAGTTGTCGCCATGCTCGCCGTTATTGTCGATCCAGGCCTGGGCGGAGTCGGTCCAGCCGGTGGTCATTCTTTTCTCCGATCCGTCATCGACGCGGTGGCATAATATGCGCGCCTCAAGGCGAGAAACTGCATGACCGCTCCGGAGATTTCCAGTCGCGACGCCGCCTTCCACGACGCCATCGTCTTCGATCTGGGCGGCGTCATCGTCGATTGGCAGCCGCGTTACGTCTACCAGACGATGTTCGACGAGGAGGCCGAGCTCGAGCATTTCCTGAAGGAAGTCTGCAACGGCGCCTGGATGGGGCTGACCGATGGCGGCAGCCATGACTGGCCGGCGGCGATGGCGGAACTGTCCGCATCCTTCCCGCATTACGCGACCCAGATCGCGGCCTTCCGGCCGCGCTGGATGGAGATGCTGCGCGGCGAGATCGCGGGCAGCGTCGAGATCCTGCAGCGGCTGAAGGCGCAGGGCCAGCGGCTGCTGGGCCTGACCAACTGGGCCGCCGACACGTTCGACGAAAGCCTGCCGCGCCTGCCGTCGCTGGCGCTGTTCGAGGAAATCCTGGTGTCGGGACGCGAAAAGATGCGCAAACCCGACCCGCGCATCTTCCGGCTTCTGGCGAGCCGCCAGGGCATCGATCCCGGGCGCTCCATCTATATCGACGACAACCGGACCAACGTCGATGCTGCAGCGCAGCTTGGCTTCGATGCCCTGTTTTTCAGCAGCCCGGCGCAACTTGCGGCCGATCTGACACAGCGCGGCGCGTTGCGCGGCT
>JBDZUM010000145.1:2218-8303 GCA_040255215.1 Rhodospirillaceae bacterium
GCGCTGCTGCGCCGGCCCGGCATCGGCCACAATCTCGGTCCGCCGCTGGACGGGTTCGGCAAGCTCTATCTTTGGCGCAAGGCGTCGGAGAAGGCGTGGAAGCCGCCCTCGCGCGAGGTGGCGCTGATGCGTCTGCGCCGCGCCGAGGCGCTGGGGCTCGACTACCGCGACTATGTCGGCGTCATGCTCGATCGCGGCCGCTCGCTCTGCGTGCTGGCCACGACCCTGCCGGCGCTGGGGCCGGTGCAGTCGCGTTTCACGCATGGATTCTCGGGCGGACGCACTCGCTGGTCGCCCGATGCCGAGGCGGCGGCGAAGATCGCGCGGCTGGGCAGCTGCGAGATCGTGGTGCTGGCCGACCGCTTCCGCCATCGTCGCTGGCTGCAGGGCCTCGGCGATCCGCAGGCAGCCTTGAACGAGGCGCTGGGCGGCAGGCTGGCGCGGTTGATCGAGATCGACACGCGCGATCTCGACACCTCGCGCGAGCAGTTCGCCGACGCGCTGCGCCAGATGGGCCGTGCGCCGGGCGAGGTCTTCATGGTCGGCGCCGACTGGGACGACGTGGCGCTGGCCGAAGCCGCGGGGCTGCCGCTCTACAAATGGAGCTGGCAGTATTTCGCGCCGCCGGCGAAACCGCTCAAGCCGCTACCACAGGCGTGACGTCACCGTGCCAGTGGCGATCAGCGTGCCCCTGGGATCGCGCACGGCGATCTCCGTCACTGTGGTGTCGCGGCCGCGCTTGATGACCCTGCCTTCGGCCTCGAGATCGACGCCGTTGGCGGCGTTCAGGTAGTTGATCACCAGCGACGAGGTGGCGCCGCCCTTGACCTTGCTGGAATCGGCGCCCGAGGCGGAGCCGGCCGCGCCGACGATGTCGATCAACGTCGCGATGACGCCGCCATGCACCGTGGTGCCGATCGTGATGTTGGCGGGATCGTAGGGCAGGAACATCACCACACGCTCCGGCTCGACCTTGCGCAGCTGGATGCCGAGCCGCCTGGCGACCTGCGAGCCGGCGAGAATGTGCTCGACGAACTGCGCCATGCCCGGATCGACAGGGACGGGTTGGGTGGCGGCCGGTTTGTCGATGGCATTCATGGTCGTCTCCTCTGCCTGTACGGTGCTTCGAATCCTGTTCTGCCCGAGGCGCGGAGGCGGCACAATTACCGCCGAGGTAAGCAAACGGAGGCTGTCGATGCGGCTTGTCTGGGGCGTGGGGCTGGCATTCATCGCTGCAACGATGTCGGCGCAGGCGCAGGTGCAGCGCTGCCCCGACATTCTGCCGCCGGCGGTGGCGGAAAAGCGCGATGCCATCGTGCAGGCGGCGAAGGCCAAGGACTGGGCGGCGCTGAAGCGCCTGTCCGCCTCCGACGACTTCGTCTACTCCTTCGGCGATTCCGGCGATCCGGTCGGCTACTGGCAGGAGTCGCTGAAGCAGGGCACCGACGTGCCGCAGGCCATGGCGGCGATCTTCGCCATGCCCTGCGTCATCTACAGCGAAGGCGGGCGGCGCGAATATCTGTGGCCGTCGGCGGCCGAGCTGGACTGGAAGGCGCTCAACGCCAAGGAGAAGGCGGCGCTGCAGGCTTTCTACGGCGCGTCGATCGACGAGTGGTACGTCGAAGGCCGCGCCAAGGGCTATTACGTCGGCTGGCGCGGCTCGATCACCCAGGCCGGCTCGTGGACCAGCTTCGTGGCGGGGGACTGAGCCGGAGCGAGGTCACACGCTGGGCACGCCGCATTGTTGCGGCAGGCCGGGATCGCGCAGCCGGAAGGGCGGGTGGCCGTCGACATCGTGCAGAGCCGGCGCGCCGCCCAGCTTGGCGGCCAGTCGCGCCCGCTGGCGTTCGTCGCGGGCGCGGTCGGCGGCGCGTCGCCACCATTCGCGCGCCTCGTCGCGACCCTGCAGCGAAGCGGCATCGCCCATATGTTCCAGCGGATCGACACGATCGGGCTCGCGGCCCAGCACCTTGCGGAAATAGGCTTCCGCGCGCGCCGGCTGGTTCATGCGCAGCAGCACGAAGCCGTAAGTGTCGAGAAAGATCGGGTTGTCAGGCTGCGCCGCCAGCGTCTCCGCCGACAGGCATAGCGCCTGTTCCAGCAACCCGCCCTGTCGCGCCCAGAGATAGGCGAGATTGTTCTTGGCCATCAGCTCCAGCGGCGCAGTGGCGATGTACATCTCCTGCGCCGTCGCCCCGTCGCGCTGAACGCCCCAGCCGCGATCCGACAGATAGCCCATGTTGAACATGGCGCCGGGGTGGCCCTGCGCGGCGGCGACCGAGAAATGTCTGGCGGCGCCGGCATGGTCGATCGGCCCGCCATCGCCGCGCATGTCCATCAGGCCGAGGATGAAGGCGGCCTGCGGATGGCCGGCGATGGTGTTCAATACGCGCCGCGCCTGGGCGAAGTCGCCGCGCTGCGCCGCCTCCAGCCCCTGGCGCAGCGTGCCGTCGACCGGCGAGGCGCGTTGCGCCAGTGCCGACGCCGGCAGCAATGACAGAACCATGACGAGAACAAGTCGCCGGAAGATCGCCTGCATCGGATGAGAATGCCCCGGATGCGGGCCGCCGCGCCAGCCTGTTCGTCGTTCACACGCTGGGCACGCCGCATTCGGCGGGCAGGCCGGGGTTGCGCAGGGTGAAGGGCGGATGGGCGTTGAGATCGCCCGGCGGCGGCGCGCCGCCCAGCTTGGCGGCGAGACGGGCGCTCTGGCGACCGTCGCGCGGGTTGGCCTGCGCGTTGCGCCACCACTGGCGTGGCTCACCGCCCGTCATGGCCATGACGTCGCCCAGATGTTCGAGCGCGTCGGCATAGTCGGGCTGGATCTTCACCGCCTTGCGGAAATAGGCTTCGGCGCGCGTGGGCTGTTCCATGCGCAGCAGGATGAAGCCGTAAGTATCGAGGTAGAAGGGGTTGTCGGGCTGCTCCGCCAAAGTCTGCGCCGACAGGCACAGCGCCTGCGCCAGCAGGCCGTTCTGTCGCGCCCAGAGATAGGCGAGATTGTTCTTGGCCATGACGGAACCCTTGCCGGCGGCCAGGATGTAGAACTCCTGCGCCTGCGCGCCGTTGCGGATCACGCCCCAGCCATTGTCGAACAGGAATCCCAGGCTGCTCATGGCGCGAACATCGCCCTGCGCTGCGCCTTTCATGTAGTGGCGCGCCGCGGTCTCGTGATCGCCGCGGCGCGAGGCCTCGACGCCCAGCGCATAGGCGTCCTGCGCCATGGCAGTACCTGGCAGGGCGAGGCAGAGGCAGAGCAGCAGGGCGGAGAGGGCGGCGCGCATCGCTGGTCTTCCCGTCAGACCAGCGGCATGGCGCAGTCGAGGGCGAAGCCGTCGCCGCGCAATTCGAAGGGCGGATGGGCGTTGAGGTCGAGCTCGATGGTGCCGCCCCGCAGCTTGCGCATCACGCGGCCCGTCAGTCGCCCGTCATCCTGCGCGTCCAGCGCCCGCTTCCAGAATGCGCTGCCATCGCCGCCCGACAGGCCGGCCGCATCGCCGCGATGCTCCCAGATCTCGGCGATGTCGGGCGCGATCTGCAGGGCGCGCCGGAAATAGCGGTCGGCTTCGGCGGCTCGTTTCAGGCGCAGCAGGATGAAGCCATAGGTATCGAGAAAGCTCGCATTGTCGGGCTCTATCTCCAGGGTGCGGGCGCTGAGGCACAGTGCCTGCGGCAGCAGCCCGCCCTGGCGTCCCCACAGATAGGCGAGATTATTCATCGCCACGACGTTACCTTGTAGCGCCGCGATGATGTAATGCGTCTGGGCGCGTGCGCCGTTGCGCTCGATGCCCCAGCCGCGATCGAGCAGAAAGCCGAGATTGGCGTTGGCGCCGGTATGGCCGCCGGCGGCACCGACCGCGAAATGCCGCGCCGCCGCTTCATGGTCGACCGGCCCGCCTTCGCCCTCCATCGCCATGTTGCCCAGCGCATAGGCGACCTCGGGCTGATCGGCGAACGGCTCCAGCAGGCGGCGTGCCGCCTCGTAGTCGCCGGCGCGATAGGCTTCGATGCCGCGCGCCAGCGCGCCGTCGTCAGCGCCGGCGCCGGATGGCGGCATCAGCGCGACAAGGCATGCGAGCAAGAACAAGGCGATCAGCCGCTTCATGGCAGGCGCATTCTGCCAACGGTCGCTGCGGCTCGCCATGATTGCGAAAAAGAAAAAGCCGGCGACACCTGGGAGCGGAAATGGTGTCGCCGGCTGGAGCGGGGAGTGCGGGCAGGGAAACCCGGTCCCCGTGAAGCGCCCCGGAGGGTCTGTGGGGCGTCCTGTCGGCGCTTTTCGGTTCAGGCCCGCCAGAAGGGCTTGCTGGCTTCGAACTGCAACTGCGAGGCGGCCAGGCCCATGTCGCGGGCGTCGCGCTCGGAAATCTGAGCCAGTTCGGCCCGCTGATGCGCCCGCTTGCGCCACTCGGCCACCGCCGCGAGGCTCGCCCGCAGCGACTTTTCGGGCCAGAATTCCTTATAGTGATTAAGGATAAGATCGCTCATGGCTTGTTCCTTTCTCATCGTCCGTTGACGGGAAACTGGGGCTTTCGGCCGGTTTCAACAAACGATGGTTTCTCATTCTTCCATGAGCTAGATTTATCGAAATGACAGCATTTCGCCGACTGCCCCCGCTCAACGGCCTGCGCGCCTTCGAAGCCGCCGCGCGGCATCTGTCCTTCACCCGCGCCGCCGCCGAACTGAACGTGACGCAGGCCGCCATCAGCCATCAGATCCGCATGCTGGAGGAGCGGCTGGCGGTGAAGCTGTTCGTGCGCCGCAATCGAACCGTGCTGCTGTCGGAGGCGGGCCAGGCCTATCTGCCCGCCCTGCGCGACGCCTTCGACATGATCGACCAGGCGACCGACCGGCTGCTGCGGCGCGACGAGACGGCGCCGCTGGTGATTTCCTCGACCGCGTCCTTCGCCACCAAATGGCTGGTGCCGCGGCTGTCGGCCTTCCAGTCGCTGCACCCGGAGATCGAGGTGCAGCTTTCGACCTCGGTCGAACTGGTCGATTTCCAGCGCGATGCGGTCGATGCGGCGATCCGCTGGGGCATGGGCAAATGGCCCGGCCTGCATATCGAGCGGCTGTTCAGCCACGACATCTTTCCCGTTTGCGCACCGTCGCTGGTCAAGGGCCGCAACGGGCTGAAGCAGCCCTCCGACCTGGCGCGCGCCACCTTGCTGCACACGACGACGGCGCGCGACGACTGGCGGCTGTGGCTGACGGCGGCCGGCGTCAAGGGCGTCGACGTTTCGCGCGGCCCGGTATTCGACATGGTCTTCACGGCGCTGCAGGCGGCGATCGACGGGGTCGGCGTGGCGCTGGGCCAGACGCAGCTGGTCGAACGCGATCTCGCCGCCGGGAGGCTGGTGCAGCCCTTCGATCTCAGCCTGCCGATCGAGGCCGCCTATTATTTCGTGGCGCCGCCTTCGGCGCTGAAGCGGCGCAAGGTCAAGGCGTTCCACGACTGGATCCTGGCGCAATCGGTGACCGCCGCGACCTGAGCGCCCGACGACCTGAGCGCCCCGACGATTGTCGGGCGCCGCCGACTGCGCCAGAATTGCCGCCGATATTGCCCCCGGGGGATCAAGGGCGATGAGCGAGGAGAAGACCCGGCTGGCCGAGGCCGGCCACGAAGTCCATTTCGTAGCACTGCCGTCGGGCTTCCGGCTTGGCCGCTACGAGTTGCTGGCGGTGCTGGGCCATGGCGGTTTCGGCATCACCTATCGCGCCCTCGATACCGAGCTCAATCGCGGCGTCGCCATCAAGGAGTATCTGCCCTCCGACGTCGCCGTGCGCATCGATGGCGCCACCGTGCGCGCGAAATCCAATCGCGACGAGGAGGGTTTCACCTGGGGCCTCGAACGCTTCCTCGACGAGGCGCGCGCGCTGGCGCAGTTCGAGAACGCCAACATCGTGCGCGTACACGATTACATGCAGGCCAATGGAACCGCCTATATGGTGATGGCGCTGGTCGAGGGCGAACCGCTGTCGGCGCTCTATCGCCGCGAGGCGCCGCTGCCGGAAGAGCGCTTGAAGGCGATCGTGCTGCCGGTGCTCGACGGGCTGGAGGACGTGCACCAGGCGGGCTTCCTGC
>JBDZUM010000146.1:0-8301 GCA_040255215.1 Rhodospirillaceae bacterium
TGCGCTTGTACTTGCCGCACAGGCACTCGTAGTCCTTGATCGGCCCGAAGATGCGGGCGCAGAACAGGCCGTCCCGCTCCGGCTTGAAGGTGCGGTAGTTGATCGTCTCCGGCTTCTTGATCTCGCCGAACGACCAGGAGCGGATGCGCTCCGGGCTGGCGATGGCGATCCGGATCTGGTCGAAGGCCTGCGGGCTCGGCGTCTGGTTTAGGACGTTGATAAGCTCGCTCATGGGGCTTTACTCCTGATATCGATTGCGCCGTCCGGGGACGGGCGAGAGGTTCGGTTCGCGCTCGGCCGGATCAGGCCGTCTTCTGCTCCAGTTCGACGTTGAGGCAGAGCGAGCGCAGTTCCTTGACCAGCACGTTGAACGATTCCGGAATGCCGGCCTCGAACGTGTCGTCGCCGCGCACGATGGCCTCGTAGACCTTGGTGCGGCCGGAGACGTCGTCCGACTTCACGGTCAGCATTTCCTGCAGCGTGTAGGCCGCGCCGTAGGCTTCCAGCGCCCAGACCTCCATTTCGCCGAAACGCTGGCCGCCGAACTGCGCCTTGCCGCCCAGCGGCTGCTGGGTGACCAGGCTGTACGGGCCGATCGAACGGGCGTGGATCTTGTCGTCCACCAGGTGGTGCAGCTTCAGCATGTAGATGAAGCCGACGGTGACCCGGCGATCGAAGCGTTCGCCGGTGCGGCCGTCCCACAGGGAGACCTGGCCCGACGTGTCGACGCCGGCCTTGCCCAGCATGTCGACGATCTCCGCCTCGCGCGCGCCGTCGAACACCGGCGTCGCGACCGGAACGCCGGTGCGCAGGTCGTTGGCCATCGACAGCACCGCCTCGTCGGGCAGGTCCTGGAACTCGCCCTTGTAGGTCTTGTCGCCGTAGATGTCCTTCAGCTGCTTGCGCACCGCCGAAGCGCCGCCGTTGTCCTTCATGCCGTCGAGCATCTCGCCGATGCGCCGACCGAGCCCGGCCGAGGCCCAGCCCAGATGCGTCTCGAGAATCTGCCCGACGTTCATGCGGCTGGGCACGCCCAGCGGATTGAGCACGACGTCGACCGCCGTGCCGTCCTCCAGATAGGGCATGTCCTCGATCGGCACGATGCGCGAGATCACGCCCTTGTTGCCGTGGCGGCCGGCCATCTTGTCGCCCGGCTGCAGCTTGCGCTTCACCGCGACGAACACCTTGACCATCTTCATGACGCCCGGCGGCAGCTCGTCGCCGCGCTGCAGCTTGTCGACCTTGTTCTCGAACCGCTCCTGCAGGCGCTTGTTCGACTCGTCGAACTGCTTCTTCAGGGCCTCGATCTCGCTCTGGCGCTTGTCGCCCTTGACCGAGAACTGCTTCCACTGGCCCGGCGTGTAGTCGCCCAGCACCTTGTCGGTGATCTTGGTCCCGGCCTTGAGCTGGCGCGGGCCCGTGGTCGTGGTCTGGTTGAGCAGCAGGTCCTTGAGCTGGTTGTAGAAAGAACGCTCGAGGATCGCCTTTTCGTCGTCGCGGTCTTTGGCCAGGCGCTCGATCTCGTCGCGCTCGATGGCGAGCGCGCGCTCGTCCTTGTCGACGCCGCGACGCGAGAACACCCGCACCTCGACGACGGTGCCCTGAACGCCCGGCGGCACGCGCAAGGAGGTGTCGCGCACGTCCGAGGCCTTTTCGCCGAAGATGGCGCGCAGCAGCTTCTCTTCCGGAGTCATCGGCGATTCGCCCTTCGGCGTCACCTTGCCGACCAGGATGTCGCCCGGCTCGACCTCGGCGCCGATATAGACGATGCCCGCCTCGTCCATGTTGCGCAGCGCTTCCTCGCCGACGTTCGGAATGTCGCGCGTGATTTCCTCCTGGCCCAGCTTGGTGTCGCGGGCCATGACCTCGAACTCCTCGATGTGGATCGAGGTGAAGACGTCGTCGCGCACGATGCGCTCGGAGATGAGGATGGAGTCCTCGAAGTTGTAGCCGTTCCAGGGCATGAACGCGACCAGCGCGTTGCGGCCCAGCGCCAGCTCGCCGCGCTCGGTGGACGGGCCGTCGGCCAGGATGTCGCCGGCCTTGACGTCGTCACCGACCTTCACCAGCGGACGCTGGTTGATGCAGGTGTTCTGGTTGGAACGCTGGAACTTCAGCAGGTTGTAGATGTCGACCGCCGGGGTCGAGGCGTCGACGCTCTCCGTCGCGCGCACCACGATGCGGGTGGCGTCGACCTGGTCGACGATGCCCGACCGGCGGGCGACGATGGTGACGCCCGAATCGCGCGCCACCACCTCTTCCATGCCGGTGCCGACCAGCGGCGCCTCGGCGCGGATCAGCGGCACCGCCTGGCGCTGCATGTTCGAGCCCATCAGCGCGCGGTTGGCGTCGTCGTTCTCGAGGAACGGGATCAGCGCCGCGGCGACCGAGACGAGCTGCTTGGGCGAGACGTCCATGAAGTCGATGCTCTCGGGCTTCACCATGACGTACTCGCCGCCCTGGCGGCAGGACACCAGGTCGGAGACGAACTTGCCCTTGGCGTCGAGTTCGGCGTTGGCCTGCGCAACGGTGTAGCGGCCTTCTTCCATGGCCGACAGATAGATCACGTCGTCGGTGACCTTGCCGTCCTTCACGCGCCGGTACGGGCTTTCGATGAAGCCGTACTGGTTGACGCGGGCATAGGTCGCCAGCGAGTTGATCAGGCCGATATTCGGACCTTCCGGCGTTTCGATCGGGCAGATGCGGCCGTAATGCGTCGGATGCACGTCGCGCACCTCGAAGCCGGCACGCTCGCGCGTCAGGCCGCCCGGCCCGAGCGCCGACAGACGACGCTTGTGGGTGATCTCCGACAGCGGGTTGGTCTGGTCCATGAACTGCGACAGCTGCGAGGAGCCGAAGAACTCGCGCACCGCGGCCGCCGCCGGCTTGGCGTTGATCAGGTCGTGCGGCATGACCGTGTCGATGTCGACCGAACTCATGCGCTCGCGCACCGCGCGTTCCATGCGCAGCAGGCCGATGCGGTACTGGTTCTCCATCAGCTCGCCGACCGAGCGGACGCGGCGGTTGCCGAGATGATCGATGTCGTCGATCTCGCCGCGGCCGTCCTTCAGCCCGTGCAGCACCTTGACCACCGCCAGGATGTCGTCGCGGCGCAGGGTACGGATGTTGTCCGGCACGCCCTCGAAGTTCAGGCGCATGTTCATCTTGACGCGGCCGACCGGCGACAGGTCGTAGCGCTCGCTGTCGAAGAACAGGCCGTTGAACAGCGTCTCGGCCGTTTCCAGCGTCGGCGGCTCGCCCGGGCGCATGACGCGGTAGATTTCGAGCAGCGCTTCCTCGCGGTTCGAGTTCTTGTCCGCCATCAGCGTGTTGCGCATGTACGGCCCGATATTGATGCCGTCGATGTCGAGCACGTCGATCTGCGTAACGCCGGCCTCCTCGAGAATCTTCAGCACCGGTTCGGTGATCTCCTGGCCGGCCTCGATGTAGATCTCGCCCGTCTTCTCGTTGATGATGTCGCGGGCGGCGAACTTGCCGAGCATCTCCTCGGCCTCGATGCGGATCTCCTTGAGGCCCTGCTCCTCGAGCCGCCGCGCCACGCGCGGGGTCAGTTTGCTGCCGGCCTCGGCCACGACCTTGCCGGTCTTGGCGTTGATCAGGTCATGGGTCAGCTTGACGCCGCGGGCGCGCTCGACGGCGAAAGCCGTCTTCCAGCCCTTCTTGTCGGCCGTGTAGGAGACGTGGCCGTAGAAATGCGCCAGCACGTCTTCGGGCGACAGGCCGACGGCCTCGCCGGTCTCCAGCGTCTGGCCCTTGGCGGCGCGCTGCGCGCGCAGCTTGAGCGTGGCGTCGTTGTCGAGCGCCAGCAGCAGGGTCGAGACGGGCAGCTTGCGTCGACGGTCGATGCGGACATGGATCATGTCCTTGGCGTCGAACTCGAAGTCCAGCCACGAGCCGCGATAGGGAATGATGCGGGCAGCGAACAGGTACTTGCCCGAGGAGTGCGTCTTGCCCTTGTCGTGGTCGAAGAACACGCCCGGCGAGCGGTGCATCTGCGAGACGATCACGCGCTCGGTGCCGTTGACGATGAACGTGCCGTTCTTCGTCATCAGCGGCATGTCGCCCATGTAGACGTCCTGCTCCTTGATGTCGCGGATCGAGCGGGCGCCGGTCTCCTCGTCGATGTCCCACACCACGAGCTGCAGCGTAAGCTTGAGCGGCGCGGCGAAGGTCATGCCGCGCTGCTGGCATTCCTCGACGTCGTACTTCGGCGCTTCGAACTCGAACTTGACGAACTCAAGCGAGGAGCGCTCTGCGAAGTCCTTGATCGGGAACACGCCGCGGAAGACTTCCTGCAGCCCGGCATTGGCGCGCTTCTCCGGCGCCACGTCCATCTGCAGGAACGCGTCGTACGAGTTCTTCTGAACCTCGATCAGGTTCGGCATCGGGACGGTCGCCTCGATCAGGCCGAACTGACGGCGAACGCGCTTGCGATTGGAGAAATTCGTGGCCATTGCTGCCCCTTACCTCTGGTAACGGCGGTAAATCCGACTGCTTTCTCGGAACAAGGCGCCCGCTAAACGCCGTGTCCCATCCGTCGCAGACGGCCACTTTTCCAAACCGGCGCCCGGCCGGCTTGAAGAAGTGGCCACGCCCCGCTGCGATTGCAACGGGGCGGGCCGGATATATGGCTACTTGAGCTCGACCGTGGCGCCGGCGGCCTCGAGCTTCTTCTTGAGCTCTTCGGCTTCGGCCTTGGCGACGGCTTCCTTGACCGGCTTCGGCGCGCCTTCCACCAGATCCTTCGCCTCCTTGAGGCCCAGGCCGGTGATGGCACGGACTTCCTTGATGACGTTGATCTTGTTGGCGCCGACGTCCTTCAGAACGACGGTGAACTCGTCCTTCTGCTCGGCGGCGGCCGGCGCGGCGGCGCCGGCGGCAGCGGCGACGGCGACCGGCGCAGCGGCCGAAACGCCCCACTTCTCTTCGAGCATCTTGCTGAGCTGGGCGGCTTCGAGAACCGTCAGCGCGCTGAGATCGTTAACGATCTGTTCCAGATTGGCCATTTGTCAGTATCTCCTGGTCTTGAACTTCTGAGTTTGGTCTTCGATCGACTTACGCGGCCTGCTCTTCGCCGCCCTTGGATCCGTATGCCCCGAACACGCGGGCCAGCTGGCCCGCCGGAGCCTGCACCACGCCCGCGATACGCGTCGCCGGCGTGTTGATCATCGCCAGAAGCTTGGCGCGCAGCTCGTCGAGCGACGGCAGGGCGGCGAGCGCCTTGACGCCTTCGACATCGAGCTGCTGCTCGCCCAGCGCACCGCCGACGATCTGCAGTTTCTCGTTGCCCTTGGCAAACTCGACCGCCGCCTTCGCGGCAGCGACCGGATCCTTGGAGTAGGCAAGCGCAGTCGGGCCGATCAGCATCGAACCCAGCTGCGTGAAGGGAGTCCCTTCGAGAGCGAGACGCGCGAGCCGGTTCTTCGCGACTTTGTAACCCGCTCCCGCAGCCCGCATCTGGTCCCGCAGATTGGTCACCTCCGAGACCGTCAGCCCGCTCTGGCGGGTGACGACCACGATGGTGGCGTCTGAGAGAGTCGAATGCAGCGAAGCGACGAGATCGGCTTTCTCGGTACGATTCACGCGACGTCTCCGAACATGATCGGCCAGCCGGAGCGGACCGATCGGTTGCACGTGGATTCCGCCCAGGCCCCCGAAGGCGCCGCAGTCGGAACCCGACTTGCCTGTCCCAGAAGCTCAAGCATTTTCGCGGCGAACCGCTAGCGATGCCTGTTCCACTGTCTATGCGGGCGGTTTCCCTTTAAGCCCGTTTCCGAAGAGACGGACGCCTGCAGTCTCGGACAGGTGGCGGTTTCGGCTCGCGCCTAGACCGCCAACACCGCCGTCGCGGCCCGCAGGCCGCGGCGACGAATTCCTCTCGCCGATCAGCCGATCAGCGACGCGATTTCCAGCCTGACGCCCGGCCCCATGGTGGAGCTGATCGACACCTTCTTCAGGAAGGTGCCCTTGGCGCCGGTCGGACGGGCGCGGTTGATCGCGCCCACGAAGGCCTTCACGTTCTCGGCGATGGCGTCTTCGGTGAAGCTCGCCTTGCCGATGCCGGCATGCACCAGTCCGGCCTTCTCGGCGCGGAACTCGACCTGGCCGGCCTTGGCCGCCTTGACGGCGCCGGCGACGTCGGCGGTCACCGTGCCGAGCTTCGGGTTCGGCATCAGGCCGCGCGGGCCCAGCACCTTGCCGAGACGGCCGACCAGACCCATCATGTCCGGCGTCGCGATGCAGCGATCGAACTCGATCTCGCCCGCCTGCACCTTCTCGGCCAGATCCTCGGCGCCGACCACGTCGGCGCCGGCGGCCTTGGCGGCTTCGGCCTTGTCGCCGCGGGCGAACACGCCGACGCGCAGCTTCTTGCCGGTGCCGTTCGGCAGTTCGACCATGCCGCGGACCTGCTGGTCGGCGTGGCGCGGATCGATGCCGAGGTTGAGCGCGATCTCGATCGTCTCGTCGAACTTGGCCTTGGCGCCCTGCTTCAGCAGCTTGACAGCCTCGGTCAGCGGATAGGTCTTCTCGCGATTGATCGCGCCGGAAGCCGTCTTGTATCTCTTGCCGCGATGAGCCATGGCCTTAGTCCACCACCGTCAGGCCCATCGAGCGGGCGGAACCCGCCAGCATCTTCACCGCCGCGTCGACCGACGTGCAGTTCAGATCCGGCATCTTGATCTTGGCGATCTCTTCGAGCTGCTTGCGATTGACCTCGCCCACCGTCTGGGTGCCCGTGGTCTTCGCGCCCGATTCGATCTTCGCCGCCTTCTTCAGGAAGTAGGAAGCCGGCGGCGTCTTGGTGATGAAGGTGAAGCTGCGGTCCTGGTAAACCGTGATCACCACCGGAATCGGCATGCCGTTCTCGAGGCTCTGGGTCTGAGCGTTGAACTGCTTGCAGAATTCCATGATGTTGACGCCCTGCTGACCGAGCGCAGGCCCAATCGGCGGCGACGGGTTGGCCTTGCCAGCTGGCACCTGCAGCTTGACATAGGCCTGAATCTTCTTGGCCATTCGATATCCCTCTGTTGTGGGGCGCGCGGTGCGACCATGGCTGGTCTCCCGCACTTTCCATCGCCAGAAAGATTTCCCAGTTATTTCAAAGCACTGTCATCGGCCCGACTTGCAGGCCGGCAACGGCGCGGAAATTCTCGGAAAACCTGCCCTAGCGAAGGACCGGGCCGTTTATCACAGATAAACCAGCGTGCCAAGGAAAGTTTCGTGACCGCATTTCACAGTCACGAAACGGATAACCGTCAGAGCTTCTCGACCTGCGAGAAATCGAGCTCCACCGGGGTCGCGCGACCGAAGATCGAGACCGAAACCTTGAGCCGGGCCCGCTCCTCGTCGACTTCCTCGACCATGCCGTTGAACGAGGCGAAGGGCCCGTCGGCCACCTTGACCTGCTCGCCGACCTCGAACATGACCGACGGCCGCGGCCGCTCGATGCCTTCCTGGACCTGACGGCGGATGCGATTGGCCTCGGCCTCGCTGATCGGCCCGGGACGGCCGCGGGCGCCGAGAAACCCGGTCACCTTGGCCGTGTTCTTGATCAGATGCCAGGTCTCGTCGGTCAGCTCCATCTTCACCAGGACGTAGCCCGGGAAGAACTTGCGTTCGGCGTTGACCTTGGCGCCCCGGCGCATCTCGACCACTTCCTCGGTCGGCACCAGAACTTCCTCGATCAGCGATTCCATGCCCTTTTTGTCCGCCTGCTCGCGGATCGACTGGGCCACCTTGTTCTCGAAACCCGAGTAGACGTGGATGACATACCAACGTTGCGCCATGGTCAGCTCGCCACTCCCAGCAGCAGTTTGATCGCGAAGGACACGACCTGATCGACGGCCAGGAAAAAGACCGCGGCGATCGCCACGAATCCGAACACCATCGCCGTGGTCACGCCGGTCTCGCGGCGTCCCGGCCACGTGACCTTGGACACCTCCTGCCGTACTTCCCGTATGAATTCGACGGGGTTCTTAGCCATTTTCCGCCTGTCCTCGCCTCGCTGTCCGTCTGGCGCATCGCGCTTATGCGCCGGCCGGTCCGCTTCCGTCAATGCCGGTCGCGGCACGTCGGATTTCCCGCCGGCCGCCACCAATCCTCGTTCTGTTCTCCTGCGGTGGCAGGAGTGGAGGGGCTCGAACCCCCAACCCCCGGTTTTGGAGACCGGTGCTCTACCAGTTGAGCTACACTCCTAGACGTCCGCGGGCACCTTATACAGCTACTTGATGATCTTTGCGACGACGCCGGCGCCGACGGTGCGGCCGCCCTCGCGGATGG
>JBDZUM010000019.1:0-42731 GCA_040255215.1 Rhodospirillaceae bacterium
GCGCTGGTCATGGCGCATGCGGCGACCGGCGGGCTGGACGACGATTCGCGCCCGACCCGCTTCGTGTTCGACGAGGGCCACCACGTCTTCGACGCCGCCGATTCCGCCTTCGCCGCGCATCTGACGGGCGTCGAAGCCTCGGAGCTGCGGCGCTGGCTGCTGGGCGCCGAAGGCCGGCGCGGCAGCCGCGCGCGCGGCATCGAGCGGCGGGTCGGCGATCTGGTGGCCGACGACGAGAACGCCCTGCGGCCGCTGCGCGCGGTGCTCAGCGCGGCCCGCGAACTGCCCACGACCGGCTGGCAGACGCGCATCGCCGACGGCACCGCACTGGGCGCCGCCGAGGAATTTCTCGCCCTGCTGCGCCAGCAGGTACTGGCGCGCGCCGCCTCAGGCTCGGCCGGCGACAGCGGGCACGGGCTGGAATGCACGCCGCTGCCGCTCAATCCCGGCATCGAGGAAGCCGCTCTCGAACTCGCCGCGACGCTGGAAAGCCTGTTGCGGCCGCTGATGGAATTGCGCTCGGTGCTGACCGGCAAACTCGATACCCAGGCGGCGGAACTCGATACGGCGACGCGCAACCGGATCGAGGCGGTATGTCGCTCGCTGCAGCATCGCGCCGAGATGCCGGCCCGTGCCTGGCGCGACATGCTGCGCGATCTGGTGCGTCCGCGCGAGGCAGCGGCGGAGAACGACAACGAGGCCTTCGTCGACTGGTTCGCGCTGGAACGGAGCGACGGACGCGAGTTCGACGTCGGCTTCTACCGCCACTGGCGCGATCCCACCCTGCCATTCGCCCGCGCCGTGGTGCGGCCCTCGCACGGCGCGGTCATCACCTCCGCCTCGCTGCGCGATTCCTCGGACGACGCCGAAGCCGACTGGCGCGCCGCCGAGGCCCGCACCGGCGCGCCGCATCTCGACCTGCCGGCGATCCGCGCCGCCCTGCCCTCGCCCTTCGACTATGCCGGGCAGACGAAGGTTCTGATCGTCACCGACGTCAAGCGCGACGCGCCCGACCAGGTCGCTGCCGCCTATCGCGAATTGTTCCTCGCCTCGGGCGGCGGCGGGCTGGGCCTGTTCACCGCCATCAGGCGCCTGAGGGAAGTGCACGCGCGGCTGGCGAAGCGGCTCGAGGACGCCGGCATTCCGCTCTACGCCCAGCATGTCGATGGCATGGACACCGCGACCCTGGTCGATATTTTCCGCGCCGAGGAGAATGCCTGCCTGCTCGGCACCGATGCGGTGCGCGACGGCGTCGACGTGCCCGGCCGCTCGCTGCGCCTGATCGTGTTCGACCGCGTGCCCTGGCCGCGGCCCGACATTTTGCACAAGGCGAGGCGCGAGCTGTTCCGCCGCTCTGCGCCCGAGGGCGCGCGCGGCAACGACCGCTACGACGACATGATCACGCGGTTCCGCCTGAAGCAGGCCTATGGCCGGCTGATCCGCCGCGCCGACGATCGCGGCGTCTTCGTGTTGCTGGACCAGCGCACGCCGACACGGCTTCTGCGCGCCTTCCCCGATGGCGTGACGGTCGAGCGGATCGGCATCGCGCAGGCAGTGGCGAGCGTGCGCGACTTCCTGTCCTGAGTGATAACGTTGACAGCAATCTGCAGGCAATCCGAAACAACAGGTAATCGTCGCGGCCGCCGCGTTTCGCTATGCTGGCCCATCGCAAACCCGATCTGAAAGGAAACATCATGGCCACGACCGGCGGCTGCCATTGCGGCGCCATACGATACGAAGCCGAAGGCGCGCCTATCGTGCATGCGCTGTGCCATTGCAGCGATTGCCGGCGCAGCGCCGGCGCGCCGATGGTCGGCTGGACCATGTACCCGATCGCCGCCGTTAAGCTGACCAAGGGCACGCCGAAGGTGCGCAATTCCTCGGAGCATGGCCGCCGGCACTTCTGTCCGGATTGCGGCACCGGCCTGTTCTATTACAACGAGCAGATGCTGCCCGGCATCGTCGACGTGCAGAGCGCCACCGCCGACGACCCGGCCGCCATTCCCGCGCAGGCCCATATTCAGGTCGCCGAGCGCATCGGCTGGATGGCGAGCGCGCACGAGCTGCCGACCTTCGACCGCTACCCGCCACAGGAGTAGAGCCCGCGATGAGACGGACGTTCGACGGGGTCTATCCCTATCTCGTGTCGCCGATCGGACCCGACGGCAAGGTCGACGCCGAGGTGCTGGGCCGGCTGTGCGACGATCTCATCAAGGCCGGCGTGCACGGCCTGACGCCGCTGGGCTCGACCGGCGAATTCGCCTATCTCGACCGCGCGCAGAAGGAGCGCGTGGTCGAGATCGTGGTGGAAGCCGCGGCAGGCCGCGTGCCGGTGGTGGCCGGCGTGGCGGCGACGACGACGGCGGACGCGTGCTTGCAGGCGAAGGCGATGGAGCGGCTGAAGGCGGACGGCATCCTCGCGGTGCTCGAAGCCTATTTTCCGCTCTCCGACCAGGGCGTGATCGACTATTTCTCGGCCATCGCCAAATCGGTCGGGCTGCCGGTGGTGCTCTACACCAATCCCAACTTCCAGCGCGCCGACCTGTCGCTGCCGGCCATCGCCAAACTGGCCGAGATCGACAACATCGTCGGGCTGAAGGATGCCTCGACCAATACCGGCCGGCTGCTCAGCATCATGAACCGGGTCGGCGACCGGCTGGCGATCCACAGCGCTTCGGCTCACATTCCCGCCGCGGTCATGCTGATCGGCGGCAAGGGGTGGATGGCCGGGCCGGCCTGCGTCATCCCGCGCCAGAGCGTCGCCCTGTACGATCTGTGCCGTGCGCAGAAATGGGACGAGGCGATGGCATTGCAGCGCAAGCTATGGGCGCTCAACGAGTGCTTCGCCAAATACGCGCTGGCCGCCTGTATCAAGGGCGGGCTGCAACTGCAGGGCTATGCGGTGGGCGATCCGCTGCCGCCGCAGGCGCCGCTGTCGGCGCAGGGAACCGAAGAGGTGGGTGCGGCGTTGCGGGCGCTGGGCGCACTGGCCTGAGCGGTCTTGCCCGCAACCGGGCGCCGTGCTTGAAACGAGCGCAGCACGATGCGTTCGCAACCGAGGTAAGTAAGCGCCATGGAATTCATGCACCTGCTGTCCGACCCGGACGCCTGGATCAGCCTGCTGACCTTGACCGTGCTCGAAATCGTGCTGGGCATCGACAATCTGGTGTTCCTGGCGATTCTCGCCAGCCGCCTGCCGCCGGCGCAGCAGCCGCTGGCGCGCCGCCTTGGGCTGGGCTTCGCGCTGATCACCCGCGTCATGCTGCTGCTGATGCTGGCCTGGATCATCACCCTGACGCAGCCGCTGTTCGAGGTGCTGGGCCACGGCGTGTCGTGGCGCGACATCATCCTGCTGGCAGGCGGCCTGTTCCTGATCGGCAAGGCGACGCACGAGATCCATGGCAGCCTCGAGGGCGAGGAGCACGACCCTGCCGCGCCGCGCAAGGCGGCGGCGTCCTTCATGGCCGTGGTCATCCAGATCGGCATCATCGACATCGTGTTCTCGCTCGATTCGGTCATCACCGCCGTCGGCATGGCGCAGCACCTGCCGATCATGATCACCGCCGTGGTGCTGTCGATGATCGTCATGCTGATCGCCGCCGGCCCGCTGTCGGCCTTCGTCAGCGCCCATCCCACCGTCAAGATGCTGGCGCTGTCCTTTCTGCTGCTGATCGGCACGACACTGGTGGCCGAGGGCGTCGGCTTCCATTTCCCCAAGGGCTACATCTACGCCGCCATGGCCTTCTCGGTCCTGGTCGAGGCACTCAATCTCATCGCCCGCCGGCGCAAGCAGAAGCGCAATCCGGTCAAGCTGAGAACGCCCAGCCCGTAAGATAGCCGGAGAGAATGATTACTGTTGATCAAATGATCATCAGTAATCATTCTGTGATTTTCGCAGTATCGGCGTAAATTCCTGTCGACGTCGCGAATCATCCTGCTGCATAATCCGGCCGATACTTGTATTCGCACATTTCCATATTGATATGCCCGCAATTGCGAATTCCGTACGAATCGAGCGTTTCATCGACCTTCGTCGGCGCATCCACCGCGTCGTGGACTTCATCGACGACAATCTCGACGAACAGCTCACGCTCGAGGGCCTCGCCCAGATCGCCTGCATCTCGCCGTTCCATTTCCATCGCCAGTTCACGCGCGTCGTCGGCCGCTCGCCAACCGAGACCATCCGCCATCTGCGTTTGCTGCGTGCGGCGGATTCACTGAGAAACGACGGCGCCAGCATCATGCAGGCGGCGTTTTCGGCCGGATACGGCAGCACACAGGCCTTCGCCCGCGCCTATCGCCGCGAATTCGGCAGCAGCCCGACCGCCGCGCGGGTCGCCGCCTGCGGCACCGAAGCCCGACCGGAGGCCGCCATCGCCTTCTCGATCGTCAAGCGGCCGCCAACCCGGATCGACGCCATCATCTACAACGGCCAGCGTTTTCTCGGCGACGTACTGGTCGTCGACGCCCAGACCTACGTGCAGTATGCCGGAAGAGGCTCCTGCGAAATCATTTCCGTCTATTTCGACGACCTGTTCGCGCCTGTCGACCGGCCGATCCACTGGGCGATGGGAATCCACCCCGCCCAGCGCCAGATACTCGGCCGCGAGATGGAAGTGCGGACGCTGGAGATCGATGGAGGGTACTACGCCTGCGTGCGCCATCGCGGCCGGCTGCTCGACCTGGCGCCGCACTGGCAGCGCTTCCTGCACAACACGCTGCCGGCCAGCGGCTGGCTGCTGCGCCCCGGCAACGTGCTGCGCGAATTCGCCTCCGACCGGGCGATCACGCCACTGTCGCGTCGCATCGGCTACATCTACGTTCCGGTGGAGCCTCGAAACAGCGCCTAGCTGGGGCGCGCCAGCCGGATTCGCAGTGAATCCGCTTGGCGATGGCCGCTGGTCTGTCATAGTTGTCGCAATATCGTATCGATACAGTCCAGCCAATGTCCGAGCCTGCGGGAACATCGAGACTCATCCGCGCCGTCGACCTGCGACGGCGCATAAACCGGGTGATCGACTACATCGACGAAAATCTCGACGACGAGCACTCGCTCGACCAACTGGCCGACATAGCCTGCATTTCGCCGTTCCATTTCCATCGCACCTACAGCCGCGTCGTCGGCCGCTCGCCGGTCGACACCGTGCGTCGCCTGCGCCTGCTGCGCGCCACGCGTGAAATCCACGTCGAAGGCATTTCCGTGCTGCAGGCGGCGATCGGGGCCGGGTACGGCAGCTCGCAGGCCTTCGCGCGCGCCTTTCGCCGCGAATTCGGGCGCTGCGCGACGGACAGCCTCGACGCCGTCAGTCCGGCGGACCGCCCCGACTGCAGCCTGATCGATTTTTCGATCGTCCATCGTCCGGGCTACCAGACCGACGCCTTGGTCTATCGCACCGTTCGCGTGCTCGCCGATCCTTGCGTCGGCGATACGCAGGTCTTCGCCGAAGTGACCGGCGCCGACCCGCACGAGGTGACGGCTTTCTACTTCAACGGGCTTTTCGCTCCGCCATCGGAGATTTCACGGCACGTTCTGGGCATCTATCCCGGCCAGCGACGCTTTCTACCCGCCGACGGCGAGGTGCTGACCATCAGGATCGAGGACGGCTGGTACGCGCGCATCCGCCATCGCGGCCGGCTGCTGGACCTGGCGCCGAAATGGCAGGCATTCGTAGACGCCACGTTGCCTGCGGCCGGCTGGCAGGCGAGATCGGGGCCGATCCTGCGCCATTTCGGCTCGGTGCGCGCCACGACGCCGCCATCGCTGCGCGTCGGCTATCTCTACGTGCCGGTCGCTCCTCTCGCCCGCGGCTGAATAGATCAGTCGCGGCCGGGCCGCAGCATCACCTTGCATTGCCGCTTGTCGGTGCGCAACGCGTCGAACGCCGCGGGGAAGCGGTCGAACCCGACTTCGTCCGTCAGCATGGCTGAGGCGTCGATACGGCCGCTATCGAGCATCTCGATCGCCAGCGCGAAATCCTTGCGGCCATACATATAGACATATGAAACCGTCAGCTCCTTGGTGATCGCCTTGACCGGCACGATGCGGTCGGGCTGCATGCACACCCCGGCGACGACGATGCGGCCATTGCTCGGCGCGTAGTCCATCGCAAGCTGCTGGCTGCCGGGCACGCCGACGCAATCGAACACCACGTCGGGTCGGACTCCGGCGATGCGCTTGAAGCGCTCGACGACGTTTTCCTTGCGCGCATCGATACCGTCGGTGGCGCCGCAACGCGCCGCCAGAGCAAGGCGTTCGGGCGCCAGATCGCTGATCACGACATGGCGGGCGCCGAACTGCCGGCACCACAGGGCGACCGACAGGCCCACCGGCCCGCTGCCGACGATCAGCACGGCATCGCCCGGCCGCAGATTGGCCGCCTCCACCGCATGCAGGCCGACGGCCAGCGGCTCGACCATGGCGCCGGCCTCCCACGACACGCCATCGGGCAACGCCAGCGTCTCGCCGCCGCCGACGCGCACGTACTCCGCATAACCGCCGGTCCAGCTTCCCATGCCCAGATACTGCACCGAGGCGCAGCGATATCCCCGCCCTTCGAGACAGGCGAGGCAGGCGCCACAGCCGATGAAGGGTTGCGCCGTGACGCGCTGACCGACCTTCCATTTGCCTTTGGCGCTGGCGCCCAGTTCGACGATCTCGCCGCAGAACTCATGCCCCATCACCGCGCCGCTCGGCAACGGCTTCATGCCGCCGGCCGCATCGCATATCTCGCTCATGTGCAGGTCCGAGCCGCAGATGCCGCAGGCCATCACCTTCAGGATCATGTCGTCCGGTCCCGGCCGGGGATCGGGGACGGTCTCGATGGCGAGTTTCTCGCCGGGCGCCTTGAATACGGCTGCACGCATGTTTTCCTCCCGTGACTGCGTCGATTATCGCCCGGGAAGGATCGCGCACAAGACGGAAGTGAACGGGCGTTTATCGCCTTACCCGATATCGAGCGCCACGATCAGGCCGCTCAGCGTCAGCACCGAGACCAGCGTGCTGATGAGAATGATGCCCGAGGCGCGGGCCATGAAGAGATCGTATTGACGCGCCAGCACGAAGGCGTTGGCCGCCGTCGGCAGCGCCGCCAGCAAGATGGCGGAATTGAACCACAGGCTGCCCGGCTCGAGGAAGATCAGCGCCAGCAGCCAGGTGACTGCCGGCTGCAGCACCATCTTCACCAGCACCGCCAGCCCGACCTCGCCGGCGCCCGTGGTCAGCGATTTGCCAACCAGGAACAGCCCGATGGCGAACAACGCACAGGGCGCGGCGGCCTTGCCGATCAGGTCGAGGAAATTCACCAGCGGCACCGGCAGCTCCAGGCGCAGCGCGGCGCAGCCCATGCCCAGCGCCGCGGCGATCAGCAGCGGATTGCGCAGGATGGCGCGGATCACTTTCCACAACGACCGCAGAAGCCCGCTGCCCGATTGCAGGTCGATCTCGACCAGCACCACCGACAGCGCCATCATCACCGTCGAGCCGAACACCGCGGCGATGGTCGCCGGCAGCGCGCCTTCGGGACCGAAAGCGGTGATGCAGAGCGGAATGCCCATGTAGCCGACATTGCCGAAGCCGGCGGCAATGCCGTGCAGCGACAGCTCGGCCAGCCGGCCATTGGTGGCGATGGCGGCCAGCGCCATGGCGACGAAATAGGTGAAGGCGAAGGCGCCGCCATAGGCGATGATGAACGGCACGTTGAACATGTCGTCGATCGGGACGCGCGCCAGCGACAGGAAGAACAGCGCCGGCAGCGAGAACCACCAGACGAAGGCGTTGAGCGCCGCCGTCGAATCCTCGCCCAGCACGCCGATGCGGCCGGCGAAATAGCCGCAGCCGATCAGCGCGAAAATGGGCAGCGCGACGTTGACGATGGCGTCCATGGCGGGCGCACCATAATGGTCCGCCTCCAAGCCGTCGAGTGGCCGTCGCTTCGCCTTGACCCCGCCGGGAGCCGGGGGTTTAGTGGCCGGCACAGCGACATCGCCGCCAATGGCGGCCACCCGATGGAGGTACGATCAGTGACGCCGCAGGACGGACTCGTCTTCACCATGGTTCTGGTTTCGGCCGTCGACCGCGACATGAGCGACGCGCAGCTCGATCGCCTGCGCGGGCTGGTCGACCGGCTGCCGGTGTTCCGCCGCTACGGCGAAGCAAAGCTCGCCAACACGTCTGCCTCCTGCGCCAAGATGCTGGCCGGCAGGAACGGCCTCGACCGCACCCTGGCCGCCATCGGCACGGCCGTGCCGAAGCGCCTGGCGGCGACGGCCTACGCCCTGGCCTGCGACATCGCCGCCGCCGAGGGCAAGGTGAAGATCGAGGAGATGCAGGTACTCGACCTGCTGGCCGACACGCTGGGCGTCAGCCGGCTCGAGCAGGAAGCGATCCATTTCGCCGCCGCGGCGCGCTACCGCAAGGCCTGAAAGAATACGGGAAAATGACCGAGATCCTTCCCTTCTACGTCGACTTCAAGAGTCCCTACGCCTATCTCGCGATCGCGCCGACGCGACAGCTCGAGCGCGATTTCGCCGTACGGCTCGACTGGATGCCGCTGACGCTCAACATCCCGGATTATCTCGACGCCGTCGAAACCAGGCGGCCGCATGCCTGGCGGCGGGTACGCTACAGCTACATGGACGCTCGCCGGCTGGCCAACAGGGTCGGCCTGACCGTTCGCGGGCCGCAGAAAATCTTCGATACGCGCCTGGCCAGCATCGCGTTGATGTTCGCCAAGGGCAAACCCGGCTTCGATCGGTTCGTCGATCTCGGCTTCGAACGTTTCTTCAAGCGCGAACTCGACATCGAGAACGAGCAGGTGATGACGGCTCTGCTGCAGGAGGCCGGCATCGACCCGGCCGGCTTCGGCGACTACCTGCGCGGACCGGGCAGCGCGCAGCACGACAAGGACCGCGCGACCGCCGAGGATCACGGCGTCTTCGGCGTGCCGACGCTGGTCGTGCGCGGCGAGCTGTTCTGGGGCGGCGACCGCCTCGATCTGGTGCGCGAGCGTCTGACCGAACTCGGGCTGGCGCGCAGCCTGCGGCAGCCGGCGTGAACCGCGAGCCCGAGCGGGACAACTGGTTCCAGCGCCTGCATCGCTGGCGGCTGCGCAACGCCTGGGCGGTGCAGTTCGTGCTGCTCAGCCTGGTGGCGCTGGCCATGGCGCTCAGCCTGTTCATGTATCGCTAAACGGACCGGAGGCCCCCCATGTCGCTGCTGCAAGGACGCATGCTGGTCGACACCGAATGGCTGGCCGCCAATCTTGGCGCGCCGGGCCTGCGGATTTTCGACTGCACCACGCATCTGAGGCCCGACCCGGTGCGGGTCTATTCGGTGCAGGACGCGCGCGCCGAATACGAGGCGGGACACATTCCCGGCGCTGCCTACATCGATCTGCAGGGCGAATTGTCGGACAATTCCAGTTCCCTGCGTTTCACCCTGCCGACGCCGGAGAGTTTCTCGGCGGCAGCCGGCGCGCTGGGAATCGGCGACGATTGCGACGTGGTGCTCTACAGTGCCACCAGCGCGATGTGGGCGACGCGCATCTGGTGGATGCTGCGGGCCATGGGCTTCGACCGCGTCGCGGTGCTGGACGGCGGACTGGCCAAGTGGAAAGCGGAGAGTCGTCCCCTCGCGACGGGACCCCATCGTCATCCGGCGGCGAAATTCACGCCGGCGCCGCGGCCGCATCTGGTGGTCAACGCAGCCCAGGTCCAGTCGGCGATCGGCGATGGCTCGACCCGCATTCTCAATGCGCTGTCGCACGGCCAGCACGCCGGCAATCCGAAATCGACCCATTACGGACGGCCGGGCCATATCGCCGGCAGCGTCTGCGTGCCGGCGATGGGCCTGCTGCGCGAGGACGGCACGCTGCGCGATACGGATGATCTGCGTGCATCATTCCAGCAAGCCGGCGTGGCGCCGCAGGATCGCATCATGACCTATTGCGGCGGCGGCATCGCGGCGACGCTGGAAGCCTTCGCACTGGCGATGCTCGGCAACAAGGACGTCGCGGTCTACGACAATTCGCTGTCCGAGTGGGCGGCCGACCCGTCGCTGCCGATGCAGACGGGCGACTAGAAGAACCAGGAGGGGGAAACATGGCCAAGGCCTATCTGATCGTCGAGATCGAGACGACCGATCCCGAGCTGATGGCGAAATACCGCGAAGGCACGCCGGCGGCGATCGCCCGCCATGGCGGCCGCTTCCTCGTGCGCGGCGGCGCCAGCGAAACGCTGGAAGGCGGCTGGAACCCGCCGCGAGTCGTCGTGATCGAATTCCCGTCGATGCAGAAGGCGAAGGAGTTCTACGCCTGCCCGCATTACAAGCCGCTGCTCGAGATGCGGCTGAAGGCCGGCAAGAGCAAGGCCGTGCTGGTCGAGGGCGTGCCGGCATGAGCGCTGCCCCGGTCGCCGGCTACAAGGCGGTCGCGAAAATCTACAACGCGCTGATGACCGGGCTGGTGCTGACCCTGGTCAGCCAGCGCGGCGCGGCACTGGCGCGCGATTTCGTGCGCGGCCATTTCCGCCGCCAGCATCTGGAGAAATTCCTGCCCGGCCTGAAGAAGCTCGGCCTCGACGGGCTGCCCGATGCCGTCGCCTGCGGCCAGTACCATTATTTTTCCAACGCCTTGGGCGGCGTGAAGACGGAATATGTCGGCGAGAGCGATCGTAAGGCCTGGGTGCGCTACCCGCCGCCGCGCTGGATCTGGCAGGGAACGGCGATCTGCGGCGTGCCGACCGAGGTCAACGCCGCCATGCTGTATGGCTGGCACGGCCATAACGGCGTGTCGCTGGGCAATCCGAGACTGGGCTTCGTCTGCACCGGACTGACCACCGATGGCGATCCCGGCCTCGAGGGCTATTACTTCGAGTACGACCGGCCGATAGCCGAGGACGAGCGCGTGCGCTACGCGCCGGACGAGCGGATGCCGCGTTTCGATCCGGCCAAGGCGCCGACGCTCGATGTCGCCTCATGGCCGGCCGAGCGGCTGGCCAAAGTCGAACGCGCCTACGCCGTCGAGTATCTGCGTTCGCTGGTGCCGACCCTGACCGAGCTGGCGGGAGAAGCCGAGATGGCGACGCTGCTGGGACGCACGGCGCGGCTGATTGGCATGCAGTTCTACGACGACATGGCCGCGATGCTGCAGACCGACGGACGCCGGGCCGAGGATTTCGTGGCGCTGGCCGTCGCTTTTCTGGCCGCCAGCGGCGAGAGCGTCGTCGCCAACGGCGCCGAACTGCGGCAGAGCGGCTGGAAGGTCATGGACGGCGTCCAGGGTGCGCCGCTGTCGGCCTTTGCAGCGTGGAACGAATTGCTGGTCGGCATGCTGTCGGTGCACGACCGCTTCCTCACCCTGCGCACGGAGGATCGGCGGGCGCAGGACGGCACGATCGTCTGGCGCGTCGGCTAGCTGGACAGTTCGCCCATCTGCGACTGCAGATAGTTCTGCGTGCCGACCTCCTCGATCAGCCGCAGCTGAGTCTCGATGAAATCGATGTGCTCCTCGGTGTCCTCGAGGATCTCGCGCAGTATGTCGCGCGAGACGTAGTCGGCCGCCTTCTCGCACACCCCGATGGCCTCGACCAGCACCTGGCGCGAGTGCTTTTCGATGGCGAGATCGCAGGTCAGCCCCTCGGGCAGGGTCTCGCCGATCTTCAGCTTGTGCAGGTCCTGCAGGTTGGGAATGCCGTCGAGCATGAGGATGCGCTCGATCAGCTTGTCGGCGTGCTTCATCTCCTCGATCGATTCCTTGTACTCGTGCTTCGCCATGCGCTCGAAGCCCCAGTGCTTCCACATGCGCGCATGCAGGAAATACTGGTTGATCGCGGAGAGTTCGTTGGTGAGCTGCTTGTTGAGCTGCTGGATGACGCCCTTGTCGCCCTTCATGGCCCTCTCCCTCGCTGTGCGCGGCGGCAGCCGCTCGACTCAAACTAGAGCAAATCGTGTTTTGACGGAATCGCTCGCGATCCCGTCGAAACACGTGAATTTGCTCTAACTATATAGGAATAGAGCGGATTCACACGGTCAGGCGGAAAGCAGGCGCTTCCGCCCGACCGTGATCCGCTCCAGTCGAGCCGGACCAGCGCGGCAATCGCTGCAGAAGTCGGAAAGGATCAGGAAGGGATGGCGGCGGCAGCCAGCGGCAGATGTTCGGCGGCCGAGGCGCCGGAAGCGGCGCAACGCGGGCGCTCGACGGCAATCATCTCGCGCACATGCCCGATGCACTTGCCGCACTGCGGCTTGCCCAGACAGCGATAGACACCGGCCACCGACCTCGCGCCGTTGTCGAGGCATTCGCGCACCTGGCGCTCGGTGAAACCATTGCAGAGGCAGACGAACATGGGCCGATGACTGTCCTTGGCTGGATCGGGCCCTCTTTTCTAATGAATATGCGAGGCGTTTGCAACGATATTGAGAGTCGTTCGCATAAAGAAATTGGTGAAGTTTTACTGAGACTTAGCGCGAAGCAAGCCAGGTGGAGATCGACTTCCGATAGCCGTCAGGCAGGTTGAGGCCGGCCAGCGCGCCGGGATCGACCAGACGCAGGGCCTTGTGCTCGGCCGAGTACCGCAGCCCCGAAGCGTCCAGCACCGTGCAGCCATAGGTGACGATCACGACCTCGCCATGACCGGCAATCTGATAGAGCCAGGAATCGACGATCCTCTCCACCCGCGCGACGATGTTGAGTTCCTCGGCAAGCTCGCGGACCAGCGCTGCCGCCGGCTGCTCGCCCGCCTCGAGCCGGCCGCCCGGCAGTTCCCATTCGTCGCGTTCGTTCTGCAGCAACGGAATGCGGCCATCGATCGCCATCACGCCCTTGATCGATACCGGAAAACGCGGCGGCATCATTTTCCGTCCTCCCTGGCCCAGCGTTCGGCCCAGCGGGTCAGCGGCACCAGCGCCTCGATCAGATCGCTGCCGCGCGCCGTCAGCAGGTAGCCCTGGTCGCCCGATTCGAGCAGGCCGGCCTCCTTCATCTCGGCCAGCCGCGTGTTGAGCACGGTCGGCGAAATCGAGCCGCAGCGTTCCTGCAGCGCGCGGAAGGTCAGCGCCTCGGCGCGCAATTCCCACAGGATGCGCAGCAGCCAGCGCCGGCCGGCGAGGTCGAGCGCCGCCATGATTGGCCGTCCGGTGGACGAGCCCCGCACTTTCCGTCCCGGCGCGGGCAGGCGTCGTGCCATGCGATTCTCCTTGCGCTACTTTTTATGTAGCAATACGCTATTAAAACCGTAGCACAGAGGAGCCCGTCATGGCCAGACTGCAGCCGCTCGAAGCCCCCTTTCCCGCCGCCGCCGCCGAAGTGCTGGACAAGATGACGTATGGAATGCCGACGCCGCTGGCGCTGTTCCGCACTCTGGCGCATTACCCGCGCGTGCTCGACCGCGTGCGCACCGGCGGCCTGCTCGACAAGGGCAGCCTGAGCCTGCGTCAGCGCGAGCTGATGATCCTGCGCACCACGGCCCGCTGCGGGGCGGAGTACGAATGGGGCGTGCATGTTCGGATCTTCGCGCCGCACACCGGCATGACGCCGGCCGAGATCGCCGCGACGGTGCATGGCGCGACCGGCGATCCGGTCTGGTCGGCGGAAGATCAGCTGATCATGGCGCTGGCGGATTCCCTGCACGAGACCGCGCGCGTCGACGACGTTCTCTATGCGCGGCTGGAAGCGGCCTTCAGCGTCGAACAGCGCCTCGAACTGGTGGCGCTGGCCGGTTTCTACCACTTGATATCCTTCGCGATCGGCGCCTTCGCCATCGACAACGAGGCCGACGCGCCACGCTTTCCGCCGACTACTTCCTGACCTCGATTTCGACGAAGACGAACTCGAAATCGTTGGGGTTGATCACATCGTGCTCGACGCCGATATCGCGGGCATAGGAAACGCCGGATTTCAGTTCGGCAGGAAAAGTCTTCTCGCCGTCGAATATGTCGAGGCGGCCGGTGGTGATCGGCACCACGACGTAGTCCATCTCGTGCCGGTGCCAGCCGGTATGGCCGCCGGGCGGGAACCGCCATTCGGTGACCTTGACGCGGGCATTGTCGATCTGGACGGTCGGAACGGCGGCGGGACGGCTCATAATCACCCCACGAAGGCGCGTTCGATGACGTAGTGGCCGGGCTGGGCGTTGGAGCCTTCGGCGAAGCCCTTGGTCTCGAAGATCGCGGACAGGTCCTTGATCATGTCCATGCTGCCGCACATCATCGCCCGGTCGGTCTCCGGCGACAATTCGGCCGGCCCCGGCACGCCATGCGAGAACAGCGAGCCGTCGCGGATCATGGTGGTGATGCGCAGCCGGTTGGGAAACTCCTCGCGCGTCACGGTCGGCACGTAGGTGAACTGCGTCGCCGCGTTCTCGGCCACCAGCGGATCGTCCGCCAGTTTTCCCGTCAGCTCCTCGCGATAGGCGAGGTCGCTGACCTGCCGCACCGAGTGGACGACGATGACCTGCTCGAAGCGCTCGTAGATCTCCGGATCGCGGATGATCGACAGGAACGGCGCCAGCCCGGTGCCGGTCGCCAGCAGGAACAGCCGCTTGCCCGGCAGCAGCGCATCGGCCACCAGCGTGCCGGTCGACTTGCGGCCAAGCCACAGATCGTCGCCCGGCTGGATCAGCTGCAGGCGGGAGGTCAGCGGACCGTCCTGCACCTTGATCGACAGGAACTCAAGCTCGTCGGCATGGGCCGGCGAGGCGACGGAATAGGCGCGCAGCAGCGGCTTGCCCTCGGCCGGCAGACCGATCATGACGAACTCGCCGGAGCGGAAGCGGAAACTGGCCGGCCGCGAGACGGCGAAGCTGAACAGCCGGTCATTCCAGTGGCGCACCCACAGGACGGGTTCGGCATGGAAGGCCGAGGACGGGGCGAGCTTGGCGCCCGCAGCGGCTTTAGCAGGTTCGGTCATCGCGATCGCATCCGGTATGCTCTGGCAGGCGGGCGGATTCACCGCGCTGCGGTCCCGGCAGGCCTTGTCGACCGGCCGAAGGAGCCGTTTTTTGGCATTTGAGCCTGCGCCTGTCCAGAACCGCCGGCTCTGCGCCGGTCGGACAGGGCGCAGCCTTGCGGGCCGCGCGGCCATGTGTCGCAAAAATTCCGCAGCCCGCAGCGGAAAATTGCGCGTATTTGTTTGCGGATTCAGCATGACAGACCTCGCCGCCCTGCCCCTCGCCGAACAGCCGCCGCGCGCCGATCGCGCGCGACCCGTGGCGTTGTGGCTGCTGATCGTGGCGGGCTTGATCTTCGTCATGACGCTGGTCGGCGCGCTGACGCGGCTGACCGAGTCGGGACTGTCGATCGTCGAGTGGCGGCCGATCACCGGCATCCTGCCGCCGCTCAATCTCGAGCAATGGCAGGCCGAATTCGCCAAGTACCAGCAGTCGCCGGAATATCGCCTCGTCAATCGCGGCATGTCGCTGGCGCAGTTCCAGGGCATTTTCTGGCTGGAATACATCCATCGCCTGCTGGGGCGCTTCATCGGCGTCGCCTTCGCCGTGCCCATGGCGTGGTTCATGATCAAGCGCCGGCTGCCCGACGGAGTCGCGCCGCATCTGTGGGCGATGCTGGCGCTGGGCGCAGCGCAGGGTCTGATGGGCTGGCTGATGGTGCAGAGCGGGCTGGTCGACCGGCCCAGCGTCAGCCAGTACCGCCTGGCGGCGCATCTCGGCCTCGCCATCGCCATCTACGCCTACATCGTCTGGGTGGCGATGGGCCTGCTCGAGCGGCGCAATGCCGTGGCGCGCCCGCCTGCCGGCATCGTGCGCATCTTCGCCTTCTACGTGTTTTTCGTGATCCTCTCGGGCGCCTTCGTGGCCGGGCTCGATGCCGGGACGGTGCACAACACCTTCCCCGACATGTCGGGTTATCTCTTCCCGCCGGGCGGCTGGGAAGCGTCGCTGGGCTGGCTCAACCACTTCGAGAATCCGACCACGGTGCAGTTCCAGCACCGCTGGCTCGCCAAGCTGGCCATCGTCCTGGCGTTCTTAGTCTGGCTGCGCGTGCGCAACGTGCCGCGTGCGAGCTGGAGTGCGCGTCGGGTCGCCGATCTGCTGCTGGCGATGGCGCTGCTGCAGCTTGGCCTGGGCATCGCCACCCTGCTGCTGCACGTGCCGATCGCCATCGCCACCCTGCACCAGGCTGGCGCGCTGGCGCTGCTCACTCTTGCCCTGCTCCTGCTGCACCGTCTGCGCACGAACGGCTGACGCGGCGGTTCTTCCGTTCTTATCCGCAATCGAAGTGTTCGCAGAGCGCTTTTCTTGCGGTTGCGCCCTTTCCGATAGGTACAACCGTACTAACCGCTGAAACGTCTATGGTTTTTTCCGGCAACCGATTAGAATGGCCGGAAGTTCTATAGCGTATGGTGCGGTTTGGTCATGGGGGATGGCAAATCCGACGCCGATTCGGCGAGCACTGAGGCGCGCGGCCGTCCGCTCGAAGGGCTGGCGCGACGGCTGGGTGCACTCGAAGAATCGCTGACGGTCGTCGCCAGCGAAATGGGCGTGGCCGCGGTGCCGCATTTCAAGCGGCTCGATCCGGATCAGGTCTATCGCGAGGCGGTACGACGGGCGGAGAGCACGGCGGAACCGCTGCGCATCGCCTTGCGGCGGCTGGAAAGCCGGCTCGATGAAATTGTCCTCGTTCAATCGCAACTGCGACGGGAAATCGCCGCAGCCGCCGAAGCGGCCGCCGCGGCGCAGGCAAAAGCCGGCGACGCCTCGGCTGCAATCGATGCCGTTCCCGACGCTGCGCCGCTGTTCGACGAATTGAGGCAGCGAATCGTTGCTTTGGTAGCGCGCGTCGATGCCCGCGAACGCGATCCCGCTCCTGCGGCAGAACCGCAGCCATTCCAGCCGGATCCGGCGATCGCAAGCCTGACGCAGCGACTTGCGGCGCTCGAGAGCGCCCTCGCGGCGCGCGCAACGGACCAGGAGACGGCGGCGAGCGGCAACGACATCGCCGTGCTGCTCGCCGGCGTCGACGCCAGGATCGAACAGCGCCTGTCCGGCCAGACCTCGCCATCGCCGGATACCGCGGCGATCGAGAGCGAAGTGGCGCGGCAGATCGATGCCTGCCTGAAGAATGCGACCGGCGGCAACGCCGCCATCAGCCCGCTGGTCATGGGGGCGGCCGAGCGCGCCATCGTCCGCCTTACCCGCCGGATCGAAAAGCTGGAGGAACGCGCCGCCGCGCGCAGCGGTTCGGACGGCTCGCGCGCCGGCCGCGGCCTCATGGGGCGCCTGTTCGAAAGCTGACCGAAACCGGTCCCGGCGGGCGGGACGAAGCGTGCGGCGAAGGTTGACATGCCGCCCTGAACCGGCAGACTGCCGCGGTTTTCCGCCCGCAAACCACACGGACCGCATTCGGGGATGAGCGTCTGGCGCATCGGCAACATTGATCCGCAGACCCGCGCTCTGGCGGATGCGGCGGCCAAAGCTGCAGGATTGCCGCTGGGCGTCTGGCTCGAGCGCGCGATCATGCGGCGCGTCGGCACCAAGGGCAGCGGCAACATCGATATCCTGCCGCCTGCGCCGCCGGCGGAGGAGATTTCGCCCGAAATGCAGGCCGCTCTCGATGCCGCCGAACGGCGGCGTCGCCAGCGCGGCGACGGCACGGCCGCGAGCCCGAACGGCCCAGCGACAATGGCCGCTGCAAACCAGAAACCCGACGACGAATTGCCGGCGGATCCGTTCGCCGCTCCCGAGCCTGCGCCGGTCGATGCGCCATTCGAGGCCGCCGAACCCGATGGCGCGTCGGACACCGTTTCGCCCGCTGCCGCCCCCTCGGTCGAGACGCGGCCGAACGCCAGCGAAGAACCACAGGATCGGAATGCAACCGATGCCGGCCCGGCACTGGAAGACGCTACAGTCTTCACGACGGCCCGCGAACCGCTGATGCCGCCGCCAGCCGCGCCGGCCAGTCGTCGATCGGCGCCATCGGCCATAACGCTTCTGATGATCGGCCTGATCGTCGTCGTCATCGGCGGCGCCGGGGCCTGGTACTATTTCGACCGGATGCAGCCGGCCGACCAGGCCGCTGCCGACAAACCGCAAACAACGGCGGCGACGACACGACCGGCAGAGCCGGCTCCGACACCGACTCCAACACCAGCCCCGACACCGGCAGCGGCGCCGCCCGCCGCCCCGCCACCGCCGGCGCCCGTTCCGGTTCAGCCCGCCACCCCACCCACGGCCCCCGCCGCCGACAACGCCGCAGCGCCTCAACCAGCGCCGCAGCCGCCCACACCGCCGATCGCGCCGCCCCAGCCCATGGGACCGTCGATCGCCACTTTGGCTCAGCCGGGGGCCCCGTCGCCGTCTGCGACGATTCCGCCAGCCGCAACCCCAACGCCGGCGCCCGAAAAGCCGCCCGCAGCGGCCGAGCCGCGCGCCGACGGCACGCCACCGCCGCCGGTCGCCGATGCCGCGCTGCCGGCACTGATCGGCCGCGCCGAGGCCGGCGAAGTCGCCGCCCAGCTCGAACTCGGGCGACGCTACGTGCAGGGCGTCGGCGTCGGACGCAACGAAGTCGAGGCGGCGAAATGGCTGACGCGCGCCGCCGAACAGGGCAACGGCCAGGCGCAGTTCAATGTCGGCGTCATGTACGAGCGCGGCATCGGCGTCACCGCCGATCTCGCCAAGGCGATCGATTTCTATCGCCGCTCGGCGGCGCAGAACGTGCCGATGGCCTGGCACAATCTCGCCTTGCTCTACGCCGGCGGCGCGCCGGGACTGAAAGCCGATCCGGCGCAGGCGCGGCAGCATATGATTCGCGCCGCCGAGCTCGGCCAGATCGAATCGCAGTACAGCCTGTCCCTGATGTATCTGCAGGGCGTCGGCGGCGCGGCGGATCGGGTAACCGCGATGTCGTGGCTGGCCGTCGCCGCCCGTCCCAACCAGCCCAAGCTCATCGAGGCGGCCAAGCAACTCTCGGCGCAGCTCAGCGACGGCGACAGGCAACGCGCGCAGAAACTCGCCGAAGGCCATGTGCGACGCATTTCCGCCAATCTGCAGAGGCTGCAGTCGCCGTCGACGACGGCCGCGACATCGGCGGGCGACGACGCGCCCGCGAAGCCGCGCGCGGTCGACAAGGCGGCGATCATGGAAATGCAGAAGCTGATGATCGGGCTGAAGCTCTACGACGGCGCGGCCGACGGGCTGATGGGACCGCGCACCGGCGCGGCGATCAGGCAGTTCCAGGAGATGGCCGGCCTGCCGGTCGACGGCAAACCAAGCATCGCGGTGCTGGAAAGCCTGCGCGAGATCGCCGAACTGAGCCGGCAATAGGCCTAGCCGGCGAGCGACCGGCAGGCGCGCACGAACCAGGCCGGGCGACGGGCGCGCAGGACGCCCTCTGCCGCCATGGCGTCCTTCGCATTGTCGAACAGCCCGAAGCACGTGGCGCCGCTGCCCGACATCTGCGCCAGCCGGCAATTGGGCAGCGCCGACAATTCTTCGCAGACATGGGCGATGGTCGGGCACAGGGAAATCGCGGCAGCGGCGAGGCTGTTGCCGAAGCGTCGCGCCACATCCACCACGGCGTTCGTGTCGGCCAGAGACTCTGGCATCTCCAGCTTTTGCTCGTAAGGCGGCGCGAGCCGGCGAAAGACGTCGGCTGTCGCGACGGCGATGCCGGGATTGACCAGCAGCAGATGCAGCGAGGGCAGCGACAGCGGCGCAAGCTCCTCCCCGATGCCGCCGACCCGCGCCGCCGCTCCGCCGAGGCAGACGGCCATATCGGCCCCCAGCGGCGCGGCCAGTGTGGAGAACTCCTGCGGCGACAGGCCGAACCGCCACAGCCTGTCGAGCCCGCGCAGCACGGCGGCAGCGTCGGCCGAACCGCCGCCTAGCCCGGCAGCCACCGGTATTTGCTTGTCGATGTCGATGGCGGCGGCCAGCGGTGCGCAGGCAGCCGTATCTTTGCTTGCGTGGTCGGCAATCAGCCGTCCGGCGCGTAGCGCCAGATTGTCCTGGCCGGCAAGCTTCGCGCCGAACGGGCCGCGCAGGTGCAGCGACCATGCCACGGCAGGGCGCAGTTCCACGCGATCGGCAAGATCGAGAAAGACCACCAGCGACTGCAGCAGATGGTAGCCATCGGCGCGGCGGCCGATCACGCGCAGGCAGAGATTGAGCTTGGCCGGCGCCGCGAGAACGAGCGGGGCGTCCACCGCCGCGGTCAGTTGCGCGACGGCTGCGACGGCGCCGCCCCGCCCTCAGGCAGGCCGTTGGCGATCTTGTCCTCGACCGCCTTGACCTTGTCCTCCTCGGGCTTGAGCGTCAGCGCCCGCTGCCACTGGAAGCGCGCTTCCTGCTTGCGGCCGACGCGCCAGTAAGCGTCGCCCAGATGGTCGTTGATGGTCCAGTCGGTCGATTGCAGCGCCACGGCCCGCTCCAGCAGTTCGACGGCGCGCGGGTATTCGCCCAGCCGGTAATGCGCCCAGGCGAGGCTGTCCACGATCGCCCCGTCATTGGGCCGCTGGCGCACGGCGCGCTCCAGCATCTCCTTGCCTTCGCGCAGGTTGATGCCCTTGTCGATCCAGGAATAGGCCAGGTAGTTCAGCACGTAGGGCTGGTCGGGCTGCAGCTCGAGAGCCTTGCGGAAGGAAGCTTCCGCCTTTTCCCACTGCCCCGACCGCTCGAGCGCGATGCCGTTGGCGTAGAACAGCGGCCAGTCGCGCGCAAGCGGCGTGCCGGTGCGCTGCACCGCCGTATCGTAGGCTTTCGCCGCCTCGTCGAAACGCTCGCGCGAACGCAGCAGATCGCCCAGCGACTGCGCCGCGTCGGCGCGGTCCTTGCGCTCGTCGATCATCGACCTGATCTGCGACACCGCTTCGTCGGTGCGATCCGACTGGTCGACGGCCAGCGCCATCTTCAGCCGCGTGCGCCACGAGAACGGCGAAGCCTTGTCGACGCCGCGATAGATGTCGAGCGCCGTCGCCTGCTGGTCGTTCTGGACGAAGAGATCGGCGAGCAGGATGCGCGCGAGATCGTAGTCGGGCCGCATCTCGATCGTCAGCCGCCCGAACAGCACGGCGGCGTCCTCGACCGTCTCGTTTCGACCGGCATTGGTGGCCAGCGCGGCGAAGACGTCGAACAGCACTTCCGCCATCCCGTCTGCGACGGTGGGCTGGCGCTGGAACTTGTCGGCCAGCAGCGCGTCGAGCGGCGCGAACTCCGGCGCTTTCTCGTGGAACGCGCGCAGTATCTTTTCGGCTTCCTCGGGCTTGCCGGTGCGGCGATGGAAGGCGGCGAGCGCCATCGCGACGCGCACCGTCGCCGCGTCGGGCGAAGCGTAGGCCTCGGCCAGCTTGCGCTGCGCCTCGTCCTTGCGGCCGGCGATCTCGTCGACCAGGCCGGAATGAAGCAGGAAGACCGCGGAAGGCTTGCCGCCCGGGCCGGCCGGCGCGCTCGATTCGAGGCTGGCCATCGCCGCGGCGTAGTCCTTCTGGCCGACCTTCACCCAGGCCAGCAGATAGGGCCGCATGAAACCGAGCTGCTGGCCGGAAGGGATCCGGGCGAGAAATTTCTCCGCGCCGGTGAAGTCCTTGCGCTTGGCGGCGTCGAGGGCCAGCACCAGCGGCGCGATGGGATCGTTGGGGAACTGATCGGCGATGCGCGGCGCCAGCTCCATGGCGGAGGCGAAACGGCCGGCGGCGATACGCATGCGGAACGCCAGGAACTGCATCGCCGTGTCGCCCGGATTGAGCGCCAGCGCTCGGTCGATATAGACGACGCCGGTGGCGTAGTCGCTGATGCGGCTGGCGTAGCGGCCGGCGAGATAGGCGCCGGTCGGCGACGGCGCCAGCCCATTGCGCGGCGGGCGCTGCTGCTGGGCTTCCGCCACCAGCGGCGGGCCTGCCAGCGCCGCGATCGCGATTGCACCCGCCAGAAACGCCCTGATACGCATCTTCATGAAGCTGCCATCCTTAACGCCGCGCGCCTGTCAGGCGCTACATGTTCGGGTAGTTCGGTCCGCCGCCGCCCTCGGGCACGGTCCAGTTGATGTTCTGCGACGGATCCTTGATGTCGCAGGTCTTGCAGTGCACGCAGTTCTGCGCGTTGATCTGGAAGCGCTTGCTGTCGCCTTCCTCGATCACTTCGTAGACGCCGGCCGGGCAGTAGCGCTGCGCCGGCTCGGCCCATAGCGGCAGGTTCACCGCGATGGGAATCGACGGATCCTTGAGCTTGAGATGGACCGGCTGGTCCTCCTCGTGGTTGGTGTTCGACAGGAACACCGAGCTCAACTTGTCGAAGCTGACCACCCCATCGGGCTTGGGATAGGCGATCGGCTGCGATTCGGCGGCCGGCTTGAGCGTTTCGTAGTCGGCCTTGCCGTGCTTCAGCGTCCACGGGATGAGCTTGCCGAGCCCGAGGCTGTTCAGCCACATCTCGACGCCGCCATAGAGCGTGCCCAGCGCCATGCCCCATTTCAGCGCCGGCTTGACGTTGCGCACCTTCCACAGATCGGTATAGGCCCACGACTTGCGGAACGCCTCGGGATAGCTGGAAAGCTCGTCGCCGGCGCGCCCCGCCTTCACGGCCTCGAAAGCCGCCTCGGCGCCCAGCATGCCGGTCTTCATGGCGTTGTGCGAACCCTTGATGCGCGGCAGGTTGACGAAGCCCGCCGAGCAGCCGATCAGCGCGCCGCCGGGGAACACCAGCTTGGGGATCGACTGCAGCCCGCCTTCGTTGATGGCGCGCGAGCCATAGGCCAGGCGCTTGCCGCCTTCGAAGAAGGGCCGGATCTGCGGGTGGGTCTTGAAGCGCTGGAACTCGTCGAACGGCGAGAGATAGGGATTCTCGTAGTTGAGGTGGATGACGAAGCCGACCGCCACCTGGTTGTCCTCGAGGTGGTAGAGGAACGAGCCGCCGCCGGTCTTGCTGTCGAGCGGCCAGCCCTGGCTGTGGACCACCAGGCCGGGCTTGTGCCTGGCCGGATCGATCTGCCACAGCTCCTTGAGCCCGATGCCGAATTTCTGCGGATCGACGCCGTCGCGCAGATTGAAGCGGTCGAACAGCATCTTGGTCAGCGACCCGCGCACGCCTTCGGCGAACAGCGTGTACTTGGCATGCAGCTCCATGCCCGGCGTGTAGCTGTCCTTGTGGCTGCCGTCGCGGGCGATGCCCATGTCGCCGGTCGCCACGCCCTTGACGCTGCCATCCTCGTTGTAGAGAACCTCGGACGCCGCGAAGCCCGGATAGATCTCGACGCCCAGCTCGGTCGCCTGCTCGGCCAGCCAGCGGCACAGATTGCCAAGGCTGATGACGTAGTTGCCGTGATTGTTCATCAGCCGCGGCATCAGAAATTCGGGAAACCGGAAGCCGCCCTTCTCGGTCAGGAACATGAAACGGTCTTCGGTCACCGCCGTGTGCACCGGCGCGCCCTTTTCCTTCCAGTCGGGAAACAACTCGTTAAGCGCCATCGGATCGATCACGGCGCCCGACAGGATATGCGCGCCGACCTCGGAGCCCTTCTCGATGACGCAGACGCTGACCTCGTGGCCGCTTTCGGCGGAAAGCTGGCGCAGCCGGATGGCGGCGCTCAATCCGGCGGGACCGGCGCCGACGATGACGACATCGTATTCCATTGCCTCGCGCGTCATGGGATACTCCTCGAACGACCTTTTTGGTTATTTGTTCGCGCGACAGGCCCGGCAGGACCACGCTGCGCGCCGGAAAGAAATAACCTACCAGCCCCAGCGAGGCCATGCCTAATCCGGTAGAAGATTCAGGCGATTTTGCCGCAATTCTGGCCTTTTGGCGGGATGCCGGCGTCGACGAGGCGATGGAGGACGCGCCGGTCGATCGCTATGCCCGCAGCGCCGATGCGGCCACGCGGACGCCGCCGGCGCCACCCGTGGCGTCGCGTCCGGCGGCCGCCCCGCTTCCTGCCCGGTCGGGAACGACCGGCCGCGAGGGAGCGCCCGCGGCCGCCTCGGTGCCTCTGGAATCGCCCGCTGCAGTCGACGATGCGCGGGCTGCGGCGGCGGCGGCCGGGACGCTCGAGGCGCTGCATGCGGCGATCGCCGCGTTCGAAGCCTGCGCGCTCAAACGCACGGCGAAGAATACCGTCTTCTCCGACGGCAATCCGCAAGCGCCGGTGATGGTGATCGGCGAAGCCCCGGGCGCCGACGAGGACCGCATCGGCAAGCCCTTCGTCGGCGTCAGCGGCCAGCTGCTCGACCGCATGCTGGCGCAGATCGGCCTCGACCGGCAGACCGGCTTCTACATCACCAACATCCTGCCCTGGCGACCGCCCGGCAACCGCACGCCGACCTCGGGCGAGATCGCGCTTTGCCTGCCGTTCATCGAACGCCATATCGCGCTGGTGCGGCCCAGGCTGATCGTTCTGGCCGGCGGCGTCGCCGCCAAGACGATGCTGGCGACCAGCGACGGCATCATGAAACTGCGCGGGCGCTGGTTCGAATACGGACCGCCGGGGCTGGAAACGACCATCCCGACAATGGCGACGTTCCACCCCGCCTACCTGCTGCGCTCGCCGGCGCAGAAGCGCGAGGCATGGCGCGACCTGCTCGCCATTCGCGCCCGCCTGGACAATCTGGTCGCCAGCTGAAGACGACGATGCGGCAGATATGGTTGGCGCTGCGGCAGAGCCAGCAACATCTAGAGCCGACATGGTTCGGGCCCGAATAAAAGCTTGCCCCGACACGAGCACGGCCGGCAGTCTCCGGTTCGCAGGGAAAAATCGGCCCAAAAAAAACCGGACCGAACGAGATGGGGTTCAGCAAATCGCGCCGGAGCTGGCGCACCACATTGCCGGCTGCGGCGACGGCGCTCGCTCTGGGACTGTGCGTCCTGGCGCCGGCCGCCAATAGCGGCACGCCGCACAACGAAGCCGCCACGCGCGATGGCGCCGGGCCGACGACCGAGCGCAACGCCGAACAGCGCAGCTTCGCCTTCGGCCGCATCGTCTCGCCCGAGGACAGCGAGCGCTACCGACGCATTTTCGACGCGCAGGACGACGGCGACTGGAAACGCGCCGACGTCGAGATCGAAAATCTGCAAGACCGCATGCTGCTGGGCCATGTGCTGGCGCAGCGCTATCTGCACGACAGCTACCGCTCGCGCTACGCCGAGCTGGCCGAATGGCTGGCGACCTACTCCGACCATCCCGACGCGCCGCGCATCTACCGTCTGGCGCTGAAGCGCCGGCCGGCCGGCGCGCCCGAACCGACGCCGTCGAGCTTCATCGGACGATCGACCGCGTTCAGCGCTCCGCAGGCCACCGCGGCGGCGCCGGAAACGAAGAAGCTTTCCAGCCGCGACCGGGGCCGGGCCACCGCGCTGCGCAAGAAGGTCGAACAGCTGGCCGCACGCGAGAGCTTCACCCAGGCACTGCGCCTGCTCGAGAGCGAGGACGCCACGGCGCTATTCACCGACGGCGAAATCGATCGCATGCGCGCCAATATCGCCGCGCGGCTGTTCCTGTCGGGCAAGGACGACGAGCTGGCGCTGGGCACGGCTCTCGATGCCGCCGGCGACGACGCGGTCATGGCGAACTGGACCGCCGGGCTGGCGGCCTGGCGGCTGGGCGCCTACAGCGAGGCGGCGCGGCGCTTCCAGATTCTGGCCGAGGCGCCAAACATCTCGCCGTGGAATGCGGCGGCCGGCGCCTTCTGGGCGGCGCGCGCCAATCTGCTGGCCGGCAATCCCGAGCTCTACAATCCGTGGATGCGCAAGGCGGCGGCGCACCCGCGCACCTTCTACGGCATCCTGGCGCTGCGCACGATCGGCGCCGATCCCGGCTTCCTGTGGGCGCCGCTGACGCTGACGCGGGCGCAGTTCGATCTGGTGGCCAACGATCGGGCCGGCCGGCGCGGACTGGCGCTGCTCGAAGCGGGCGAGATCGAGCGCGCAGAACGCGAACTGCATTCGCTGACCCTCGATGCCGACCCGTCGATCATATCCGCCGTGCTCGCGCTGGCCGAGGAAGGCAAGCTCCCCGACCTGGCGCTGCGCGTGGCGAACTCGGTGCGCGACGACTCGCTGCGCAACTCGGTCCGCGGTCTCGACGCGGCGCTCTATCCGGTGCCCGAGTGGCAGCCGAAGAACGGCTTCATCGTCGATCCGGCGCTGGTCTACGCCTTCATCCGCCAGGAATCGGCCTTCAATCCCCGCGCCCGCAGCCGCGCCGGCGCCGCCGGGCTGATGCAGCTGATGCCGCTGACGGCGCGCGCCATGGCCAAGCGCGTCGGCTCGGCCGCCGATGCGCGCCGTCTGTACCAGCCGGACGTCAACATGATGCTGGGCCAGCATTATCTGCATTACCTGATGGAATACGGCGCCATCGGCCCCAATCTCTTCCTGGTCGCCGCCGCCTACAATTCCGGCCCGACCAAGCTGGCGCGCTGGCAGCGCGACGTTAACTACAACGACGATCCGCTTCTGTTCATCGCCTCCATTCCCGTACGCGAGACGCGACTGTTCATCGAGCGGGTGATGGCGAATTTCTGGATCTACAAGATGCGGCTTTCGCAGGGAACGCCGACCCTCGACGCCCTTGCCTCGCATCGCTGGCCTCTCTATGTCTCGGTGGACGCCAAGGTCGGCGGCGGCTTCGCCCAGGCGAGCGGATCGGAGAAAACAGGTGGCAGTCGATGAATCGCGGCAGTTCAGGCCGGTCAACATTGCGGTTCTGACCGTCTCCGACACCCGCAGCGAGGCCGACGACCGATCCGGCCCCGTCCTCGTCGAACGCCTGCAGAATGCAGGCCATCATCTCGCTGCCCGCGCCATCGTCACCGACGACGCCGACAGGATCGTGGCGCAGCTGCGCGCCTGGATCGACGATCCGGCCATCGAAGTGGTGATCGCCACGGGCGGCACCGGCGTCACCGGCCGCGACGTGACCCCGGAAGCCTTCGAGAGCGTCTACGAGAAGCGCATCGACGGCTTCGGCGAACTGTTCCGCTGGATCAGCTTCCAGAAGATCGGCACCTCGACCATCCAGTCGCGCGCCACCGCCGGCGTCGCGGGCGGCACCTATCTCTTCGCCCTGCCGGGTTCGCCCGGCGCCTGCCGCGACGGCTGGGACGAGATTCTGAAGTATCAGCTCGACATCAGATTCCGTCCCTGCAACTTCGCCGAATTGCTGCCGCGGCTGAACGAAGGCAGGACGCCGCGCAGCGGTTAGATTCCAGCCATGTCGGAATTTGCTCCCCTGCTGCGCGAACTGCATCGCGTGCCCGCTTTCGCGTCGCTGCGCGAGAGCGATCTGGCGCCGCTGTCGAGCAAGGGCACCGCGCACGGCCATGTCGCCATCGTGCCGCCCATCGACGGGCGGGCGCTGGTGGTACGCATCGCCTACGCCTTCCCCGACGACCCGACCGCCGCCGGTCGACTGCAGCTCCAGGCCGAAGCCTTCCGGCGCTGCGCGCCAAGTGCCGTCACGCCGCGTCTGTTCGAAATCGTGCCGCCCAGTGCGGCGATGCCCGGCGGGCTGCTGATCGTCGACCGCATCGATGGCCGCGTGCCGCATCTGCCGGCCGAGCTCGATCTGATGGCGCAAAGCCTCGCCGCAATCCATTCGCTGCCCGTGCCGGCGCCCGCTCAGGCCGCACCGATTCCATTCCCACCCGATCCGGTCGTGGCGCTGTTGCAGACGATCGAAACCAATGCGCCGTTCGTCGGCAAGATGAAGATCGCCGATGAGGTACGGCAGGCGCTCAACGAGGAGCTGGGATTCGCACGCGCCTATGCGCAGTCGAAATCGCGCGGCATTCCCGAACCGGTGCTGGCGCTGGCCGACACGCATCCCGGCAATTTCCTGGTCGATGCCGCCGGCAAGGCCTGGTTCGTCGATATGGAAAAGGTCCATTACGGCGCGGCGGCGATCGACCTGGCGCATGCGACCCTGGAAACCTCGACGCGCTGGGATCGCGACGTCGATCTGGTCCTGCCGCGCGAGGCCGTTGCCTCATTCTATCGCCACTATCTGGAATCGATCGGCGCCGACCGGGCCGCTCGCCTGCGTCCGTTCCTGCTGCCGCTGCGGCGCATGACGTGGCTGCGCACCATGACCTTCATGGCGCGCTGGTCGGTGCAGACCGACCCTTCCTATGCCGGCACCGAACCGGATCGCTGGAGCGATTCGGGCCTGTCGCCCGAGATGAAAGCCCATTCGAGCGCCGTCATCGCCGACCTCCACCAGCCGCAGGCAATTCAACGGATTCGCGCGGAATGGCTCGACGGTGACTTGCTGGCGACGTAAGGCGCTGATTCTCAAGCACGATAATTGTTCTTGTTTTGTTCTTTTTAGCATGGCTTGAATCGGCCATGAACCGCAAGCCGACTTACCTGCCCACCGACCTCGACGCGCCGCTGCCCGACCAGGCGCGCAAGGGTCGTGGCGCCGTTTCCAACCGCACCAATCGATACGAAAAGGAAGTGCGCCTCGCCACCGACGACGGCTGGAGCGGCGTGCCGGACGAAGACGAGATGTTGCCGCCGCTGCGGACGACATTGGTGAAGGACGCAAGCCGCACCGTCATCGCCCGCAACACCTCGCCCGACGTGCCGTTCGACCGTTCGATCAATCCCTATCGCGGCTGCGAGCATGGTTGCGTCTATTGCTTCGCGCGGCCTTCGCATGCCTGGCTGGGGTTCTCGCCTGGCCTCGATTTCGAGACACGCATCCTGTTCAAGCCGGAAGCGGCGAAGCTTCTGCGCAAGGAGCTCAGCGATCCGAAATACCGCTGCCGGATGATCGCCATGGGTACCAACACCGACCCCTACCAGCCGGCCGAGCGGCACATGCAGATCACGCGCTCGATCCTGCGCACCCTGGCCGATTTCCATCATCCGACGGGCATCGTCACCAAGAACCATCTCATAACCCGCGACATCGACGTTCTGAAGGAGCTGGCGCAGGACGATCTGGTCGAGTGCTTCCTGTCGGTGACGACGCTGGACCCCGAATTGGCGCGAACGATGGAGCCGCGCGCCTCGACCCCGCGCCGCCGCCTCGACGCCATCGAGGCGCTGGCCAATGCCGGGATCCAGGTCGGCGTGATGGCCGCACCGATGATACCGGCCCTGAACGATCACGAGATGGAAGCCATCCTCGAGGAGGCGCACAGGCGCGGCGCCAGGCGCGCGGCCTACGTGGTCTTGCGACTGCCGCTGGAAATCAAGGACCTGTTCCGCGAATGGCTTGAAGCGCATGTGCCAGACCGCGCCGCCCGCGTCATGAGCCTGGTGCGTCAGATGCGCGGCGGGCGCGACTACGATCCCGAATGGGGCCAGCGCATGAAGGGCGACGGTCCGGTGGCGCAACTGCTGGCCCAGCGCTTCGATCGCGCCTGCCGCCAGCTTGGCCTCAACGTCGACCGTTTCCGCCTCGATACCGGGAAGTTCAAGGTGCCCGCCGACGCCATCGCCGAACGCAATGGCGGGCAATTGTCGCTGCTTTAGCGAGCCAGTGGCCGCGCCGCCTCGCGCGCGCTCATGCCCTCTTCCAGACCGGCCTGCTTCGCCGCCTCGTTGACGCGCGAGAGATAGCCGTGGCCCCACATGTCGAGCGCGTCGCCAATGCGGCCGGTCGTATGGGCGATGGCGGCCGCAGCCACGCCTTTCTCCTGCAGCATGGCCAGCGCCACGACGCCGGCTTCGTCCTTGCCGATGCCGGCATCGTTGAACAGCACGGCGCGCAGCGGATATTTCAGCGCGTACTCGCCAGCACTCTGCCCGCCATGTGAGCCCGTCAGCACGACGCAGCCTTCATGCGCCGGCGCGATCGAGGCGATGCTGTCCATGCCCCAGACGGCGATGCCGTTCGACTTTTCCAGTTCGCCCACGAACATTGCCGCCTCTAAAGGATGAAAGTCGCCGTGGGCCAGCGCCGGCGCCACGGCTTGGTGTCGATCCGTTCGCGATAGGCGGCATAGTGCTTGCGGCCCGCCTCGGTCGGCCGGAAAACCAGCGCCAGCAGATCGTCGAGCCCTTGCGGCGCCACCAGTTCGATTCGGTCGTCTGCCGTAAGTCGCGCGCCGACGGCCGTGCAGGTCTCCAACCAGAAGGTCATGGCATGCGCCGTATCGCGATAGGGCGGATCGCCGTTGAATTCGTGCATGCGCGCCTGGTTGCGGACCTGCCAGTCAACCTGCGGCAGCATCTTCTCCAGCGCGCCCTCGAGCGCCGCCTCGCGCTCGCGCGAACGATCCGCGGCATCGAAGAACAGCACGTCGGTATCGGCGGGAAAATTCTCGCGCTGCGCCGTCAGCGCGTCCCAGACGCGGTTGCGCACGAAACCGCCAGCGATGCACCAGTCCGGCAGCGCGAGCGCGCGGACGGCGCGCAGCTGCGCCATGGCGCCGGCGTCGGCGGCCAGGATATCCACGACTCTGGACTGTTGCGCGGCATGGTCCATTTGCACAGGATGGGCCCGACCCATTGGCGAAGGCAACAGCGACGCGGCATGCCGACATTCAGGATCGAGCGCGACTGCCAGGGCATCGTCGCCGGCATCGACGAGGCCGGGCGCGGACCGCTGGCCGGGCCGGTGACGGCCGCCGCGGTGATCGTGCGCGATCTCTCCATGCCGCGCCGGCTCGCCCGCATGATCGACGATTCCAAGAAACTGACGGCGGAGGAGCGCGAGGAGATCTTCGCCCGGCTGCACGATTGCGCATCCGTGACGATCTCCATCGGCATGGCGAGCGTCGAGGAAATCGACCGCATCAACATATTGCAGGCAACGTTCCTCGCCATGCAACGCGCCGTCGGAGGCCTGCCGGCGGCGCCGGACATGGCGCTGGTCGACGGCAACCAGGTGCCGCGGCAGCTCGGCTGCGCGGTGCGCACGGTGATCGGCGGCGATGGGCTGTCGCTCTCCATCGCCGCCGCCTCGATCGTCGCCAAGGTGACGCGCGATAGGCTGATGCGCGAGCTGGCGGGCGACCATCCCGTCTATGGCTGGGAGCGCAATGCCGGCTACGGCACGCCCGAACACCGCGCCGCCATCGACCAGTACGGGCCCAGCCAGCACCACCGCATGAGCTTCATGCCCATGCCGCTCTTCGCCGTCGCCGCCGGCCATCGAAGGGATTGAGTCGTTCACGATTCGGACTCACCACATCTTGTGGATAACCATAATAAGTAATTGATTCCACTAGAAGAATCTTGACGGCGCGAGTCGAGATGACTCACTCTGTGCGCCTTGCTTGCGACCGTGGCTTTGGGGATAGGGGCACGGGGACCGGCGAGGCGGGAGCAGTCCTCCCGCACCTTTTTCCGAGGGGCAGGCGGGCCGGTCATGGGGACAGAGCGCATCATCGTCGGCGAGTGCGTCGCGGAGCTGGCCAAGCTGCCGGCGGCGTCGGTCGACATGATTTTCGCCGACCCGCCCTACAACCTCCAGCTTGGCGGCGATCTGCTGCGGCCGGACAACAGCAAGGTCGACGCCGTCGACGACGACTGGGACCGGTTCGACGATTTCTCCGCCTATGACCGCTTCACCCGCGCTTGGCTGGCCGAAGCGCGTCGCGTGCTGAAGCCCACCGGCACGCTGTGGGTGATCGGCTCCTACCACAACGTCTTCCGCATCGGCGCGGCGTTGCAGGATCTGGGCTTCTGGATGCTGAACGACGTCATCTGGCGCAAGTCCAACCCGATGCCGAATTTCCGCGGCAAGCGCTTCACCAACGCGCACGAGACGCTGATCTGGTGCGCCCGCGACCGCAAGCAGAAGCGCTACACCTTCAACTACGAAGCGATGAAGGCGCTGAACGAAGGAATCCAGATGCGTTCGGACTGGGTGCTGCCGATCTGCTCGGGCGGCGAACGCCTGAAGATCGACGGCCGCAAGGCCCATCCGACGCAGAAGCCCGAGGCCCTGCTGTGGCGTGTGATCCTCTCCTCCACCAACCGCGGCGACGTGGTGCTCGATCCCTTCCTGGGATCGGGCACCACGGGCGCGGTGGCCAAGAGGCTCGGCCGCAGCTTCATCGGCATCGAACGCGAAAAGGAATACGCGACCATGGCCGCCGCCCGCATCGACGCGATCGACACTCTGCCCGAGGACGACGTGCTGCCGACGCCGTCGAAGCGCGCCGAACCGCGCATACCCTTCGGCGTCGTGGTCGAGAGCGGCCTGCTGATGCCGGGTTCGGTGCTGTCGGACGACGCCCGCCGCTACAACGCGCGCGTCAAGGCCGACGGCACCATCGTCTCAAGCGGCCGTTTCGGCCAGCATCGCGGCTCGATCCATCAGGTCGGCGCCGCCGTGCAGGGCGCCCCGGCCTGCAACGGCTGGACCTTCTGGCATTTCGACGCCGAAGGACAGTTGCTGCCGATCGACACGCTGCGCCAGCAGATCCGCGCGCGGATGAACTAGCCGTCGGACCGTTCCTTGTCGGCCGCCGCGAACTGAGCGATCTGCTCCGATCTGACTTTCAGGAACGCCGGGCGTGACGTGACACGTTCGACATAGGCTTCGCTCGCCGGACGGTAGCCATGAGCCCGCAGCTCCGGCACCCGCAGCACGTCGGCCATGATCAGATCCGCCGCGGTAAAGCGATCGGCGGCGAGCCAGTCGCGCTGCACCAGCACCGCCTCGAGCTGAGCCAGCCGCGTGTCCAGCCACCCGGTCAGGCCATTGTCCTTCTGTCCCGTCATCCGTAGAAACCACCATGGCACGCTCACCATCTCGATCGAGTTGAGCGCGGCGATCACCCACTGCGCGGTTGCCGCCGCGCCGACCTCGTCGCGCGGCATCAGGTTTTCGCTGCGGCGCGCCAGATGCAGCAGACCGGCGCCGCTCTCAAAGATTTTCACGTCGCCGTCCTCGAGATATGGCACCTGCCCGAAGGGCTGGCGTTCGAGATGGTTGGTTTCGCGGCCCTCGAACGGAACCGTTCGCACCTCGTAGGCCAGCCCCGCCTCTTCCGCCGCCCAGCGCAGGCGAAGATCGCGCACGAAGCCGCGCGGCCCCTCGGGCACCCAGTCGTAGGTGTAGATCGTCAGCTTGCCGGACATCGCTCGTCTCTTGTCGTCAGATCGGCCGTACGCCGGAGATCAGCGCGTAGGAAAGATTCTGGTACCAGCAATTGACCTCGACGAAGCCCGCGCTCGATACGGCGGCAAGCTCGTCGGCCACCGTGCCGAGCCCGTCCGGCTTCAGATCGGCGAGATGCTGCGCCGCCAGCGCCGCGTCGCCGCCGCCTGCCAGCACCTGCTGCTGCCAGGCGCTGCGGTAGGCCTGGTCGACGGCCGGCGTGCCGGCCCTGACGCGCTCGATCAGCAGCAGCAGCCCGTTGCGGCCCAGCGCGCCGAAGGCGGCCTCGTAGAGTTCGCCCCGCTCCTCGGCATCCAGCGCATGCGTCGAAAGGACAATGCTGACCATGTCGTGACGGCCCGGCAGGTCGTCGACCGCCCAGTCGAGAACAACGGCGTCGGCGCGCGCCGCATCCGGTCCCAGACGCGACAGCGATTTGCGCAGCAGCTTCTCGTCCGCCTCCAGCAGGGTCAGTCGCGCCTTGCCGAAGGCGCGCGCGATCTGCGCGGCGAAGGCGCCCGAGCCGCTGCCGATATCGAGCACCGCGAAATCCTCGTCGGGACGACGCGGCACCAGCGCCACGCCGAGACCGAACAGATCGCCGTGGCACGGCACGTAGGGCGGCTCTTTCCAGTAATCGTCGGCCACGAAACTCTCCTTCAGGCGCTGCGACGCGACTGCGGCTGCCCCATGTGCATCATGGAGTGATCGATAACCTTGCGCATCACGCTGGGCAACGCCTGCGCGTCCAGCGCATCGAGCGGCACGAAATCGCCGTTTGTTTTCGCCCGCGATGGCGCGACCGCGGCAACGACGCGCAGCTCGAGATGGAAATGGGTGAAGGTATGGCGCACCATACCCGGCAGTTCCGTCCATCCGGCGTCAACCGGCGCGGCCGTCATGAGTTCCTGGGGCGATCGTACGAGCGTCGTCCAGTCGCTCGACGGCACCTCCATCATGCCGCCGAGCAGGCCGCTTTCCTGCCGCCGCCGCAGCAGAATGGCGCCGTCGGCCCGCTGCAGCACGAACGCCATGCCGTAGCGCGTCGGCTTTTCGGCCTTCTCGGCCCGACGCGGCAAGGTTTCCTGAATGCCGAGCCGGCGCGCGACGCAGACCTCGACCAGCGGACAGATAACGCATTTCGGTTTGCGCGGCGTGCAGACCGTGGCGCCCAGATCCATCAGCGCCTGCGCGTAGTCCCCGGCGCGCTCCTGCGGAACGTGCTGCGCCGCCAGCGCCTTCAGGCGCGGCTTGGCGAGGGGCAGCGGCGTTTCCTCGGCATGCAGGCGCGCCATGACGCGCTCGACGTTGCCGTCGACGACGTTGGCGCTGCGGCCGAAGGCGATGGCGGCGATCGCGGCGGCCGTATATGCGCCGATGCCCGGCAATCGCAGCAGGCCCTCTTCGGTATCGGGAAAAGCGCCGCCAAGTTCGCGCGCCACCACGACGGCGCATTTGTGCAGATTGCGCGCGCGCGCGTAATACCCCAGCCCGGCCCATTGCTGCAGCACATGGTCGAGCGGCGCGGCGGCCAGGGCCTGCACGTCGGGCCATCGCTCGAGAAAGCGCGCGAAATACGGGCCGACCGTCGCCACCGTGGTCTGCTGCAGCATGATTTCCGACAGCCAGACGCGATAGGGATCGGCCGCCTCGCCCGGGCGGGCGCGCCACGGCAGGGTGCGACGGTGACGGTCGTACCAGGCGAGCAGCGCCGGCGCGATGTCCGGCGTTTTCCCGGCCTTCGGGGGCTGCGACGACGGCTTCTGGCGCGGCGGCATGGGCGCTACCATACAGGCGTGAACGACGAGAACACCATACGGCGCGGCATGCGCAGCGTCGGGGCCGCCCTGCCGAAACTGACCGGGCGGCACGCGGGCCGCGCCGCGCCTCTGGCTCAGCTGCGGGCGGTCTGGCCCGAGATCGCCGGCCGCGAGCTGGCCGGCCAGTCGCTGCCCGAAAAGCTGCTGGGCCTGCCGCGCGGCAAGCCGGCGGAGGAGCGGCCGGCGACCTTGCGCATCCGCTGTTCCGGCGTCGCCGCCCTCGAACTGCAGCACCGGCAGGCGGAACTGATCGACCGCATCAACGCCTTCTTCGGCTACCGCGCCATCGGTCGCATCGCGCTGGCGCAAGGCCTGCCACCGGCGCCGAAATCGCCGCGCGAGCCGGCGCCGCCGCTCGACGCGCGCACCCGCCAGGCGATGGAGCGCGAGACCGACTCGGTGGCCGACGGCGAATTGCGGGCGGCGTTGAAACGGCTGGCGGCTGCCATCGCCAAGGGCGGCTGAACCCTGTTGTTTCGCGGGCGCGGTCCTATATTGTCGGGCGCGCCATGTTGAAATGCCTCATCATTCCCGTCACGCCGTTCCAGCAGAACTGCTCGCTGGTGTGGTGCGAGAAGACCAAGCGCGCCGCCGCGGTCGATCCCGGCGGTGATCTGCCGATCGTGCGGCAGGCGATCGCCGATCAGGGCGTGACGCTTGAAAAGGTGCTGCTGACGCATGGCCATCTCGACCACGCGACCGCGGCCGGCACGCTGGCCAGCGAATTCGGCGTCAGGATCGAAGGCCCGCACCCCGACGATCTCTATCTGATCGAGGACCTGCCCAATGCCGGCGGCAAGTACGGGTTCCCCAAGGAGAAGCCGTTCGTGCCCGATCGCTGGCTGGGCGACGGCGAGACCGTCACCGTCGGCGAAGTGCCGTTCGACGTCGTGCACTGCCCCGGCCACACGCCGGGCCATGTCGTGTTCGTGCAGCCGGAAATGAAGATCGCCTTCGTCGGCGACGTGCTGTTCCGCGGTTCGGTCGGACGCAGCGACTTCCCGCGCGGCGACGCCGAAGAGTTGGTGCGGTCGATCCGCGGCAAGCTGTTCCCGCGCGGCGACGACATCACCTTCGTTCCCGGCCACGGCCAGACCTCGACCTTCGGCTGGGAACGCAAGACCAACCCCTACGTCGCCGACATGCTGTTCGAGGACGACGAGTAGCGATGGCGGCCGCGGGCGCAACGCGCCGCCCGCGGCCGTCGTGGCGTTATTGCCCCTGGCCCAGCGAATAGCCGGGCTCGCCGTCGAACTCGTAGAGATGTTCGGTCTTGATGAAATCGACCCCCGCATGCGCCAGCTTGCGCAGGAGTTCGACCACCACGGCGGGATTGAACTGCTTTCCCTTCTTCGCCATGAAGCGGCAGCGCCAGTGATCGGTGCAGAAGGTTTCCGGCAATCCGTTCGGCCAGACCTTGACGCCACGGTTGGTGATGATCGCCAGTTCGTAGAAGCCGTTCGACACCTGCTGCAGCTGCGTCGCCAGCACATCCGCGCTGCCGTCGGATTGCACGAATACGTCGATCCCGACCATCGCCTTGCGCGCCGGCTTCTTCGGCGCCGGCTTCGGCACGGCGAAGCGCCCGCCCGACTTGTCGAGAACGACGGCAGGCAGCTGCGCCGGCTTTTGACCTAGGCGCTCGATAATCGCCTCGGCAAAGGCGGCGGTGCCGACCTTCCGTTTCGACACGCCTTCGACATGGATGTCGTAGGTGTGGATGCCGTCCTCGATCGTCTTCAGCCAGGCGTTTTGGACCCGCTCGGCCACGTCCTGCTGGCCGATATGCGCCATCATCATCGCGCCGGCCAGCAGCAGGCCCGAGGGATTGGCCATGTCCTGGCCGGCGCGACGAGGCGCCGAGCCGTGGATGGCCTCGAACATGGCGCAGTGCTCGCCGATATTGGCCGAGGGCGCCAATCCCACCGAGCCGGCGATCTGCGCCGCGACGTCGGACAGCACGTCGCCATAGAGATTGGGCATGACGATCACGTCGAACGCTTCGGGCGTATCGGCGAGCTTGGCCGCGCCGATATCGACGATCCAGTGCTCGTTGCCGATATCCGGATACTCGGCAGCAACCTCATCGAAGACCCGATGGAAGAGGCCATCGGTCATCTTCATGATGTTGTCCTTGGTGAAGCAGGTGACCTTGCGCCGGCCATGAGCCCGCGCATACTCGAAGGCGTAGCGCACGATCTTCTCGCATCCTGGCCGAGAGATCAGTTTCAGGCACTGGTACACCTGATCGGTCTGACGGTGCTCGATGCCGGCGTACAGATCTTCTTCGTTCTCACGCACGATCACGACGTCCATCTTGGGATGCTTGGTGGCGACGAAGGGCGCGTAAGAGGCGCACGGGCGCACGTTGGCGAACAGGCCCAGCGTCTTGCGCACAGTGACGTTCAGGCTCTTGAAGCCGCCGCCTTGCGGCGTGGTGATCGGCGCCTTGTAGAACACCTTGGTGCGCCGCAGGCTGTCCCAGGCTTCGGCAGCGATACCAGCCGAATTCCCCGTCAGGTACACGCGTTCGCCGATGTCGATCGGCTCGATGGCGATCCGGGCGCCAGCCTTCATCAGCACGTGCAGGCTGGCTTTCATGATCTCCGGGCCGATGCCGTCGCCGAAGGCGACGGTGACGGGCGTAAGCGCCGGGCTGGAAGCATCGACGGACGGCAAAGCTTTCGACAGAACGTTCATATCAACCTCCATTTGGTTGGGGAGGAGATACGCGGCCCTTAATGATTATTGAAATTGATAATAAATCATTTAATAATTGCAAAATTCAATCTTCGTAAGAGCTATGACCCCCCAACCCAATCTCGACCCCGATCTCCTGCGCGCCTTCGTGACGGTGGTGGAGGCGGGAGGGTTCTCCCAGGCCGCGACGCGCCTGATGCGCGGCCAGTCAGCCGTCTCTCTGCAGATCAAGCGGCTGGAGGACGTGCTGGGAGTACGATTGTTGAACCGCAATCCCCGCCATCTGTCCCTGACCAGCGAGGGCGAGATGATCCTCGATCATTCTCGCCGCATCCTCCGCCTCAACGACGAATTGGTGGCACGGGTGCGGGAGCCGACGCTTTCGGGGGTGGTCAGACTAGGCGCCCCGGAAGATTTCGCCACCAGCCACCTGCCCCGAGTTCTGGCGCGGTTCGCCCGCAGCTATCCCCAGGTGGCGCTCGAGGTGACCTGCGAGCTTACGCTGCAGGTCCTGGAGCGATTCAACGGCGGCGGTCTCGACATCGCGCTGATCAAGCGCGAGCCCTCGGGCGCGACGGGCGGCATTCGCGTCTGGCGCGAGCCGCTTGTGTGGGTGGCCGCGGAGCGCGATTTCGCCGAAACGGCGGACGTCCTGCCGCTGGTCGTATCGCCCCGCCCCTGCGTCTATCGCAAACGCGCGACGGACGCACTCGATCGCGCCGGCCGCGACTGGCGCATCGCCTACACCTGCGAATCGCTGGCCGGCAATCATGCCGCCGTCCGCGCCGGCCTGGGCATTACGGTCTTGCCGAAGGCGATGACGCCGTCGGACCTGACCATCCTGGATGGGGAGCAGACCCTGCTGCCGGAACTGCAGGACACCGAAGTCGCCTTGATCGCGGCCGCCCAACTCAACCAGCCGGCAATGCGGTTGCGGGACTACATCATCCGCGAACTCGAGCATGCCGGATGAGCCTGCCGGGACGGATTCCGCTGCCCCGAATTCGCCCCGGTTGCCCGCCACGGTCGGCCCGCCCAATGTGGAAAACATAGGGCGGGAGTCCGATTGACTCTCTTGGTCCCCAAAACGCAAGATGTTGTGTGACAGGAGGGCGTAAATGCCTGAGATATTGAGTTTTAGCCGCCGGCGCGTGTTGCAGTCGGCTGCCTATCTTGTGGCGGCGGCAGGTGCGGCGCCGGGTCTTTCGGCCGTTCTGGCCGGGCCGGCGCTGGCCCAGGCCCCCGATCTGATGAAGGTGCAGCCGACCGACCATGTGCTGGGCGACCCCAACGCCAAGGTCACGATCATCGAATATGCCTCGATGACCTGCCCGCATTGCGCCGGTTTCCACACCACGATTCTGCCGGACCTGAAGAAGCTTTATATCGAGACCGGCAAGGCGAAACTGGTGTTCCGCGACTTCCCGCTCGACCGGGTGGCGGCGCAGGCGTCGCTGCTGGCCGAGTGCGTGGCGCCGAACCAGTACTTCGCCATGATCGACATGCTGTTCCAGACGCAGCGGCAATGGGCCGGCGCCAAGGATCCGGTGGAGGCGCTGTCCAAGGCCGGTCGCCTGCTGGGCATCGACGAGGTGAAGTTCCGCGCCTGCCAGGACGACAAGGCCGCCTTCGCCGCCATCATCGCCGAACGCCAGGGCGGTGAATCGATCGGGGTCGAATCGACGCCGACGATCTTCATCGACGGCAAGCCCTATCCGGGCGTCCGCCCGATCGACGACTACCGCAAGCTGATCGATCCGCTGCTCGAATGAGCCGCACCAACGCCGCAGCGGAAGGGGCCGCTGCGGCGCCCGCAACAAGCAACGCGTGAAGTAGAAAAACAGTGCAATTCAACAAGCTTCGCCTTTCGGGGTTCAAATCCTTCGTCGAAACCACCGAGCTCAGCATCGAGCCGGGAATGACCGGCGTCGTCGGGCCGAATGGCTGCGGCAAGTCGAACCTGGTGGAGGCGCTGCGCTGGGCGATGGGGGAGACCTCGCCCAAGCAGATGCGCGGCTCCGAGATGGAGGACGTGATCTTCGGCGGCACAGCGCAGCGGCCGGCCCGCAATATCGCCGAAGTGACCCTGAAGCTCGACAACCGCAAGCGCACCGCGCCGGCGGCGTTCAACGACAGCGACGACCTTGAAGTTGTGCGCCGCATCGAGCGCGGCATGGGTTCCAACTACAAGATCAACGGCCACGACGTGCGCGCCCGCGACGTGCAGACCATGTTCGCCGACGCCGCCACCGGCGCGCGCTCGACGGCGCTCGTCAGCCAGGGCCGCATCGGCGCCATCATCAACGCCAAGCCGACCGATCGCCGCCACCTGATCGACGAAGCCGCCGGCATCACCGGCCTCTATGCCCGCCGTCACGAAGCGGAACTGCGGCTGCGCGCGGCGGAAACCAACCTGACGCGCGTTCAGGACGTGCTGCAGACCCTGGAAGAGCAGCTCAAGCAGCTCAAGAAGCAGGCGCGCCAGGCCAGCCGCTACCGCAACCTGTCGGACCATATCCGCCGCGCCGAGGCGCAGCTTCTGGCCCTCAAGCTGGCGGCTGGCGAGCGCGAGCGCGCCGAGGCCGCCGAGCGCCTGCGCGAAGCCGAGGCTGCCGTCGCCGATCTGACCCGGCTTGCCGGTCTTGCCGCCACGGCCCAGGCTGATGCTGCGTCGGCGCTGCCGGAGCTGCGCCAGAACGAGGCCAACGCCGCCGCCCGCCTGCAGCGGCTGAACGTCGCCGCCGAAGCGCTGGATGCCGAAGAGCGCCGGGTCGAAACGGCGCGCGAGGAAGGCCGCACGCGGCTGCTGCAAATCGAAGCCGATCGCGGCCGCGAGGGCGACCGGCTAGGCGATGCGCAGGCCGCACTGGCCGATTTGGAGGCCGAAGCCTCGACCGCGCTCGAGGCGCAAAGTGGCGAAGCGGCGCTGCACGAAGCGGCGCAGGCAGCACTTGAAGCGGCACGAGCCGATGTCGCCGCCGCCGACCGTGCACTCGAGGAGTTGACCGGCCAGATCGCCCGCGACGGCGCCATGCAGGCCGCCGTGCTGCGCGAAATCGAGGAACTGGGCGAGCGTCTGGGCCGGTTGGGCGAACGGCATCGCACCGTCAGCGAGCAGAAGGCGGCGGTCGAAAGCGAAATCGCCGCCATGCCGGCGCTGGCCGATGCCGAAGCGGCCGTTGCCGCCGCGGCGCAGGCTCTGGAGACGGCGCAGGCCGATGCCGAGCGCGCCGATCACGACCGCACCGAGACCGAACAGGCGGCGAATGCCGCCCAGGGCCGGCTGCAGGAAGCGGCGACGCAGCTTGCCAAGTTGCGTGCGGAGGCCGGCGCGCTGGCCGAGCTGCTGTCGGCCAATGGCGGCGATTTGTGGCCGAAGCTGATCGATGCGGTCAGCGTCACGCCGGGCTACGAGCTGGCGCTGGGCGCCGCGCTGGGCGAGGACCTGCTGGCATCGGGCGATTCGGGCGCGCCGGTATTCTGGCGCAGTCTGCCGCCGACGCATGCCGCCGGCGCGCTGCCGGGCGAAGCCGTTTCGCTGTCGCGCTTCGTGCAGGGCCCGGCCGAGCTCGACCGCCGCCTGGCGCGCATCGGCGTCGTCGCCAGCCACGAAGCGGGCGAGGCGCTGCAAGCCTCGCTGGCTCCCGGACAGATCCTGGTCAGCCGCGACGGCGCGGTGTGGCGCTGGGACGGCTTCACCGTCAAGGCCGGCGCGCCGACCGCGGCCGCAACGCGCCTGGCGCAGCGCAATCGTCTCAACGATCTGCGCGGCGAGGTCGAGGTCTCGGAAGCCGAATGGGCCGAGATCGAACGCCAGTACGGCGCCATCCGCACCACGCTGCAGGACACTCAGGAACGCGCGCAGTCCGCCCGACAGGCCGTGCGCGAGGCGGAAGCCGCGCTGGCCCAGAAGCGTCAGGCGCAGACCCGCCTGCAGCAGCAGGCCAATGCGGCGACCTCGCGCCTGCAGGCGCTGGCCGAGCAGATCGGCCGGCTCGATCAGGAGACCGGCGAGGCGCGCGGCCGGCTGGACGGGCGCGAGGCCGAGCGCCGCGACTTCATCGATCTCGACGAGCTGCGCGCCAAGGCCCAGGCCGACCGCGAGCGCGCCGGCGAACTGCGCGCCCTGCTGGTCGAGCGCCAGGCGGCGCATGAAAGGCTGCAGCGCGAGGCGGCCGCCCGCGCCCAGCGCCTGCGGCAGATCGAGACCGAGCGCGGCAACTGGCAGTCGCGCGCCGACCAGTCGACGCGCCAGATCGAGGAACTCGAGCAGCGCCGCGCCGGCGTCGAAGCGCAGCTGGCGGAACTCGACGCCAAGCCGGCGCAGATCGCCGAACAGCGCGAGAAGCTGCTGGGCGCCATCGCCGAGGCCGACGCCGAGCGGCGCCAGGCGGCCGACATTCTCGCCACCGCCGAGTCGCGGCTGGCCGAGGCCGATCGGGCGCTGAAGCAGGTCGAGGCCGAACTGGCGCAGGCGCGCGAAACCCGCGTCCGCCGCGAGGCCCAGGTCGAGCAGGCCGACGAACACCACGTCGCGGTCATCGAGCGCATCCGCGAGCGGCTGCGCTGCGAGCCGGAGCAGGTCATGGAAGTGGCCGGCGTCGACAGCCTCGAAGGCCTGCCCGAGATGGAAAAAGCCGAACACCGCGTCGAGCGGCTGATCCACGAACGCGAGACCATGGGCGCGGTCAATCTGCGCGCCGAGGAGGAAGCGGGCGAGATGGAGCAGCAGATCGGCGCCATGACGGCCGAACGCGACGATCTGGTCGAGGCCATCGCGCGGCTGCGCCAGGGCATCGCCGGCCTGAATCGCGAGGGCCGCGAGCGCTTCGTCGCCGCCTTCGAGCAGGTCGACCGTCACTTCCAGGAGCTGTTCACCAAGCTGTTCGGCGGCGGCAAGGCGCAGCTGCGCCTGACCGAATCGGAAGATCCGCTCGAGGCCGGACTGGAGATCATGGCCAGCCCGCCGGGCAAGAAGTTGCAGGTCATGTCGCTGCTGTCCGGCGGCGAGCAGGCGCTAACGGCGCTGGCGCTGCTGTTCGCGGTGTTCATGACCAACCCGGCGCCGATCTGCGTGCTGGACGAGGTCGACGCACCTCTGGACGACGCCAATGTCGAGCGTTTCTGCAATCTCGTTGAGGAGATCGCGGAGAAGGCCGACACGCGCTTCCTGATCATCACGCATCACCGCGTGACCATGGCCAAGA
>JBDZUM010000020.1:0-15567 GCA_040255215.1 Rhodospirillaceae bacterium
CCCGATATCGGCGAAGGCATCGTCGAGGCGGAGATCGTCGCCTGGCACGTGGCGGCCGGCGACACGGTCGAGGAGGATGCGGCGCTGGCGGATATGATGACCGACAAGGCGACGATCGAAGTGCCGTCGCCGGTCGCCGGCAAGATAGTGGAATTGCGCGGCGAGGTCGGCGACAAGGTCCGGGTCGGCAGCGTGCTGGTTGTGCTGGACTCGGAAACGGCAGGGCCCGCGGGGGCGGTGGCGCCGAAGCCGGCCGCCGCCGACAAGCCGGCGGCAGCCGCGCCGCCGGCGAAAGAGAAAACGCCGCCTTCGCCTGCCGCCAGAACCTTGGACGACGCGCCGCCGCCGTCGCGCGCGCTGGCCTCGCCGGCGGTCCGCCGCCGGGCCTACGAGCAGGGCGTAGACATTAACAAGGTGCGCGGCTCGGGCCCGCACGGCAGAGTGACCGACGACGACATCGCTGCGTCGCTCAGACGCGGGCGGCAGTTCTCCGCCTCTGCCGCGACACAGCAGGATACGATTACGGAAGTGCCGGTCGCCGGCGTACGCGCCCGCATCGCCGAACGCATGCAGGCGACGGTGCGCGAGATACCGCATTACTCCTACATCGAAGAATGCGACGTGACGCAGCTCGAGGAACTGCGTCGGCATCTCAACGCCGAGAGCGGCGAACGCGGGGCTCGTCTGACGCCATTGCCCTTCATCGTCCGCGCTCTGGTCGTGGCGCTGCGCGACTTTCCCGATCTCAACGCCCATTTCGACGCCGAGGCGCGCGTGCTGCGTCGCCATTCGCTGGCGCATGTCGGCATCGCCACCCATACCGAGCGCGGGCTGATGGTGCCGGTGCTGCGAGAGGCGGTCCGCCACGACCCCTGGAGCTGCGCGACCGAAATCGCCCGGCTTTCCGAGGCGGCGCGCGAGGGGCGCATCAAACCCGCAGAGCTGAGCGGCTCGACCATCACGATCACCAGCCTCGGCGCCATCGGCGGGCTGGCGACGACGCCGATCATCAACCAGCCGGAAGTGGCCATTCTGGGCGTCAACAAGATCGTCGAGCGGCCGATGGTGCGGCGCGGCGCGGTGGCGATACGACAGATGATGAATCTGTCGGGCTCGTTCGATCATCGCATCGTCGATGGCTACGTCGCCGCCCAATTCGTGCAGCGCGTCGTAGGGCTGCTGGAAAATCCCGGCGCGCTTTATCTGGAGAGGCCATGAGCGAGACCGACGATTTCGACGTCCTGGTGCTGGGCGGCGGGCCGGGCGGCTACGTCGTCGCCGGCGAGGCGGCGCAGGCGGGCCTTAGGACCGCACTGGTCGAAGCTGAGCGGCTGGGCGGCGTCTGCCTGACGCAAGGCTGCATTCCCTCGAAGGCGCTGATCGAAATGTCGGCCAAGCTGGCGGGCATGGCCGGCTTGCGGGATTTTCTCACTGCCGATCCTGCAGCGGCCGAACCGGCGTCGCGCGTCGACCTGGCGCGGGTGATGGCGTGGAAAAACGGCATCGTCGACCGGCTCAACGGCGGCGTCGGCAAGAGCATGACGCAGGCTGGGGTCGCGGTGGTGTCGGGCTGGGGCGAGATGCAGGATGCGCGCACCTGTCTTGTCCGATCGCAGGACGGCGAGCGGCGCGTCAGGGCGCGTCACGTCGTTCTGGCGACCGGGTCGGTGCCGGTCGCCCTGCCGATGGCACCGTTTGGCGGGCCGGTGATCTCCTCGACCGAGGCGCTGGCGCTGGAGGCGCTGCCGGAGCATCTGGTGGTGATCGGCGCGGGTTATATCGGTCTCGAACTGGGCATGGCCTTCGCCAGGCTTGGCGCGCGCGTCACCGTGCTGGAGGCCGCGCCGCAGATCCTGTCGCAGTTCGATGCGGCGCTGTCGGCGCCGGTGCGCCGCAGCCTGCAGGGGCTCGGCATCGAGTTGCGGGTCGGGGTTGACCTCAAGGCGGTAGAGATCGTCGATGGCAAGGCGACATTGTCGGTTGGCGACGCGCGCATTGTCGCGGACAAGGTGCTGGTGACGGTCGGTCGTCGTCCGAGGCTGGAAGGCTGGGGCCGCGAGACTCTCGGCATCGACATTCGCGACGGGGCGATCCGCATCGACGAGCGCTGCATGACGACAGTGGACGGCGTCTGGGCGATCGGCGACGCGACGGGCGGGCCGATGCTGGCGCATCGCGCCAGCGCCCAGGCGCATGTCGTCGCCGCCCAGCTCGCCGGCCGCCGGGCGCGGTTCGAGCCGCTCGCCATTCCGGCGATCTGTTTCACCGATCCGGAGGTCGTTTCGGTTGGCGCGCTGCCGCACGAGGCCGGCGACCGGCGCGACATCGCGGTGGCGCAACGCGCCTTCGCCGGCAACGGTCGCGTCCTGACCATGACGGCGGGTGAGGAGGTCGACGGTTTCCTCAGACTCGTGGTCCGGCGCGCCGATCGGCGCATTCTCGGCATTCAGGCCGTCGGTCCGCATGTCTCCGAACTGAGCGGCGAATTCGTCGCCCTGATCGAGATGGGCGCGGTGATCGAAGACGTGCAGGACATGGTCCATGCCCATCCCACACTGGGCGAATTGCTGCACGAGGTGGCGCAGAACGTGGCGTAGATACGCCTAACGGTCGCGGCCGTCGTGGCGCAGGATGGAGAAGCGCAGCGGCGGCAGCTGCAAGCCATGCCGACCCAGCTCGGTCACGCATCCGGGAGCCTCGACCGCCTGCCAAGCCGCATCGAGAGGAAACAGCCTGTCCTCGAGGCTGAAATTGACGACGCAACGCAAAGTCACGTCATCGTCGAAACGATCGAAACTCAACAGCGGCGCCAGTCGCGGCGGCTGCACGCGCTCGCCGCCCCATTTCAAAGCCGCCTGGTCGCGCCGCCAGCGGACGAATCGCTTCAGGAAAGTCAGCGGCGAGGTTTCGTCGGTTTCCTGGCTGTCGACGGCCAGCTTCAGGTGTTCCTGCGGCACGGGAAGCCACGGCTCGCCAGTGGTGAAGCCGCCATGCGGCGCTTCGGCCTGCCATGGCATGGGCGTGCGGCCGGCGTCGCGGCCTTCGAAATCCGGCCAGAGCGCCAACCCCCAGGGATCCTTCAGGACTTCGCGCGGCAGGATCGGATGCGGCAAACCGAGTTCCTCGCCCTGGAATATGGCGCAGCCGCCCTTCAACGTGAGCTGGAGAAACAGCAGCATGCGGGCCGCGGCCGGTCCCTCGCCGGCGTCCAGCGCGAATGCGGCGAGATTGGAAACGGCGCGCTTGGAATCGTGGTTGGTGAAGACGTTGTAGAACCAGCCCGTGCGCAACTGGCTGTCGCGCCGCTGCAGCATGCGCGTCAGCCGGTCGACTTCCGGCGGGCTATTGATGAGGTCGAAATCGTAGACGGCGTGGAAACCTTTGCTTTCGGCGGTGTATTTTTCCGCCGCGCTGGATGCATCGACGTCGGCCAGTTCGCCGATCAGCACGCGCTCCGGCTCGTAGTCGGACACCCCGTCGCGCAGCCGCTGCAGGATCGGAATCGCCTCCGGCACGTCGCGGTCGAACTCGTGCAGCTGGCGGCGGAAGGGATTGTTCGGGCCGCCGCCCAGCAGGATCGGCGAGCCCGAGCGCGGCGCCGGCGGGTTCGAGCGAAGGTCGGGATCGCATGCCAGGCACTGGACGGCATCGAGGCGGAAGCCATCGACGCCGAGATCGAGCCAGAAGCGCATCTCGCCGATGACGGCGTCGAGCACCGGCGGGTTGCGCAGGTCGAGCGCCGGCTGGCAGGTGAGGAAGGGGTGGTAGTAGTACTGCGAGCGCCGCGGGTCCCACTGCCAGGCGCTGCCGCCGAAGGAGGAGAGCCAGTTGTTCGGCGGGCCGCCATCGAGGGCGGCGTCGGCCCAGACGTACCAGTCCGCCCGGCGGTTGTCGCGACTGGAACGACTTTCGACGAACCACGGGTGCTCGTCCGACGTGTGGGCCGGGATGAAATCGAGCAGCAGCCGCAGCCCTCGTGAATGGGCGCCGTCGAGCAGTTCGAGAAAGTCTTCCATTGAACCAGCCAGTGGATCGATGCCGCGCATGTCGGTGACGTCGTAGCCGAAATCCTTCTGCGGCGAGGGATAGAAGGGAGACAGCCACAGCGCATCGACCCCGAGCCCGGCGACGTAGTCGAGCCGGTCGATGACGCCGCGCAGATCGCCAATGCCGTCGCCGTTCGTATCCTGGAAGCTGCGCACATAGGCTTCGTAGATTACCGCTCCGCGCCACCATTCCGCGGCGACCGGCGGGCGCAGCTTGGGCGCGCCGGCATATTCGGCCAGCAGAGTTTCGCGTGTGCGTGGCCGGCTCATTGCCGGCGACCGAAATAGGCGCCGAAGGCTGGCAGCGTGAGACTGCCGCCGGACCGAGCGCCGCCAAAGCCATGGCCCTCCAACGCATGGCCAAGCACCTGTTCGTCGAACGTCGCTTCCGCCGTTGTCGCGGCGAGATTGAAAGCGCAGAACACGGCGCCTGTTTCGTCGCCACGCTCGAACGCCAGCACGCTGGTCGGGGAGGGCAGGAAACGCAACGCGCCACGATGCAGCGGCTGATGCTGTCGCCGCCAGGCGAGAAACCCCTTCAGCCGGTTGAGCAGCGAACCCGGCAGCGCCTCCTGCGCCCGCACCGCACGTGGCACATGGCTGGCAGGGATGGGTAGCCATGGCGCCACCGACGAGAAGCCGCAATGCTGCTGCGTCGCGTCCCAGGGCATCGGCGTGCGCGCGCCGTCGCGGCCGCTGAAGGCGGGATGGAATTCGCGGCCATAAGGATCGGTGATCAGTTCGTACGGCAGGTCGGCATTGTCGAGCCCCAGTTCGCTGCCTTGATAGAGGCAGACCGCACCGCGCAGGCAGGCGAGGGCGGCGAATATGGCAAATGGCAGTTCGCCGCTGGCGGCTTCGCTCCCGAGGCGGGTCGGCGCGCGCATGAAATCGTGGTTGTCCAGCGCCCAGCATGGCCAGCCGCAATCCATGTCATGGCCGAGTTCGGTGGCCACGTTCTCGATGGTGCGGGCGTCGAGTTCGTCGGCGCCGAGCAGCCAGTAGCCGTAGGCAAGCTGCAGGCGATGCACGGCCGTGTATTCGGTGTGCAGCCTTACGCCCTCGTTCTCGTGCAGTTCCCCCAGCAGAACGCGATCGTCGTAGCTGTCGCACAGGGCCCGCAGGCGTTCGAGGAACCGCAGGTTCTCGGGTTGCCCGATATCGCGCTCGTGACGCTGCAGGGAGTAGGGGTTGAAGCCGAAATGGCGCGCCGCCGAGCGATCCGGGTTGGCCGGGTTGTCGCGCAGCAGCCGATCGTGGAAATAGAAGGCGCAGACGTCGAGGCGAAAGCCGTCGACGCCGAGATCGAACCAGTAGCGGGCGATGTCGAGGATGGCGTCCTGAACCTCCTCGTTGTGGTAGTTCAAGTCCGGCTGCTCGCGCAGAAAATTGTGCAGGTAGTATTGTCCGCGCTTGGGGTCCCATTGCCACGAACTGCCGCCGAAAACCGACAACCAGTTGTTGGGTGGCGTGCCGTCCTCCTTGGGATCGGCCCACACGTACCAGTCGGCGCGAGGGTTGTCGCGGCTGGAGCGGCTTTCGAGGAACCACGGGTGCTCGCTGGAGGTGTGGCTGAACACCTGGTCCATCAGCACCTTGAGCCCGCGCCGGTGAGCGGCGCCGAGCAGCGCCTCGAAATCGTCCAGCGTCCCGAACAGCGGGTCGACGCTGCGATAGTCCGAGACGTCGTAGCCGAAATCGCGCATCGGCGAGCGCACGAAGGGCGATATCCAGATCGCATCGACTCCCAGTCCGGCGACATAGTCGAGTTTGCGGCAAATGCCCTCGAGATCGCCGATGCCATTGCCGGTGGTGTCGAGGAAACTGCGCGGATAGATCTGGTAAATGACTGCTCCCTGCCACCAGGGATGCCCCCCGCTGCCGGCTGTGCCCATGTCTGTGCCTCATTCCATTGGCCAATCGTCTCGACCGCGGTCGCAGACGACGCGACCTAGAGGCAACGACGGCGGCGCGGCGTGGTTTCGTCGGCAAGGGCAGGCTGCGGCACGCTCCAGATCATGCGATGGACGGGGAATGGGTTCTAAGCTATTGTAGTCGCTTGCCATTTGGGGGACGTATGGCGGCGATCGAAAACTCGGGACAAGCGATGGCGAAGCGGCGGGCGCGCATCAGCCTGCGCGTCAGCCTGGTCGGCATCTCGCTTCTCACCGTGGCGCTGACCGCGGCAGCGGTGCATTTCCCCTGGTTCTGGGTCAGTCGCGACAACGTCACCGAAATGTCGCGCCAGCTGACGACCGAGATCGTCGCCGGCGTCGACCGCGAAGTCGACGCGATCTTCACCTCGGCGATCGCCGCCCAGTCGACCGTGCTGGAATCGCTGAAGAGCGGCGTGCTCGACATCGAGGACAAGGAGGCGCGCGACCGGCTGTTCCTCGCCTTCCTGCGCGCCAATCCGCATTTCTCCTGGGTCAGCTTCGGCAAGCCCAATGGCGATTTCTACGGCGCGCAGCGGCGCGACGACATCGACATCCGAATCGCTGAGAGCAAATGGGATTCGGCGCAGAACCAGGCGCTGCGGGTTGAGGACTATTTCGTCAACGACGGCGAGCGGCTGGTGCAGACCGTCACCAAGGTCAAGACCAACGACTACTATTCTCCCGAACGCGCCTGGTTCAAGCTCGCCACCGCGACGCCCGACAAGCACGTCTGGACCGACGTCTACGTCTTCGATACCAGCCGCAAGCCGGGCCTGAATTCGGCCATCACCTACAGCCGCAACGGGCAGCTGGTCGGCGTGGTGTCGATCGCCATCGAGCTGGAGCGCATCTCGCGCTATCTGCAGAACCTGACGACGCTGCGCTCGGGCACCGCTTTCATCGTCAATCGCAACGGCAATTTGGTGGCTTTTCCCGATGCCGGCGAAGTCACCGATCGCACCGGCACGGCCGACAATCGCGGCCTGAAATCGATGGCGGCCAGCTACCATCCGATGCTGCAGGTGGCGCAGGCGGCGCTGCAGCAGGGCAGCATCGGGCTGGCCACCTTCGAGGCGCCGCTGCAGCTTGCCTACAGCGACGGCAAGGGCCGCTATCTCGTCACGATCGCGCCGTCCAAGAGCCGCAGCGACTGGATCATCGGCACGGTCATTCCCGAAGCCGACTTCATGGGCCGCATCGAAGACAACTACATGCGGCTGGCGCTGGCGGTGCTGCTGGCCGTGCTGGTGGTCGGCGCCCTGGCGATCGGCGTCTCGCGCTATCTCTTCGTCGAACCGCTGCAGCGCATCATCCGCCAGACGCGCAAGATCGAGCAGTTCGACCTCTCCTCGGTCGAGCGCATCCACAGCCCGATCGTCGAGATCGACGCCATGTCGGAATCGGTCAAGCAGATGAGCCGCGGCCTGGGTTCGTTCCGCCGATACCTGCCGGCCGACCTGGTGCAGACCCTGATGGCCCAGGGCGTGGTCGCCGAACTGGGTGGCGAGCGGCGCACGCTGTCGGTGCTGTTCATGGACCTCGAGGGCTTCACCTCGATGTCGGAGCGCATGGGCTATCGCGTCGTGCCGGTGCTGGGCGAATATCTCGGCGCCATGAGCGAGGCGCTGATGGCGCAGCATGGCACGATCGACAAGTTCATCGGCGACGCCATCATGGCGTTCTGGGGCGCACCGCAGCACAACGAGGAACACGCTACCGACGCCTGCCGCGCCGCGCTCGATTGCCAGAAGCGCTTCGCCCAATTGCAGGCGGAGTGGGTGCGTCGCGGCCTGCCGGCGATGAACATGCGCATCGGCCTGAACACCGGGCGCATGGTGGTCGGCAATATCGGTTCGGCAGACCGGCTGAACTACACGGTGATCGGCGATTCGGTCAATCTCGCCAGCCGCCTCGAGGGGCTGAACAACAGCTACGGCACGGCGATCCTGATCAGCCACAACACCTACGAGATGGCGAAGTACGACATCGTCGCGCGCCGCCTCGATTCGGTGAGCGTGCGCGGCAAGGAGGAACAGGTCGCCGTCTACGAATTGCTGGCGATGCGCGAGGAAACCGGCGTGACGCCGGGCTTCGAATGGATCGCCGTGTTCGACAAGGCGATGGCCGCCTATGGCGCCGGGCGCTGGCACGAGGCGGCGCAGCTCTTCACCACGGTGATCGACATGCGCGGCGAGGATGCTCCCTCGAAGCTCTTCCTGGCGCGCTGCAACGAGAAGATCGCCGCCGAACCGAAGCATCCGGTGCTGGCGACCAGTCGCCCCCCCGCCGGCGACGGCGCCTGATCTTCTGCGGTTCCTCTAATCCGTCTCAGCTTCCGCCGGCGCCGACGTCCTGGCCGCGCAGCCGCACGGGTTCGCCGTCGCGGTCGTAGACGAAGGTCGCCGCCTCGAAGAAGCGGAACGGAATGCGCAGCCCGATTTCGGCGGCGCGGCCGAAATTGATGGCGATGTCCGGCGGCGAAACAATGCCGACCTTCAGATCGCCCGGGCGGGCGCGTCCGGCCAGTATGTCGGCGCCGTAGATGGCGGCGAGCTGGGCGTTCGATTCGAAGCCGACGCCGATCGACAGGGCCGCACTGTCCTTGCCCGGTTGCACCACATCGGGCACCACCGAAAGCACCGGCACGCGATCGCTGTGGCGGTTGATAGTGGCGATCTCGGTGAAGACGGACGTGCTGCCGGTGATCCAGATCAGGCTCGAGTCCAGCGTCGGATCGCTGCGGCGCATCCTCGTCACCGCCTCGGGCACCAGCGTCGCCAGCTCGGCAGCGGCGTTGCGCGGATCGGCCACCGATACCTCGAAGGCGTCGATGCCCTGGGCGCGGGCGGCGGCGACGATGGGGCGGGACTGGGTTTCGACGGCGCTGACGTTCTTCGAATCGACCAGCACCGCCAGATTCTTCAGTCCCGGCCGCAATTCGCGCAGATAGGCGAGCTGCACCTCGACCACGAGGTTGAGCGAGGTGAAGGCGAAATTGCTGCCGCTGCCGCGTTCGTAGTCCGGCATCTGGCCAAGCTGCACCGGATCCTTGGCGCAGACGCTGACCACCGGCACCGAGATGCCGGGAAAGTTTCCGTGCAGAAAGGCAGTGCTTTCCGAGCCCATCGCGTAGACGAGATCGTAGCGCTCGCGCTCGATCTCCTCGACCAATGCCGCGCCGCGCGCCGGATCGTTGCCGTAATGGGCGGCGATGAACGAGGCGTTGAACGGCTTGGTCGCGAAATCGGCCAGCAGCTGCGTCATGGCGACGTCGTAAGCGGAGGATTTGCGCGGATAGACGACCAGGATGCGTTTTTCGGGGCCGGATACCGGAACGTCGCGCCTGAGGATCACCCGCTGGTCGGTGCCTTCGGGCACCGTGACGTTCCAGTGATCGAGTGCGGCATCGAAAATCTTGAACCAGGCGCCGACGCGGTTCATCGCTTCATCGGGCTCGCGCGCGCCGGCGCCGGAGGCGAGCAGCAGCAAAGTGACGGCAATGGCGAGAATGCGGCTCATGGCGTCTTTCCGCCCGTTGTCGGGTTCGAGCGCGAGAATAGGGCGAAAGCCGCGGCGAACGCCAGCAGGACGCCCCCGGCCAGAAGCAGGCTGGTCGGGCCGGTGCCGGCAATGAGCAAGAGTTGGGCCACCAACAGCGGACCGGCCACGTGTCCGATGCGCTCGAGCACGCGGTAGAGCGCGGAAGCGCCGGCCGGGCCCAGGCGCTCGCCGGCCGAGGTGCCCGCGACATGGGTGACGATCGGCGCATTGATGCAGCCATGCGCCAGTCCCAGCGCCAGCGTGCCGGCGGCGACGATCAGCGTCGCCGCGACCTTGTTCTGCAGGAAGGCCGGCAGCGCGGAGAGGCCGACGGTGCCGATCATCATGGTCGCGAGGCCGGCGCCGATGCCCCCGGCAATGAGGACGGCGCGGCTCGAACCGGTGCGGTCGACCAGGCGCGAAACGGGGCCGCTGGCCAGCAGCACGCCGCAGCCATAGAGCATGATGATCTGGCCGATGTCCTCGGCCGGAAATCCCAGCTGCGACAGGATCAGCGGCAGGCCGAATGCGACAATGCCGGTCAGGGTCGCCTTGGACGGCGCGCCGATGAGGAAGATGGCGCGCAGGAAGCCTGCGCTGCCGAGGGCGCGCGGAATGCCCCGCAGCATGCCGAGCAGCGAGGCCCCCAGGCTCTGCCCCGCCGGCGTCGGCGCCTGCAGCGATGGCGGCAACAGCGCCAGGCCGTAGACCGCGACCATCGTGGCCGTCGTCGCGGCCAGGAAGAACACGCCGGTCGGCGCGATGTAATTCACCAGCAGCGAGCCGAGGGCGGCGCCGGAAATCATCCCGCCATTGAAGCCGTAGACGATGATGGCGGCCGCCTGGGTGCGCTGGCCGGCCGGCGCGTGAGCGAGAACGAGATGCTGCACGCCGATGAAGAGCAGGCCCTGGCCGACGCCGGCGAGTCCGCGCGACAGCACGAAGGCTGGATAGGTCTGCGCCAGCGCCGGCAGCAGCCAAGCCAGTGCGGCGAGCGTGGCGCCGATCACGATGAGCATGCGCCCGCCACGCCGTTCGGCGGCATGGCTGGCCGGCAGCAGCACGAGCAGGAAGCACAGGAAGTAGGCGGTGAAGGCCAGCGAGGCCGCGCCGGCGCCGGCCCCGGCTTCGGTCGCCGCCTGGCGCACGAGCTGCGGCAGGAAGCCGGTCGCCAGGCTCTCGGCGAAGACGCCGACGAAGAATACCGGCCGCACCACGGCGAGTGCGGCGCCATGATCTTCGCCGCGTCTGCCGCGTCCGACCGACCGGCCAAGCTGCAGGAACAGCGCCGCCATCAATCCGGCGGCGAGAAACAGTGCGGCGAAATTCTTGACGCTGCGGGCGACGGCGGACCAGACCACGTCGCTGGGCAACGCCACGGCGACGCGGATCTCGCGGCCTTCGCCGGTACGGCCGATGGCGGCGCGATATTCGAAGGTTCCCGCCTCGTGCCGCCACGGCTTGCCGCGCGCGGCGCGATCGGTGTGGATGGCGACGGATTCGTCGAGCAGCAGGGCGACGGCGCGCAGATCGGCATTGAGGCGCAGATAGTCGTCGAAGGCCCGATCGATGCCGTCGAAATCGCCCAGCGCCAGGTCGTAGGCGACGATAGGCTTCAGCCGTTGCGCCAGCGAGTCCGCCAGTGCCTTGACGCGGGCCTGGGCGCCGTCGGCGTAAAGGGAGACCAGGGTGTAGACCACCGCGCCGGCCATGGCGGCGAAGCAGGCGGCATAGGCTATGGCCAGCCATGAGATGCGGGCGCCGGCCGACGGCAGGATGCGGGAGAGCAGGGCGAAGACGATCGCGAGGACCGCCGCCAGTGCCGCGAGCCAGGGAATCGCGGCGTCGATCGGCGCCATGGCGGCCGCCCGCGGCATCGTTACGACGATGTCGCCCACGACCTCGAACCTGTTGCGCAATGGCACGGCGATCTGCAGCCAGTCTTCGCCGGTATGCAGACCCTGCGTGGTTGGCGGCAGATCGGGCGTCGTTGTGCCGGCCGAGAAGACGAGGCCGGTGCGATCGCGCGCGGCGATCGACGCCAGCGACGGGTCGGAACTCAGGATCGGATCGGCGATCTGGCGAAAGCCCGGGAACTGGCGCAACGGCAGGCCGGCGCGCAGATAGGTTTCCATCGGCGTCTGGATCAGCGCGCCCTGGGCGGTCATCTTCTCCGCCAGGAACAGCGGGTAGGTGCGGCGCGCTTCGCCGTAGCCGACATAGAGGAGCAGCAGCAGCGAGGCGAGGGCGACGGCGAACATCACCGCCGCGTCGATCATTCCTGTGGCGCTGCTGCGCCGGACGCTGTCGGCTTGGCTCACGCCAGCAGTTCCGCGATGTGTTGCACCGCTGCGGGGCGGTGGCGGAAATAGAAATCGAGCCGATCCGCCAGCAGCGAAAGGACGAGATCCTCGTAGCTCATACCGTACTGCTCGAGCCCGGCGCAGACCAGACTGGTCGCTTCGCCCTGCGGGCGTTTCAGGTCGGGCTTCGGATTGGCCTCAAGGATATGCAGCCGGCCCTCGGCGTCGGCACGCAGATCGAGCCGCACGAGCGTGCGCAGGTTGAAGTCGGCATGCACCCGGCGCGCCAGCCGCACGAGCTCATCGCGTACCGGCGCATCCGCGTCCTCCAGCAGGCGCGAGCGATCGCGCGTGATTGGTCGCACGTCCATCGAGGTGAAGATCGGCTCGTCCTTGTCCAGCACCCGTTCGAGAGCGGAGAAGGCGAAGGCCGCGTCAAGGCGCTCCAGCACGCCGCTGCGCGCCACGACGCGGCCGCAGACGGCGATACAATATTCGCGTCCCGGCAGATGCGGTTCGATCATCACCTGGTTGAGAGTCGTGGCGTAGACCTGCCGGATGGCGTCGTCCAGACCGGTTCGGTCCGGGACGAAGGTCACGCCGACCGAGCCGCGCCCGGAAACCGGCTTCACGACGAAGGGACCGGGATGATCGCCGAAGACGGCGGCGAAGCGGGGCGTAGCGGCGATATCGAGGCTGTCGCTGGCGCCGTCGCAGACCATGAATGGCGCCGTCGGCAGACCCAGCCCCGCCAGTTCGCGTTTGAAGACGTGCTTGTTGTCCAGGGTTACCGCCAGCAGCGGCCGGTGACCGACATAAGGTATGCCGGCGAGTTCGAGCAGCGAGGGCGTGTGCGCGACCGCGTCGTAGCCCTGGACGCCGGCGGTGTTGAGCCAGGCGAAATGATAGCGCTCGCGCCGCAGGCGTTCGGCCAGGCCGAGATCGTCCGGCAGCAAGTCGACATTGCGGAAGCCGACGGCACGCAAGGCGGCGGCGATGTCCTCGGCCACCGGACGGTAGGACTTGTCCGAGCGTGGATTGTGCGTCCGGTTTATGACGGCGCCGGCCTCGCGGCGGTCGCCGTTGTAGATCACGGCCAGACGCAGGCGCGAGCGCAGCGCGTCGAGCCGCAAATCGTCGAAAATCCCGTCCACGAAGCCGCTCACTCGCCGGTCTGGCGTCGGCCGCCTGCGGCAACGAAATGTCCGCGAACAATCGGTATGGACACGCTACCCCCACCTCGCCAAGAGGCCATGGCGGTCAAAACCCCATACCGCCACGCCAGATCGGACCTAATGGCAATTCGTCCGGCAGATCAAGGGCTTCGTGCGGATACCGACGGATAATGCGCTAGTCGGCGGCATCCGCCTCGGGACCCGGAGCGGCAAGGTCGGGGTCGTCGTAGCGCATATTGTACGATGCGATCAGCCGATCGATCGCCTCGCGTGCGACGCGGTTGTAGCTTTCGCTGAATCCCAGCGTCGCCACCATCTTCCAATGCCCATACATGATGGCGACGAACAGGTAGCCGATTTCGTCGCAAGCCTTCTGGTTCAGCGTCGGATTGCTGATCTGAACTTCGTGCGAAATGACGCTTTGCAACAGGCTGTACTGGCCGTGCAGGTTGCGCCGGATGGCGTCCGAGGCGGCCGCCAGCGAGAACATCGCGTCGTAGACGGCATCGTCGTGCGGCTTCGGCAGGCCGCGGCCGGAGAGGAAGCCGAAATAGAAGTCGAGGAACATCGGCAACCGCTCGGTCGCCTTGGTCTCGATGATGCCTTTCATCAGGCAGTCGCGATAGGTCGCGGCAAGATGGTCGCAGACCGCCACCATCAGGAGTTCCGGGCTGGGGAAATAGTGACGGATGAGCTGCCGCGACATGTCTGCCTCCTGGGCGATCTGGTCGTAGGAGGGCATTGGCAGGCCGTGTCTGGCGATGGCGCGGAAGGCCGCCAGGACGATCTCGGGTTTGCGAATCTCCGAAATTGGCTTGACCATATCGCTATCCGCACTGTTCGACGCTGTCTCCTTACCATACGTCGAAGATGCCGTGGGCGCGATTATCCTCTCGAAGGATTTCTAGTCGGGCGCTGGACCTGGCCGACCTGTCTCCATCCGGCTCGACGGATCGGGCGGACCTGATGGATACTGGGTTGTGCGAAAGGCTCTCGTCTTGCCGCGCCAAGGGAGGAAGAAGTTGAACGAAACCCATCGATATCTGGATCTGCCGGATGGCGTTCATCCTGCCCCGCTGACTCCAGCCTATGGCTCGACCGTCAAGCGCGCGCCGACGCTGGCGCCGGTCAGATTGCGGCAGACGCTGTCGGAACTCACCGGACCGGCGCTGGGCGGCGAATATGTCGGCGCCGCCGATTGCGACCTTACCCGTCAGCATGCGGGCGAGCCGCTGGGCGAGCGGATGATCGTCGAGGGACGGGTGTTGGACGAGAACGGTCGGCCGGTGCCGGAGGCGCTGGTCGAGATGTGGCAATGCAATGCCGCCGGTCGCTACGCGCACGCCGCCGACCAGCACGATGCGCCGCTCGATCCGAACTTCACCGGCAACGGGCGGGCGGTGACGGACGCCGAAGGGCGCTATCGTTTCGTCACGATCAAGCCTGGCGCGTATCCGTGGCGCAATCACGCCAACGCCTGGCGGCCGGCCCATCTGCATTTTTCGCTGTTCGGGGCCAGCCTGCTGACGCGACTGGTGACGCAGATGTATTTCCCCGGCGATCCGCTGCTGCCGCTCGACCCCATCTACAACAGCGTACCCGACGAGAAGGCCCGTCAGCGACTGATCGCGGCCTTCAGCCTCGACAGCACGGTGGCGGAATGGGCCTTGGGCTACCGGTTCGACATCGTGCTGCGCGGGCGCAACGCCACGCCGATGGAGAATTGAGATGCGTCGCGGACTGACGCCGTCGCAGACGGTCGGGCCGTTCTTTCATGGCGGGCTGATGTGGCTCGACGTTCCGGATCTCGCCGGAACGGCCACCGGCGAACGCATCGACGTTTCCGGCACCATCGTCGACGGCGACGGCGCGGTGGTGCCCGACGCCATGCTGGAACTCTGGCAGGCCAATGCCCAGGGCCGCTACGCCCATCCGGCGGATCGCCAGAACACGCCGCTGGAGCCCGGGTTCAAGGGCTTCGGGCGCATTGCGACGGACAAGGCGGGAGTCTTCCGATTCCGTAGCATCAAGCCGGGCAGCGTGCCGGGAATCGACGGCAAGGTGCAGTCGCCGCACATCAACGTGACATTGTTCATGCGTGGCCAGCTTACGCATCTGCAGACCCGCATCTATTTCGCCGACGATGCCTCGCTTGCCGGCGATCCGGCGCTGGCGTTGGTCGACCCGAAACGGCGCGACACGCTGCTGGCGCGTCGCGTCGGCGACGAGCCGGCGCGCTACGAGTGGAACATCGTAATGCAAGGCAGGAACGAGACGGTGTTCTTCCAATTCTGAGCGTCGTCCGGCGGAGGGCAATTGGTGAAAACGAGCAATCTTCCTCTGGCGGCGCTGTACGGCGAGACGCAGTCGACGCTGGAACTGCTGGCGATCTTTTCCGCGACCGGTACCGTGCAGGCGATGCTCGACGTCGAGGCGGCGCTGGCGCGGGCGGAAGCCGATTGCGGTATCGTGCCGGCACGGGCGGCGCGCGCCATCGAGCGGGCGTGCAAGGCGGAGGATTTCGACGTCGCGTCCCTGGCGCAAGGCATGCGCAAGGCCGGCAATC
>JBDZUM010000020.1:15667-42124 GCA_040255215.1 Rhodospirillaceae bacterium
GCGGAGGATTTCGACGTCGCGTCCCTGGCGCAAGGCATGCGCAAGGCCGGCAATCTCGCCATCCCGCTGGTCGCCGCGCTGACCGACAGGGTCGCCGCCGGCAATGCCGCAGCCGCGCGCTACGTCCATTGGGGCGCCACCTCGCAGGACATCACCGATACGGCCACGGTACTGCAGTTGCGCGCGGCGATGGCTGCGATCGGCCAGGACGTGAAGCGCCTGCGGCGCGGGCTGATCGCGCTGGCGCGCCGGCACCGGCGTAGCGTCATGACTGGTCGGACATTGCTGCAGGCTGCCGCCCCGGTCAGCTTCGGGTTGCGAGCGGCCTCCTGGCTCGATGCGCTCGGCCGCCACGACAAGCGGCTGCGTCAGGCTCAGGTGAGTTGCTTGGTGCTGGAGTTCGGCGGCGCGGCCGGCACGCTGGCAAGTCTCGGAAAGGACGGGCCGGCGGTCGCCCGCGCGCTGGGCCGGCAGCTGAAACTGCCGGTGCCGGCTATTCCCTGGCATGCCGAACGCGACCGTTTCGGCGAGGTCGCCGCCACGCTCGGCCTGCTCACCGGCACGCTCGGCAAGATGGCGCGCGACATCTCGCTGTCGATGCAGAGCGAGGTCGGCGAGCTGCGCGAACCGGGCGGCGCCGGCCGCGGCGGCTCCTCGACATTGCCCCATAAACGCAACCCCATCGCCTGCGCTTCGGTGCTGGCCGCCGCCTTGCGCGTCCCCGGGCTGGTCTCGACCATGCTGGCCGCGCAGGTTCAGGAGCACGAGCGCGCGCTGGGCGGCTGGCAGGCGGAATGGTCGGTGCTGCCGGAACTGGTGCTGCTGGCCGGCGGCGCGGCGCGCCATATGGCGGAGACGATCGAGGGCCTCGAGGTCGATCGCAAGCGCATGCGGGAAAATCTCGATGCGCGCGACGGGCTGGTCATGGCCGAAGCCGTCGCGATGGCGCTGGCGGAACGGGTCGGCAAGAGCAAGGCGCATCATCTCGTGGAGCGCGCCAGCCGGCGCGCCGTGGCGGACGGCCTGCACCTGCGGGCCGCGATCGAGCGGGACCAGGAGATCGTCCGGCATTTCGACAGCGCGACGCTGGATCGCGTGTTCGATCCGCGGCGCAATCTCGGTTCGGCCGACGCGATGATCGACACCGTGCTGCGGGGCAGCGGGTCACGCAAGGCTTGAGGGGACGTGATGGACGAGAAAAAGCGCTACGAGGAAGGCCTTAAAGTGCGCCGCGCGGTGCTGGGCGATGAGCATGTCGAGCGTTCGCTGGCGCGGCAGAACGATTTCACCGCCGAGTTCCAGGAGCAGATCACGCGCCACGCGTGGGGCGAGATCTGGACCCGGCCGGGGCTGGATCGCCGCACACGAAGCGTCATGACGCTTGCCATGCTGATCGCGCTCAATCGCGGGGACGAATTCAAGCTGCATGTGCGCGGGGCGATCAACAACGGCCTGAGCCGCGACGACATCAAGGAAGTCATCCTGCAGGCGGCGATCTATTGCGGTGTGCCCGCCGCCAACACGGCGATGCATCTGGCGCAGGAAGTCTTCGCCGAAATCGGCGCCTGAAGCTCCGCGGGTTGCCTCGACCGGTGCGATAGGCGAGACTCGCCGGGCGCTGGCGATTTCGCAGCGAGCGCTTCACCGGGCCGCCCCACGGGCCGGCGGGCACATGATCCCGCCCTCGCGGTCCCGATTTCCACCGTAGCCGGGATCGCGCATTGACCGATTCGCCGTCAGATTTTCCAGTTGTTGAATCCGGTTCCAGGCCGCCGGAACTCACCGTGCGCGCCGTGCTCACCGGCATGGCGCTGGGAGCATTGCTGACCCCTTGCAACATCTATAGCGGGCTGAAGATCGGCTGGTCCTTCAACATGTCGATCGCCGCAGGATTGCTCGGTCTTGGCGTCTGGCGCCTGGCTGGCCGCGGACTGGGCGCGCGGCCCTGGGGCATGCACGAGAACAACATCAACCAGACCGCGGCGTCATCGGCGGCCTCGATCATTTCCGGCGGGCTGGTGGCGCCGATCCCCGCCTGGACCATGCTGACCGGGCAGACGCTGCCCTGGCCGCTGCTGGCATTCTGGGTATTCACCGTCAGCCTGCTGGGCATCGTCGTGGCGGCCGGATTGCGCAACCAGCTCCTGCTGCGCGACGGGCTGCGCTTTCCCGCCGGCACCGCGACGGCAGTGACGTTGCGCGAGATTCACGGCCAGGGCGCCGAAGCCCTGCGCCGCCTGCTGGCGTTGATCGCCGCCGCCGTCGTTTCCGCCGGGCTGAAACTTTTCGACGGGCTGATCGCCGCCCTGCCCAAGCTGACCTTTCCTGTCTCGCTGCCGGCGGTCGTCACGCCGAAAGCGGCCGCTCCGGTCGCGATGTCGCCGGCCAATCTGGGGCTGGGGCTGGACCCCTCGCTGCTGATGCTGGGTTTCGGCGCCATCATCGGCCTGCGCGCCGGCGTTTCGCTGGCGCTGGGCGCGGTGCTGGCCTGGGTCGTGCTGGGCCCGTGGAGCCTGGCGCGCGGCTGGGCCGAGCCCGGGCCGGCCGATCCCGATGCGTCCTGGTTCGGGCCGATGGTCGAATATCTGCTGTGGCCCGGCGTGGCGTTGATGGTGGTGGCGGCGCTGACGTCGATCGCGATTTCGATCGCGCGCATCCTCGCCCGCCGTCGCGACGGTGGGGCACGACTGCTGCCGACGGTGCCGCCGCGCGTCTTCGCTGCCGGGCTGGTTCTGGCCGGGCTGCTGTCGGCGCTCGCCCAGACCAGCCTGTTCGCCATCGAGTGGTGGGAAGCGATCGTCGCGGTCGGGCTCAGCTTCGTTCTGGCCATGGTGGTGGCGCGCGTTACCGGCGAGACCGGCATCGCGCCGATCGGCGCCATGGGCAAGATCACCCAGATCAGCTTCGCGGTCATCACGCCCAACAACGTCACCACCAACCTGATGAGCGCCAACGTCACCGGTGGCGCGGCGGGGCAGGCGTCGGACCTGATGGACGATCTGCGCACCGGGCAGCTGATCGGCGCGACGCCGGGATTTCAGGTCGTGGCCCAGGTGTTCGGCGTTCTGACCGGGGCGCTGGTTGGTACCTTGGTCTATCTCGTGCTGGTGCCCGATCCCGCCGCCATGCTGATCACGGCCGAATGGCCGGCGCCGGCCGTCGCGACGTGGAAAGCGGTGGCGGAGGTTCTGGCGCAGGGGTTGGACTCGCTGCCGGTCGCAACCGTGACGGCCATGGCGATCGGCGCCGCTGCGGGCTGCGCAATGGCGCTGGGCGAGAAACTGCTGCCGGCGAAGGCCGCTGCTTTCGTGCCCAGCGCGACCGCGATGGGGCTGGCGTTCGTGATCCCGGCGTCGATTTCGTTCGCGCTGTTTGCCGGCGCGCTGATCGCCGCCGTGCTGTCGCGGCTGGCGCCAAGCTGGTCGAGCCGCCTGCTGATCGTGATCGCGGCCGGGCTGGTGGCGGGCGAGAGCCTCGCCGGCGTCTTCCTGGCCGCCAGCGACATGCTGCGTTAGCGTCGACGCAAACGCATCAGCGCCATTTCGCCGCCGGCATGCGCTCGAAGCTGCTCCAGTCGGGTTCGGCGGCGACGGCGAAGCCCGGGCAGTCGAGCGATTTCAGGTCGACCATGCCGTCGTCGATCTTCAGCCGCACCACGCCGTCCGCCTCGTAGTAGAGACCGGGATGCGCCGCGAGGAAGGCGCGCTGTTCGGCCATCGGTCGGCCGCTCATGCCATTGATGAAATGATGGCCGTTGCGCTCGATATGCGAAAGACCGAGCAAGGCGACCAGCGCCATGTCCTGCTGCACGGAGATGCCGGGCAGGGTGGTGAGATCCTCGGCCGACATGAAATAGCGATCGGCGCCTTCCTGGGCGTTCCACCACGCGCAGCGGGCGCGGTTGAGGATCGACTTGTAGAAGCCCTTGCAGTTCTTGCTCGATATGCCGGCATAGCCGAGACCGCGGCCTTGCGGAAAAGCGGCAAGATCGCCGTCGGATTCGTCGAGGATGACAGGCCGCCTGGCGGCCAGCGCCGAGACGTCCTGCGACAGCGCCATCTGCCGCCTGATCGGCTGCTCGATGAAGATTATCGATTCCTTCAGCCGCTGCAGCTTCGGGCTGGCTTCGATCGCGCGCCACAGATCGAGAACGCCGGCGGCATCGCCGTATTGCTCGTTGCCATCGAGAGTGGCCTTGTACGGCACCTTCAGGCGATCGAGCACCGAAGCGATCGACGTCAGCCGCGCGACGTCCTTCTCGACATCGCCGCCGACCTTGAGCTTGAAATAGGTCTGTCCGTAATGCGCGACGATCTCCTCCAGCGTCTCCGGCAGGCCGTCATTGACGCGCGCGCCAGCCGCCTGGTCGGTGGCGACGATGGGATCGACCATGCCGACCGTATGGCGCACATGCAGCCTGGGCAGCGGCTGCAGCCCGGCCAGGAAATCGTCGAAGGCGAAGCCGTTCAGATCGTCGATCAGTAGCGACGGCACGATGCCCGGCACGTTGGCCTTGACCATGGCGTTGAACGACAGGCCCAGCAGCTTGCCCAGCGCATCGATCACGCAGCGGTCGATCATGGCCGGTCCGTAGCTGGCCACGAGATGGTTGAGCCGATGCTTCTCGCCGGTCGCGAGTTGCGGTCCGTACGCGGCGGCGAAATGGCCGAACGCCGTTTCGGGGCCGTGCGAGAAATAATTGGCGGCGGCGATTTCCAGCGCCAGACGGAGCTGGTCGAGATTGTCGTCATCGCTGATCGCCGGATCCTTGTCGAACCACTTGGCGCCAAGCGCTTCGGCGGCGACGCCCCAGCCGGAACGGCCGTCCTCAAGCTCGATGCGGGCGCGGGCCACGACCTGCCGGCCATGCGTGACGGTGATGACGCCGAAGCGAAACGGCAGGCGCAGCGTGTACGGCCATTCGTAGAATTCGATCTCCTTCACCCGCAGGCGCGGGGCGTTCTTCAGGCTCGCCATTGCAACGTCTCCTCGATTCCTCTCAGGTAGCCGATCGCGCGCGCAGCGCAAGCCGCGCCATCGGGCTCGTATTCGAACGGTTCGGCCGCCACCCAGCCGGCATAGGCATTGCGTTTCAGCGCCGCCAGAACCGGCGCGAACGGGTCCGAACCCTGGCCCGGCCCGCGTCGATTGCGGTCGTTGACCTGGACATGCGCAATCATGCCGGTCGGCAGGTGGCGGTCGAGCAGGGCGGCCAGCGGCTCGCTCTCCATGACCGTACTGGCGCTGCAATCGAGCATCGTGCGGACATGCGGATTGCCGATCCGTTCGACGATGCCGATCGCCTCGTCCAGCGTGGTGACGAAGTTGGCCGCCGGCGTCGCCAGCGCCTCGATGCAATAGGTTACGCCCGCCTGCCGCGCGTCGTCGGCGATGGCGGCGAAGGCGTCGATGCCGCGCTTGCGCGCCTCCTCGGCGCCGGGTCCGTCGGGCAGGCGGCGTTGCGCCGGCGAGCCGTGCACCAGCACCGAGCCGCCGAGATCGGCGCACAGCGCGATGAGGCGGCGCATGACGTCCAGCGTCCGCTCGCGCACCTTGGCGTCGTCGCTGGTGATCGACAGGCCGGCCGGCTTCACCAGCAGCCAGTGCAGGCTGCAGATGGCGATGCCGGCGTCCGCAGCGGCGCGGCGCACGGCGGCCCGGGCATTGGCGCCGATCAGATGCGGTTCTTCCGCCAGGGTGAAGGGCGCGACCTCAAGCCCGTCATAGCCGAGCGTGGCGGAGAACGCGCATTGGCGCGCGAAGTCCATGTCGGCGATCACCTCGTTGCACAGCGCCAGGCGCAGACGGTCAGCTTGCATTCTCGGTCGGCTCCCTAATCGTGACGGCCTGGCGACTCTCGGCAGAGGTTGTGATCGCCTCGAGCAGCAAGGCCATGCGCCAGGCGCCGTCGAGGCCATCGGCGGCGAAGCCGTCTTTCGGGGCCGCGCCCTCGAGCCGTCCCAGAAACTCCACGAACTCCGCCGTCAGGACGGCGACCGCATCGGCCGCCGGGACGTTACGCGACGCTGCCGGTGCATGGAAGTGCGGCGTCCATGCCCCGTCCCGGTTTTCGTGGGTCACGCTGTGGTCGACATAGGTTTCGGCAGCGAAGTCGATTTCGACTGCGCCCTTCGCGCCGCTCACGGCGATCTCCTTGCTGGTAAGCGCTCCGGCGACGACGGCGTCGGGCCAGCGTCCAGGCTGGACATAGCCGCATTCGATCTGCGCTGCGGGCCCGCCGGACCAGTCGAGCAGGATCAGCATGGTGTCGTCCATGTCGCGGCCGAAATGGTCGCGGGCCAGCGCAAAGACGCGATCGGGCAGGCGGCCGACCAGCCAGCAGAAGAGGTCGAGATAGTGCACCGCATCGTTATGCAGCACGCCGGAATCGGTGCGAGCGCGCTTGTAGCCGGCGAATTTTCCGGTCAGCAGGCGCAGGTTGCCGAGCGCGCCCATGCCGATCTGCCGTTGCAGTTCGATGCTTTTGGGGTGATGGCGGAAATAGTAACCGGCCATCAGCGGCAGTTCCGTGCTGAGCGCCTGCCGTCGCAGGATCTGCGCTTCGGCAAAGGAGCTTACGACCGGCTTTTCGACGAAGGCCGGCTTGCCGGCCCGCAGCGCGTCGAGCGCGATGGTGCAGTGCGTCGGCGTCGGCGTCAGAATATCGACGGCGCGACAGGTCGGCAGGACATCGCGATAGTCTTCGACGAGGTTCAGGCGGGGGTCGTCCGCCGTCGCCCGTGCGCGGGCGGCCGGATCGGGATCGGCGACGACCAGATCGGCGATACCGGCGGCGCGCCAGGCACGCGCATGCACCGGACCGAACGCGCCGTAGCCGATCTGCAGGATCGGACCGGCCGTCACGGGCGCGCGGGACGGGCTGGAATCGGCTGCTTTATTGACACGCTGGCAACCCGCCTTTATCGTTTTTTGTAACCAGTTGGTTATTTGGTACCGGCTCATCAGGGCGCTGTAAAGCGTCGCGGTGACTAAAGAACAGGCAACGCCAAGAGGGAGATAGGGAGATGCAAGCGAAGCAGATCATGTTGGCCGCGATGGCCGCCGTCGGACTGACGGTGGCGGCCGGCGCAGCCTCGGCGCAGAACTATCCGTGGAAGCCCGAACGGCCGGTGACGATCGTCGTGCCGTGGGCGGCCGGCGGGTCGACCGACCAGATGGCCCGTATCGTGGCCAACGAACTCGAAGGCGCGCTCGGCCAGAAATTCGTCGTCGTCAACCAGCCCGGCGCTTCCGGCTCGATCGGCACCAAGAACGTCGCCGAAGCCAAGCACGACGGCTACACCTGGGCGGCTGGCGCGGCAGCCGACGTCGGCACCTACAAGGTGCTGGGCATGCTCGACACCCAGCTCTCCGACTGGAGCCTGTTCTTCGCGGTCGCCAATGTCGGCGCCATCAGTGCCAACCCGGGCGCGCCGTACAAGGATTTCGGCCAGCTGCTCGACGCGCTGAAGAAGAACGGCGACAACGTCTCCGTGGCCACCGCCGGCATCTCGTCGGCAGGCCACAACATGATGGAGATGATCCGCGCCGCGACGCCGATCAAGTATCGGCACGTGACCTACGAAGGCGGCAACCCGGCGGTCATCGCGACGGTTTCGGGCGAGACGCCGGTCGTCAGCCAGCTGCTCGTCGAGATGTCGGAGATGATCAAGGGCAAGCGCCTGGTGCCGCTGGTCGTGCTCAACGACAAGCCGGTGACCCTGGCCGGCTACGGCGAGATCCCGCCGATCACCAAGTGGATTCCCGGAATGGTGGCGCCGGTGAACTATTTCGGCATCTGGGTTCCCAAGGACGCGCCGAAGGAAGTCATCCAGACCATGGAGATGGTGTGGAAGGACAAGATCGCCAGCTCGGCCGCACTGCAGAAATATGCCGCCGACCGCAGCGCCATCTTCGCGCCGCTCTACGGCAAGGAAGCGCATGACGGCGCCATGAAGATGGTGCGCCAGACCGCGTGGCTGTACTTCGACGCCGGCAAGGCCAAGGTCTCGCCGGACACCGTCGGCATTCCGCGCCAGTAGCGTTCGCCTCACATCGGAACATCGCCATCGCTTCCCGCGGTGGCGATGTTCTCTTTTCGGACGGATCACGGTGTCAGAAAACTCGCAGACCTCGAACGTCACGCCGCCGCCCTCGGCGCGCACCGACCTGATTACGGCGGCGATCCTCCTGGCCTTCGGCCTCGGCGTCATCGCCTTGGCGCTGCGCATGCCGACCTTCGTTTCCACAGGCGGCAGCGCCTTTACGGCGCCCGGCATCGTGCCCGGTTTCCACGCGACGGTGATCGCGCTGCTGGCGATTGTCCTCGCCGTGCGCTCGATCCTGCGCGGCGCGCTCAAGCCAGGCGGCGGCAAGCCTGCCGGCTTCGAGGGGTTGCCGGGGATCAGCCTGAAGCGCCTCTTCGCCGCCGCCGGGCTCGGTCTGGCGTTTGCCGTCGTGCTGGTCGGGCTGGTGCCCTTCTGGCTCGCGGCCGCGCTGTTCATCACTGCATTCACGTCGATTTTCGAATGGGATCCGACGGCGCCGCTGCCGACGCGGCTGTGGCGGATCGCGACGGCGGCCGTTCTCGGCCTGTGCGTCGGCGGCGCCATCCACTACATGTTCCAGGAAGTCTTCCTGGTCCGGTTGCCCTGAGCGGAGGCGGTTCCCATGCTCGGCAACCTCGAAATGCTCGGCGCTGCGATCGGCAGCTTCCTCAACCCGCATACGCTGATGTTCGTGTTCGGCGCCACGTTCGTCGGCATCGTGATCGGCGCGCTGCCCGGCCTCACCGCCACGATGGGCGTGGCGCTGATGACGACGCTGACCTACAGCCTCGACCACAATCTGGCGATCCTGGTGCTGATCTGCGTCTATGTCGGCGCCATCTATGGCGGCAGCCGCAGCGCCATCCTGCTCAACATCCCCGGCACGCCGGCCAGCGCCGCCTCGACCCTGGACGGCTTCCCGCTCGCCCGACAGGGCCTGGCGGGCCGCGCCATGGGCATCTCCACCACGGGTTCCTGGCTCGGCACGCTGTTCGGCACCATGTGCGTGCTGCTGCTGACGCCGACGCTCGCCGACCTGGCGCTGACCTTCGGGTCGTACGAATTTTTCTGGGTGGCGGTGTTCGGCATCGTGATTTGCGGCAGCTTGAGCGGCGGCGACGCGCTCAAGGGCTACATCGCGGGCTTCATCGGATTGTTCATCGCCACGATCGGCCAGGAATCGACGCACGCCTATCCGCGCTTCGCCTTCGGCAATACCGATCTCGCCGGTGGCATCGGTCTGCTGCCCGCCCTGGTCGGCGCCTTCGGCGTCGCCGAGGTCATGCAGGTCATGCAGGGACCGGCCTTCAAGGTCGTCAGCAGCAAGGTGGATTCGGTGCTGCCGCGGCTGCGCGACATCGCGCAGTACTGGCGCACGGTGTTCCGCTCGGGCGCCATCGGTACCTTTGTCGGCATCATGCCGGGGCTGGGCGAGGACACCGCGGCCTGGTCGTCCTACGCCGCCGCCAAGCGCGGCAGCAAGGAGAAGGAGAAGTTCGGCAAGGGATCGGTCGAAGGCCTGATGGCGGCGGAGACCGGAGAGAGCGCCTGCGTGCCGGGCGCCATCATTCCGGTTCTGACGCTCGCGGTGCCGGGTTCGGCGCCGGCCGCGGTGCTGCTGGCGGCGCTGCTGATCCACGGCATGAATCCCGGCCCGATGCTGATGGTCACGACGCCGAACTTCATCTTCGAGATCGTCGCGATGCTGATCATCGCCGACATGGCGAAGCTGTTTTTCGGCCTGACCCTGGTCAAGCCGCTGCTCTGGGTGCTCCTTATCCCGCGCGAACGGCTGATGCCGATCGTCTTCGTGCTGTGCACGGTGGGCGCCTTCGCCATCACCTCGCGCGTGTTCGACATCTACGTCATGCTGTTCTTCGGCCTGTTCGGCTACGTGCTGCGCGAGCTGAAATTCCCCATGGCGCCGCTCATTCTGGGCCTGGTGCTGGGCGAACTGCTCGACAAGAACCTGCTGCGCGGGCTGAGCCTGACGGATGGGGACATCACGCCGTTCTTCACGCGGCCGATCAGCGCCGGTCTGGCGCTGATGACGTTGGCTGCGGCGCTTTGGTCGATCCCCTATTTCAACGTCAGGCTGACCAGGATGACCGCCCGGCTGTTCCGTCGCCGATCCGATCCCGCCTAGGCGGGGAAGGGGTCGCGCTCGTGCCAGGGCTGGGCGCGTTCGAGCTGACCGGCGACCTGGAACAGCAACGACTCGGCGCCATAGGCCCCGACCAGCTGGATGCCGACCGGCAGTCCCGCCATCGTCCAGTGCAGCGGCATCGACATGGCGGGCTGCCCGGTGACGTTGAACAGCCGCGTAAACGGCGCGAAGGCGAAGGTGCGCGTCAGGTAGCCCTCGAGATCGGGCGTTTCGGTCGCCAGGTAACCCAGCTTCGGCGGCAGCGTTGCCAGCGTCGGCGTCAGCAGGAGATCGTGGCGGGCGAAGAACGGCGCCGTCTCTCGGCCAATGCGATGGAAAGTCTGGATTGCCTCGAGATAGTCCGTGCCGCTGAAGCGCTGTCCGGCCTCGGCCATGGCCCAGGTGACCGGCTCGAAATCGCCGGCGCCGAAGGGCCTGCCGGCGGCGCGCAAGGCCATGACGCGACGGGTCTGCACCGACATGACGACGAAGAACGCGCGGTCCAGCGCCTCCCAGTCGACCTTTGGCGTTGCCGGCACGAGGCGGTGGCCGAGCGATTCCAGCAACTGCGTCGCCTCGCGCAGCGCCTGAGCGCATTCCGGCGCGACCGCGCTTCCGTCCGGCGTTTCGTCGGAAAAGGCGATGGTGAGGCTGGTTGGGTCGGTCTCGACCTCGACGGCATAGGGCCGGGCAGGGGGCGGCGCCGTGTAGGGATCGCCGGCCAGCGCGCCGGCCGTCGCATCGAGCAGCGCCGCACTGTCGCGCACCGTGCGGCTGACGACATGCTCGGCGGCGCAGCCGCCCAGTCCTTCGCCGGCCGGCGCCATCGATATCCGTCCGCGGCTGGGCTTCAGCCCGAACAAGCCGCAGGCGCTGGCCGGTATGCGGATCGAGCCGCCGCCATCGGTGGCATGGGCCGCCGGCACCAGGCGGGCGGCGACCGCGGCCGCCGAGCCGCCGCTCGAACCGCCGGGCGAAAGCGATCTGTCCCAGGGATTGCGCGTCGGTCCGAACAGGCGCGTCTCGCAGCTGGCGGCGATGGCGAATTCCGACGTGCTGGCCTTGCCGATGACGGCCAGGCCGGCCCGCCGATAGCGCGCTACGAGCTCGCTGTCGATCGGCGCGGCATCGTTGGCGAAGAAGCGGGCGCCGCCCGAGGTCGGCACGCCGCGATAGAGCGCCAGGAAATCCTTGAGCAGGAACGGCACGCCGGCCAGCGGCGCGCCCGGGTCCAGGGCCGCCAGATCGGATTGCGCCTGCTCGCGCATCGAAACCACCACCGCGTTCAGCAGCGGGTTGATCCGGTCGATTTCGGCGAAAGCGGCTTCAAGCAGGGCCTGCGGCTCGATCTGCCTGTCGCGCACCAGGGCGGCCATGGCAACGGCGTCGAGGCGGCGGTAGTCGGCGGCGGATAGCTTCGCCATTTGTCTCACCGGAGGCTTGTGGCAGTATGTATCCAAATGGTTACTTTTGAACACGGCTCGACGCAAGTGTGCCATAATGGCGGCAGCCTCGGCGAGGCGGGGAGGAGACAACAATGATGGACAATCTGCCCATGGCGGCCGGCGGCATGCCGGAACGCTTCGCCGATGTCGCGGCGCTCGAGGAATTCATGACGGCCCCGTCGCAGGCGTTGCGCGACGACCTGCAGCGCGCGCCCGGCGACATCATCGTGCTCGGTGCGGCCGGGAAGATGGGGCCGACCCTGGCGCGGCTGGCCAAACGCGCCGTGCCGGAGCGGCGGGTGGTCGGCGTCGCGCGTTTCAGCGATCCGCGCGCCAAGGCCGAGCTCGAGCGCCATGGCGTCGAGACCATCGCCTGCGACCTGCTCGATGCGGACGCGGTCGCGCGGCTGCCGAAGCTGCCGAACGTCGTGTTCATGGCCGGATTCAAGTTCGGCGCCAGCGGCAACGAGCCGCTCGCCTGGGCGATGAACGTGCACGTGCCGGCCATCGTGGCGCAGGAATTCGCCGCTTCGCGCATCGTCGCCTTCTCGACCGGCTGCGTCTATCCCTTCGTCGACATACGCCATCAGGGCGCCACCGAGGAAACGCCGGCCGTCCCGCCGGCTGGCGACTACGCCAATTCGTGCGTCGGCCGCGAGCGCATGTTCCAGTACTTCTCGGGCAAGCTCGGGACTGCCGGCCGCATCGTGCGCCTGAACTACGCCATCGACATGCGTTATGGCGTGCTGCACGACATCGGCCGCAAGGTGCGCGATGGCGAGGAGATCGACGTCTCAATGGGCCACGTCAACGTGATCTGGCAGGGCGACGCCAATTCGGTGGCGCTGCGCTGCCTGGCGCATGCCACGTCGCCGACCACGCCGATCAACGTTAGCGGCCCGGAGACGATCAGCGTGCGGGCGCTGGCCGAGGCTTTCGGCCGCGCTTTCGGCAAGCCGCCCCGCATTGTCGGCAGCGAGGCGCCGACCGGCTGGCTGGTCAACACCGCTCGCATGGCGGCCAGCTTCGGCTATCCCTCGGTGCCGCTGCTGAAGATGGTCGAATGGACCGCCGACTGGCTGGGCCGCGACCTGCCGACGCTCAACAAGCCGACGCATTACGAAGTGCGCGATGGCAAGTACTGAGACGACGATCCGCCGGCTGGCGCCGGCGGAAGCGAAGGCGGCACTGCCGCTGTCGGTCGAGGCGGGCTGGAACCAGGTCGAGTCCGATTGGCGCTTCATGCTCGAGGCCGGCTCGGCGTTCGGCGTCGATCTGCCCGACGGCAGGCTGGGCGCCAGCGCACTGGTGCTGCCGGTGGGCGAGCGCCTGCGCTGGATCAGCATGGTGCTGGTCACCAGCGATCTGCGCCGCAAGGGCATCGGCACGGATCTGCTCAAGGTCTGCATCGCCGAGGCCGAGCGCGGCGGCCATGCCATGGGGCTGGACGCCACCGAACTGGGGCGGCCGGTCTACCTGCCGCTGGGTTTCCGCGATCTCTATCGGATCTCCCGCTGGCGTCTGGAGCGCAAGCCCGCGGCCGCGCCGCCGCCGGCCGGCCTGACGATCGCCCCGCTCGATGCCAGGGCGCTGGACTCGCTGCTGTCCTGGGACAGCGCGCGCAGCGGCCTGCAGCGGCGCGCCATTCTAGGCCACCTGCGCGATCGTCAGCCCGGCATCGCGCTGGCCGCCACGCGCCAGGGCGAACCGGCCGGATTCGTGCTCGGCCGGGAGGGCAGGCTGGCCACCCAGATCGGTCCGCTGGTGGCCGAGGACGACGAAGCCGCGCTGGCCTTGCTGCAGGGGGCGATTCAGGCCTCCCCCGCGCCCTACTTTATCGATGTGCCGGATTCGCGTATGCACATGCGCACCTGGCTGGAGAGCCAGGGCGCCGCCGCACCGCGCTACTTCATCCGCATGGTGCGCGGCACGGCCGAACAGATCGAAAGTCCTGGAAACGTCTATGCCATCGGCGGGCCCGAACTTGCCTGAAGCCAAGACCCGCAAGCCGCGCCGCCGCGGCGCCGGCATCCGCCAGCCTCTGCGCACGCGGCAGAAGATACTCGACGCCGCCGTGATGGAGTTTTCGACCCGCGGCCTGGGCGGCGCGCGCATCGATGCCATCGCCAAGCGCGCCGGCACCAACAAGCGCATGATCTACCACTACTTCGGCAACAAGGAAGCGATGTTCCTTGCCGTGCTGGAGAATACCTACGAAACCATCCGCCGCATGGAAGGCGACCTGCACCTGGAGCATATGGAGCCGGCGCCGGCCATGCGCAAGCTGGTGCGTTTCACCTTCAACTACTTCGTCAACAACCAGCATTTCGTCGCGCTGCTCAACAGCGAGAACCTGCATCGCGCCCGCCACATCAAGCAGTCCAAGCGCGTGCAGCCGATCAACCATCCGCTGATCGAGACCCTGCAGCAGGTGCTGGATCGCGGCCATGACCAGGGCATATTCCGCCCCGGCGTCGACGCGCTGCAGCTCTACATTTCGATCGCCGGCGTGTGCTACTTTTACTTCTCCAATATCCACACCCTGTCGACGATCTTCGATCGCGACCTGATGGCCGCCCGGGCGCTCAAGACCCGCGAGACGCATGTGGTGCAGGTCATCATGGGCTATCTGCGGCCCTGAAACCGGCCTCCGGCGGGCGCGCCGGCCGCCGATGCGGGGGACTTCCCTAATCGTAACCAATTGGTTACAAATTGGCGCATGACGAAGCCATCCACGCTCCACTGGTCGGACCTGCCGGCCCCCGTGCTCAAGGCGCTGCGCGCCGGCGCGGTCATTCCCGCCCATCCGCTGGCGCTGGACGAGCAGCGCCAGTTCGACCGCACCAGCCAGCGCGCCCTGTCGCGCTACTACATCGACGCCGGCGCCGGCGGGCTGGCGGTCGGGGTGCATTCGACCCAGTTCGCCATCCGCGACGTCGGCCTCTACCAGCCGGTGCTCGAGATGGCGATGCAGACCGCGTCCGACTGGACCGACCGGCCGCTGGTCATGGTCGCCGGCATCGTAGGCCGCACCGAGCAGGCGGTGCGCGAAGCCCAGGTGGCACGCAGCCTTGGGTATCACGCCTGCCTGATGAGCCTCGCCGCCTTCAAGGGCGCTTCGGAAGACGAGCTGGTGGCCCACTGCCAGCGCGTCGCCCAGGAGATGCCGCTGATCGGCTTCTATCTGCAGACCGCCGTCGGCGGAGTCGTGCTGTCGCGCGAATTCTGGAGCCGCTTCGCCGCCATCGACAACGTGGTGGCGATCAAGGTGGCGCCATTCAATCGCTACCGCACCCTCGACGTCGCGTTCGGCATCGTCAACGCAAGGGCCGAGGATCGCGTCACGCTCTACACCGGCAACGACGACCATATCGTGCTCGATCTGGTGACGCCAATGACCATTCGAAGCGGCGGGCGCGAAGTCGTCATGCGCTTCAAGGGCGGCCTGCTGGGCCACTGGAGCGTGTGGACGCAGGCGGCGGTCGGCCTGCTGGACAAACTACAGCGGACGGTGGCCGAGGGCGGCGCGGTGCCGCCGGAAGTGCTGGCGCTGGACGCCATGGTGACCGACTGCAACGCCGTGCTGTTCGATTTCGCCAACGATTTTCGCGGCTGCATTCCGGGCTGCCACGAAGTGCTGCGCCGACAGGGACTGTTGCGGACCATCCACTGCCTCGATCCGCACGAGGTGCTGAGCCCGGGCCAGGCGGCGGAGATCGATCGTCTCTACGCCGCCTATCCCGAATTGACGGACGACGCCTTCGTCGCGGCCAATCGCGACCGCTGGCTGGCCTGACCTTTACTGGAGAATACGAAAATGGCTGAACGCCGCCTCGGAATCATCATGCATGGCGTCACCGGGCGCATGGGCATGAACCAGCACCTGATCCGTTCCATCGTCGCCATCCGTGCCCAGGGTGGCGTGGTGCTGGCCAATGGCGACCGGGTGATGCCCGATCCCATTCTGGTCGGCCGCGACGGCGAGAAGGTCAAGGCCCTGGCCGACACTTACGGCATCAAGCGCTGGTCGACCGACCTCGATGCGGCGCTGAAGGATCCGAAGGACGAGCTGTTCTTCGACGCCGCCTCGACCCAGCTGCGCGCCGGGCTGCTCGAGCGGGCGCTGAAGGCGGGCAAGCATATCTATTGCGAGAAGCCGATCGCCGAGACTCTGGCCGACGCGCTGACGGCGGCGAAGCAGGCCAAGGCGTCCGGCCTCAAGCATGGCGTGGTCCAGGACAAGCTGTTCCTGCCGGGCCTGCAGAAGCTGCGCATGCTGCGCGATTCCGGCTTCTTCGGCCGCATGCTGTCGGTGCGCGGCGAGTTCGGCTACTGGGTGTTCGAAGGCGACTGGCAGGTCGCGCAGCGGCCGTCGTGGAACTATCGCGCCGGGGACGGCGGCGGCATCATCCTCGACATGGTCTGCCACTGGCGCTACGTGCTCGACAATCTGTTCGGCGGCGTCAAGGCGGTGAGCTGCCTCGGCGCCACCCATATCCCCGAGCGCTGGGACGAGAAGGGCCGCAAATACGACGCCGATGCCGACGACGCCTGCTACGCGACGTTCCAGCTCGAAGGCGGCGTCATCGCCCAGATCAATTCCTCCTGGTGCACCCGCGTGCGCCGCGACGATCTGGTGACCTTCCATGTCGACGGCACGCTGGGCTCGGCCGTCGCCGGCCTGACCGAATGCCGCATCCAGCCGCGCACGGCGACGCCGCGGCCGGTATGGAATCCGGACGTCAAGCAGACCATCGATTTCTTCGGCGGCTGGCAGCTGGTGCCCGACAACGTCGTCTACGACAACGGCTTCAAGGCGCAGTGGGAGATGTTCATCCGGCATCTGTGCGAGGATGCGCCGTTCAAGTGGACTCTCGTCGAAGGCGCCAAGGGCGTGCAGCTTGCCGAGCTGGCGCTGCGGAGCTGGAAGGAGCGGCGCTGGCTCGACGTTCCCGCCCTGGAGATCTGATCATGCCGACCATTCGCCTGCCGAAAGCCGATGGCAGCCTGGAGAACTTCACGACCAGCGCGCCGCGCCAGTTCGCGAAGCCCGACGGCAAGTTCAATCGCGTCGCCTATGCCGCCGCCCATGTCGTGGCCGATCCGCTGGCCGACAACGATCCGTGGCTGACCCCGGCCATCGACTGGGAAAAGACGCTGCAGTTCCGTCAGCACCTGTGGTCGCTGGGCTTCGGCGTTGCCGAGGCGATGGACACCGCCCAGCGCGGCATGGGGCTGGACTGGAACAACAGCCTCGACCTCATAAAGCGCAGCGTCGCCCTGGCGAAGAAGGAGGGCGGCACCGTTGCCAGCGGCGCCGGCACCGACCATCTGGCGCCGTCGGCCAGCCTGACGATCGACGAAGTCATGCGGGCCTACGAGGAACAATGCGCCGCCGTCGAAGGGGCGGGGGGCCGCATCATCCTGATGGCCTCGCGGGCCCTGGCCGCCTGCGCCAAGTCGCCGGACGACTACGTGCGCGTCTACGATCGCATTCTCGGTCAGGTCAGCGAGCCGGTCATTATCCACTGGCTGGGCGAGATGTTCGATCCGGCCCTTGAAGGCTACTGGGGCCATCGCGACCACTGGAAAGCGATGGATGTCTGCCTCGACGTCATCAACTCGCACGCCGACAAGGTCGACGGCGTCAAGATCTCGCTGCTCGACAAGGACAAGGAGATCGCCATGCGCCGACGCCTCAAGAAGGGCGTGCGCATGTATACCGGCGACGATTTCAACTATGCCGAACTGATCGCTGGCGACAGCGAGGGCTATTCCGATGCGCTGCTGGGCATCTTCGACGCCATTGCCCCAGCGGCGTCGGCGGCGCTCGGCTCGCTTGCCCGGGGCGACAGCAAGACCTTCCACGACATTCTCGGGCCGACCGTGCCGCTGTCGCGCCACATCTTCAAGGCGCCGAGCCGCTTCTACAAGACGGGCGTCGTCTTCATGGCCTATCTCAACGGGCTACAGGACCATTTCATCATGGTCAACGGCCAGCAGAGCACGCGCTCGCTGGTGCATCTGGCGGAGCTGTTTCGCCTCGCCGACGCCGCCGGGCTGCTGCGCGATCCCGACGACGCCACCGCCCGCATGCGGCGCGTGCTGGCCGTGCACGGGCTGGAGAACTGATGCGCAATCTTTCGCGGGCGCCGGAGCTGCTGTCGATCAACACCGCGACGGTGCGCCAGCAATGGACGCTGCCGCAGATCATCGAAGGCTGCGTCCGGCAGGAGATCCGCGCCATCGCGCCATGGCGCGATCAGGTGGCGGCGTGCGGTCTGAAGACTGCGGCCGATCTTGTCGAACGCCACGATCTGCGCGTCTCCGGCTATTGCCGCGGCGGCATGTTCACCGCGCCCGACAAGGCCGGCCGGCAGGCCGCACTGGACGATAATCGCCGCGCCGTCGACGAGGCGCTGGCGTTGAATGCCGAATGTCTGGTGCTGGTCGTAGGTGGGCTTGCCACAGGTTCCAGGGATATCGCCGATGCCCGCCAGCAGGTACGGGACGGCATCGCTTCCGTGCTGGATTATTCCCGCGCCCAGGGCATGAAGCTCGCCATCGAGCCGCTGCATCCGATGTACGCCGCCGACCGCGCCTGCGTGAACACGCTGAAACAGGCCAACGATCTGTGCCAGGCGCTCGGGCCCGGCGTCGGCGTCGCGGTCGACGTCTATCACGTCTGGTGGGATCCGGAACTGGCTGCCGAGATCGCCCGGGCCGGCACGAATGGCTGGCTCCATGCCTTCCATGTCTGCGACTGGCTGGTGCCGACCCGGGATCTGCTGCTCGACCGCGGCATGATGGGCGACGGCGTCATCGACATTGCGGGCATCCGCCGCCAGGTCGAGGCTGCAGGCTACGACGGTACGGTCGAGGTCGAGATCTTCTCGGCCGAGAACTGGTGGAAGCGCGATCCCGACGAGGTGCTGCGGGTCTGCCGCGAGCGCTACGCCAGCGTCTGCTAGGGCGATGACGACGTCTCCTGCGCCCGCGACCGAGGCGTCGAGCCAGTCGCACGTCGCTGCCTACGGCATGCTGGTCACGGTCATGCTGCTGTGGGGCTCTAACGTGGTGATCGGCCGGTACATCGCCGGCGACTGGTCGCCCTTCGCCCTGTCGGTCTGGCGCTGGAGCCTGGCGCTGATTCTGGTGCTGCCGTTCACCCTGCTGTCGGCATGGCGGCATCGCGCCGTGATCCGGCATCACTGGCGCTTGCTGCTGATTCTGGGCGTGCTGGGCGTTGGCCTGTTCAACACCATGCTTTACGTGGCGCTGAACTACACCACCGCGATCAACGTCGCCCTGATCAATTCGACCACGCCCATCGCCATCCTGCTGCTGTCGCGCCTGCTGATCGGGGCCAGAATGGCGCCCCGGGTCATTGCCGGCGTCGCGCTGGGTCTGATCGGCGCAGCCTTGATCATCACGCGCGGCGATCCGCTTTCCGTCCTGTCGCTGGGCTTCAACATCGGCGACGTCATCCAGTCCGCTGCCGTCGTCTGCTGGGCGCTCTACTCGGTGCTGCTGCAGCGCCATCCCATGAAACTGCCGCCGCTGACCCTGCAGCTGGTCCTGATCGCCGTCGGCTTGCCGGTGGTCATCCTGATATTCCTGGTCATGCCGACCGTCGGAACGGCGATCCCGCGCCATGAGTGGGACTGGGCGCTCGTCCTATACCTGGCCATGGCGGTCAGCCTCGGTTCGACGCTGTTGTGGTATCTGGCGGTGCGCTCGGTCGGCGCCCGGGTGGCGGGATTCTTCAACTACCTGACCCCGCCCATCGTCGCGCTGCTGTCCGTGATCTTTCTCGATGAACAGCTACGTCTTTTCCACGGGCTCGGTTTCCTGCTGATCCTGGGCGGCATTCTCCTGGCGACGCTCGGCGCGCGAAAGGCCTGACGCCGGTATTGCAACGGCAAGGGTTGGGCTAAGCTGCGCGGCCGCAATCGACCGGATTTCCGCCATGAGCGACAACGACAAGCCGACCATCGACACCATTCTGGCGCAGGTTTCGCATTTCATCGATCCGACCACGGGTGCGGTGGTGCCGCCGATCCAGTTCTCCACCACCTTCGCCCGCAACGATAGCTACGAGCTGATCGGCAAGTACATCTACGGCCGCTACCAGAGCCCGACCTACGACCCGGTCGAGGCGCTGATCGCCGAACTGGAGGGCGCCAGGGAGGCGAGCCTGTTCGCGTCGGGGCAGGCCGCGGCGGCGGCCGTGTTCGAGACCGTGCGGCCGGGTCGGCAGATACTGGCGCCGACGGTGATGTATCACGGCCTGCAGGAGCTGCTGCGCCATGTCGCCGCCCGCCGCAACATCGAAGTCACCTTCTACGACGCCCGCGATCTCGGCGCGCTGGAAAAGGCGATCGTTCCCGGCAAGGCCGACCTGGTGTGGATCGAGACCCTGCTGAATCCGACCTGGGACGTGATCGACGTCGTCGGCAGCGCGCGGCTGGCGCACAAGGCGGGCGCGATTCTGGCGGTCGACGCGACGGTGACGCCGGCCCTGACCCTGCGCGCCATCGATCTGGGCGCCGACTATGTCTTCCACTCGACTACCAAGTACCTGAACGGCCATTCCGACGTCACCGGCGGCGTTCTGGCCTGTCGCGAGGCGGATGCGCGCTGGGAGGAGATGAAGCACGTGCGCAAGATGGTCGGCGGCATCATGGGGCCGTTCGAGGCCTGGCTGCTGTTGCGCGGCATGCGCACGCTTGCCGTGCGCTACGACAAGGCGGCCTCCAATGCGCAGGCGATCGCCCGGCACTTCGAGGGCCACCGGGCGGTCGAGCGCGTACTCTATCCGGGCCTGTCGAGCCATCCCGGCCATGCGCTGGCTTCGCGCCAGATGCGGCGGGGCTTCGGCGGCATGATGTCGATCTGCGTGCGTGGCGGCGCCGACGAGGCCAGGCGGGTCGCTGGCCGCACCCGCAAATTCATCGCCGCCACCTCGCTGGGCGGCGTCGAATCGCTGATCGAGCATCGTGCCTCCGTCGAGGGTCCGCACAGCTCGGTGGCGAAGAACCTGCTGCGTCTGTCGGTCGGCATCGAGGACCCGCAGGACCTGATCGCCGATCTCGAGCAGGCGCTGGCCCAGATCGGCGGCTGAGCGCAGGTCTGGCATGTGAAGGCGCGGCGATTTGGCCGGTCTTCGGGCTTGCCGGACCGCCGGAAACGCCCTAACTACCGGCGCTGCGACGTCCGGTTTTGAAACCGGCGCAGATTTTCCGGTAAGGCATCAGATCTTGGCATTCCCCACGACATCGCCGCCGCTCGCCCAGGCGCTGGCTGAACGCGACTACACCATCCCGACGCCCGTGCAGAGTGCTGTGCTCGAGGCGGCGGCGGCGGGGCGCGATCTGCTGGTATCCGCCCAGACCGGGTCGGGCAAGACGGTGGCCTACGGTCTGGCGCTGGGGGCGACGCTGTTGGGCGATGCGCCGACGCTCGACCGACCGGGTGCGCCGCTGGCGCTGGTCGTGGCGCCGACCCGGGAACTTGCCCTGCAAGTGCAGCGCGAACTCGACTGGCTCTATGCCGGCGCCCGCGCCCGCGTCATCGCCTGCGTCGGCGGCATGGACCCCCGGCGCGAGGCGCGGCTCTTGGCCGAGGGCGCTCATATCGTGGTCGGCACGCCCGGCCGTCTGCGCGATCATCTCGAGCGCGGCCGGTTCGACATGTCGGCGCTGAGGGCCGTGGTGCTCGACGAGGCGGACGAGATGCTCGATCTGGGCTTCCGCGAGGATCTCGAATTCATCCTCGACGCGACGCCTGCCGAACGCCGCACTCTGCTGTTCTCGGCGACATTGCCGCGGCCGATCGTGGCGATGGCGAAGCAGTACCAGAAGGACGCGCTGCGCATCGAGGTCGCCGGCGCCGAACGCGGCCACGCCGATATCGAGTATCGCGCCGTGCGCGTCGCAAATGGCGAGATCGAACTATCGGTGGTCAACGTCCTGCGCCATGCCGATGCGCCGGCTGCGCTGGTGTTCTGCAACACGCGCGAGGCGGTGCGCCATCTGCAGGCGATCCTTTCCGAACGCGGTTTCTCGGTCGTCGCCCTGTCGGGCGAGCTGAGCCAGAACGAGCGCAATCACGCCCTGCAGGCGCTGCGCGACGGGCGGGCGCGGGTCTGCGTGGCGACCGACGTCGCCGCGCGCGGCATCGATCTGCCGCATCTGGCGCTGGTGATCCATGCCGACCTGCCGCACGACGCCGAAGTGCTGCAGCATCGTTCCGGCCGCACGGGCCGGGCCGGTCGCAAGGGCGTCTCGGTCCTGCTGATCCCCTTCTCGCGCAAGCGCAAGGCCGACCGTTTGATGGTCGAGGCCGGCATCGTGCCGCAATGGAGCGGCCCGCCGACTGCCGACGAAATCCGGGCGCTGGACCAGGAAAGGCTGCTGCGCCACCCGGCCCTGGAAGAGGAGAAGACCGAGGACGACCTCGCCATGGCGGCCGCGTTGCTGGCGGAGCGCTCGGCGGAGGACGTCGCCGTGGCGCTGGTCAGGCTCTATCGCGACCAGCTTCCCGCTGCCGAGGACGTCGTCGATCCGGCCGAGCGCGGCCGCGATCGCGGCCCGCGGCCGGATCGGCCGGATCGCGGCGAAGCGCCAGCAGACGAGCGCACGGCCGACAATCCCGGCCGCCAGAAGCCGCGTTCGCGCCTCGACGGCAACGGCGTGTGGTTCCGCATACCGCTGGGCCGCGACAAGAATGCCGACCCGCGCTGGATTCTGCCGATGGTGTGCCGACAGGGCGGCGTGACCCGGCGCGAGATCGGCACCATCCGCATCTTCGACCGCGAGACGCGCTTCGAGATCGACGCCGCTTCGGCGCCCGCCTTCATCGAGGCGGTGCGCAAAACGCCCAAGGGCGAGGCGCGGATCGAACTGGTCGACGATGTCGCCAAACTGCCCGAGGCGGCGCCGCCGGAGGCACCCCCGGCCCCGCGCGGCCGGCTGGCGCTCAAGGGCGAGCGTCGGGCCGGACCGGCGCCCGCCGCGACCCAGACGCCTCCGGCCCGGCCGGCGAAGCCTGCCCGCAAGGGATTTGGCAAGAAGCGGATCGACAAGCCGTTCGAGACCAGGGTCGTTCCGCGCAAGGATGACGGCGACAAACCGTTGCGCCGCGTCGGGCGCGACGGGCGGACCCCGACGGGCGCTGTTGCCGGCCGGGCGAAGCGCCGCCGCGACTGACTGAGCAGCCGTGCCGCGGCGATACGACGTCATCGTTGCCGGCGCCGGCGCTGCCGGCATGATGTGCGCCATCGAGGCTGGCCGGCGCGGACGATCCGTACTCGTTGTCGATCATGCGCGCGCGCCCGGCGAGAAGATCAGGATCTCAGGCGGCGGCCGCTGCAACTTCACCAATCTGCACGCCGCGCCCGGCAACTTCATTTCGCGCAATCCGCATTTCGCCATTTCGGCGCTGCGGCGCTACCAGCCGCGCGATTTCATCGCCCTGGTCGATCGTCATGGCATCGCCTGGCACGAGAAGACGCTGGGCCAGTTGTTCTGCGACGGCTCGGCGCGGCAGATCGTCGACATGCTGCTGCAAGAGATGAGGGACGCCGGAGCGGAACTAAGGCTCGGCGGTACGCTGCAATCGATCGATTGGTCTGGCCATGGCTTCCGTCTTGTCGCGTCCGGCGAGCCGCTGGAATGCGACCGGCTGGTAGTGGCGACCGGCGGCCTGTCGATCCCCAAGATGGGCGCAAGTTCCTTCGCGTACGAAGTGGCGCGGCGTTTCGGGATTGCAGTGGTGCCGACACGGCCGGCGCTGGTGCCGCTGACCTTCGACGGGTCGTTGCTGGATGCGATGAAGGCGCTCAGCGGCGTCTCGGTGGATGGCGCGCGCGTGAGCTGCAATGGCGCGAAGTTCGACGAGGCGCTGCTCTTCACCCATCGCGGCCTCAGCGGCCCGGCCATCCTGCAGATCTCGTCCTACTGGCGGGAAGGAGAGGAAATCGAAATCGCCTTGCTGCCAGGGACGGATATCTATGCCTGGTTGCGTGAGATGCGGACACGGCACGGGCGTCAGGCGCCGGCCACGGCGCTGTCCGCTTTGCTGCCGCGCCGCCTGGCGCAGTTCGTCGCCGACGATGCCGATGGCGCGACGCTCGGCGATCTTTCCGATCAGCGCCTGCAGGCCATGGCCGAACGCATCAATCGCTGGCGTGTCCTGCCGTCCGGGAGCGAAGGCTACCGTACGGCCGAAGTGACGCTGGGCGGCATCGATACCGATGCGCTCGACCAGCGCACGATGGCGGTCAAATCCGTTCCCGGCCTGCATTTCGTCGGCGAGTGCGTCGACGTGACGGGCTGGCTCGGCGGCTACAATTTCCAGTGGGCCTGGGCGTCGGGCTGGGCGGCGGGGCAGGCCGTTTAGGCCTGATCTGGGCCTCCCCGATCGCTGCCGGATTGCGGTACTGCGGGGGTGGATTCCGCCGGAGAGGCCAGAAAACCCCTGTTTCAGGGCATTAATCCACCGGCAAATGCAAAAAAGCCCCGCAATATATGGTGTTTCTGTTGCCGCTGTTCACTGAATATTGTAAGCAGGCTGACGCCGCCGGCCATATCTGGTACCGGCTAGCGCTAGTGACACCAGGGGAAACATCATGGCCGAGAAAGCTAAAGTCACCGTTCCGACCGTTCCGCTCTCCAAGATCATCGCGGAAATCGCCGCCAACACCGACATGCCGAAGAAGTCCGTCGCCGCGGTCGTCGACGAGCTGGTCGGTCTGACCGTCAAGAACCTGAAGAAGGGCAACAAGGTTCGCCTCACTGGGCTGGGCATCCTGCAGGTCCGCAAGCGCCCGGCGCGCATGGGCCGCAATCCGGCCACCGGCGAGCAGATCAAGATCAAGGCGTCGAAGAAGGTTGCCTTCCGCGTCGCCAAGGATCTGAAGGAAGCCGTCTAGGCTTCGTTTCGATCCGTTCGCGTCAGCGTTCATTCCGGCCGGCCGGCCGGCCCATTCGGGCTTGCCGGCCGGTTTGCGTTTTGTGTGGAATCGGAGACGGGAACCTGCCGGCGGGCGCGGTGGTTGCATGGGCAGCAACTGCATTGGAGCCTGTCATGACCGACATCAAGGACGCCCGCATTCTCATCATCGCCACCGACGGCTTCGAGCAGTCCGAGCTCGAAGTGCCGCGCGACCGCCTGAAAGAGGCCGGCGCTACCGTAACGATCGCCTCGCCTGACGGCGACGAAATCCGCGGCTGGAAGGGCGACGACTGGGGCAGCGAGGTCGCCGTCGATGCGCGGATCGAGGCGGTCGATGCCGGCGAATACGACGCCCTCGTCATCCCCGGCGGCCAGATCAACCCTGACAAGCTGCGTGTCGACAAGCAGGCCATGGGGCTGGTGAAGACGTTCCTCGATAGTGGCAAGCCCGTCGCCGCCATCTGCCACGGGCCGTGGCTGCTGGTCGAGGCCGACGCGGTGCGCGGTCGCGACATGACGTCCTATCATTCGATTCGCCGCGATGTCGAAAACGCCGGCGGCAAATGGGTCGACAAGGAGGTCGTGGTCGATAACGGCGTGATCACCAGCCGCTCGCCGGACGATCTCGACGCCTTCGTGGCCAAGATAATCGAGGAAGTGGGCGAGGGGCGTCATCCTCGCTAGGCAAAACCGGTCGCCGACTTGCCAAAGCCGTCCGCCGGTTGCGAGAATGCCGCTGGAAATTGCGGAGGAATGCGACATGGCGACGATCAAGAAGGGCGTGAAGCAGCTTTGCGCCGAAGCCGAACAAGTCATCGAGACGCTGAGCGTCGAGCAGGCGATGGCGCTGGCCAACGACCCCAAGGTTCAGCTGGTCGACATTCGCGACATCCGCGAGTTGTGGCGCGAAGGTGGAATCCCCGGCGCCTATCATGCTCCCCGCGGCATGCTCGAGTTCTGGGTCGATCCCAACAGCCCTTACGCCAAGGAAATCTTCCAGTCGGGCAAGAAGTTCGTCTTCTTCTGCGCCGGCGGCATGCGCTCGGCGCTGGCGGCCAAGGCCGTGCACGACATGGGGCTGGCGCCGGTTGCCCATATGGCCGGCGGGTTCGGCGCCTGGCGAGAGAAGGGCGGGCCGACCGTTCCGGTCGAGCAGAAAAAGGGCTGATTGCCTGAGCGGCGCTGTTTGCGCCGACGGCCTTGTATCCTGACGCTGTCGTCATGATCGTTCGCTCCGGTCGCAGCGAAAATTCTGCGCCGCAGAACCTGTGCAACGACTGATCGACGTTTCCCGCTTTTTTATCCGAGTTCCTTCCGTACTCCGAAACTGCTGCGGCATTTTCACCCCTTCGCAGTTGCCAGCCTTTTGCCGCGCCCGTAGCCTGTCTGAGACCCAAAGGTCGAAGTCCGGGCACACGGACGCCGCAGGCGCCGGGCGGCGAACGCCACGGCGATCAAGCAACGGGAGGAATTAACGAATGTCGATCAATCGTCGAAATGCTTTGCTGTGCACTGCAGCAGCCGCATTGCTGGCGCCTGGCCTGGCGCTGGCGCAGGCGAAGTCTGATATCAAGTTGCCGAATACGCTGGTGTGGACGGCTTACGACGTCGGCTCGTCGGGCTATGCCCAGGCGGTCGGCATCGGTTCGATCCTGAAAAACTCTGTCGGCACCAATCTGCGCGTGCTGCCGGGCAAGAACGACGTGTCGCGGCTGGCGCCGCTGCGCGAGGGCACGGCGCAGTTCACCGCCACCGGGTCGGACTACATCTATTCGCAGGAAGCGGTCTTCACCTTCGGCGAGAAGGAATGGGGCCCGCAGCCCATCCGCCTGCTGATGCAGAACTATGCCGACGGCGCGGC
>JBDZUM010000232.1:0-1734 GCA_040255215.1 Rhodospirillaceae bacterium
TGGGGCTGAACGGCCTGATCACCATCGCCAAGTACTGGCGCGAGTGGAAGGATCCGCGCCTGATCGTGGCGGTGCTGAACAACGGCGATCTCAACCAGGTGACATGGGAGCTGCGCGCCATGGGCGGTTTCCCGCGCATCGAGGCGACGCAGGACGTACCCGATTTCGACTATGCCGATTTCGCCGAGAAGCTCGGTCTGCGCGGCATTCGCGTGCGAACGCCGGAGGACATAGAGGGCGCATGGCGGACGGCCCTGAGCAGCGACCGGCCCTGCGTCATCGACGCCAAGGTCGATCCCAACGTGCCGACCCTGCCGCCGCACGTCACCTACGACGAGGCCAGGAAATTCCTGTCGTCCATTCTGAAAGGCGACAAGGACGCGGCCTCTATCGCGTGGCACTCGTTCAAGCGGTCCTTTGCCTGATGCCGGAAGCCGCGTTCCGCTGCGCCGACAGCGCAGCGCCGATCGAACGCCTCGATGTCGGGGCCTATAGGGTGCCGACCGACAGGCCGGAATCGGATGGAACGCTGGAGTGGGATTCGACCACGATCGTGATCGTGGAGGCGGCGTCGGCCGGGCGCGTCGGCCTCGGTTTCACCTATTGCGATCGCGCTGCCGCTGTCATCATCGCCGAGCAGCTGGCGCCGATGCTGGTGGGGCGCGATGCGTTCGCGATCAAGGCCGCCTGGCATGCGATGAGCGTAAAACTGCGCAATCTCGGCCGGCCCGGCATTGCCGCTGCCGCCATCGCCGCCTGCGACGTCGCCTTGCACGATCTCGCGGCAAAGCTGCTCGACGTACCCGTGCTGCATCTGCTGGGCGGACGACACCGGCGCCTGCCCGTCTATGGCAGTGGGGGTTTCACGTCCTATTCCGAAGACGAGTTGGAGGAGCAACTCGGCGATTGGGCGCGAAACGGCTTCAAGGCGGTGAAGATGAAGGTCGGACGGCAGGCCGAGCACGATGGCGCGCGGGTCCGCCGGGCCCGGAAGGCGATCGGCGCCGACGTCGAGTTGTTCGTCGATGCCAACGGCGCCTATGGCCGCAAGCAGGCCCTGGCGCTGGCAGAGGAATTCGCCGCCTGCGGCGTCTCCTGGTTCGAGGAGCCGGTTTCGTCAGACGATCGCGATGGGCTGCGGCTGATACGCGACCGGGCGCCGGCGGGCATGGCGATCGCCGCCGGCGAATACGGCTACACGCCTTCCGATTTTCTCGCGCTGCTGCAAGCCGGCGCCGTCGACTGCCTGCAGGCCGATGCGACGCGTTGCGCCGGGTTTACCGGCTATCTCATTGCCGACAGCCTCGCCCACGCCTTCAAGCTGCCCCTGTCGAGCCACACCGCGCCCGCGCTCCATCTGCAGTGCTGCTGCGCTTCGCTGCAGACGCGGCATATCGAGTGGTTCCACGATCACGTGCGCATCGAGGCGATGTTCTTCGACGGCGTGCCCGAAGTGACCGACGGCATGCTGCAGCCCGCGCTCGACAGGCCCGGGTTGGGTCTGTCCTTCAAGCGGCGCGACGCGGAGATTTATCGTGTCTGATGTCGCCATGCCGATAGCCGGAAGGCGGCGCAAGGGAACGAACGGCATCGATGTCGGCGGCCTGCGAGCGGCGCTGGAAGCCTCGGTTGACGGCGATGTGCGGTTCGATGCGCAGGCGAAAGCGGTCTATTCCACTGACGCCTCGAACTATCGCGAAGTGCCGATCGGGGTGGTGATACCGCGCAGCGCCG
>JBDZUM010000233.1:0-1734 GCA_040255215.1 Rhodospirillaceae bacterium
TGGGGCTGAACGGCCTGATCACCATCGCCAAGTACTGGCGCGAGTGGAAGGATCCACGCCTGATCGTGGCTGTGCTGAACAACGGCGATCTCAATCAGGTGACGTGGGAGTTGCGCGCGATGGGCGGTTTTCCGCGCGTGGAAGCGACGCAGGATGTGCCCGACTTCGACTACGCGGACTTCGCAGAGAAGCTCGGTCTGCGAGGCATTCACGTGCGAACGCCCGAGGACATCGAGGGCGCATGGCGGACGGCTCTGAGCAGCGATCGTCCTTGCGTTATCGACGCCAAGGTCGATCCCAACGTGCCGACCCTGCCGCCGCATGTCACTTATGACGAGGCCAAGAAGTTTCTGTCTTCCATCCTCAAGGGCGACAAGGACGCGGCATCGATAGCGTGGCATTCCTTCAAGCGGTCCTTTGCCTGATGCCGGAAGCCGCGTTCCGCTGCGCCGACAGCGCCGCGCCAATCGAGAGGCTCGACGTCGGGGCCTATCGGGTGCCGACCGACAGGCCGGAGTCGGATGGAACGCTGGAGTGGGATTCGACCACGATAGTGATCGTGGAAGCGGCGGCGGCGGGGCGGGTCGGCCTGGGCTACACCTATTGCGATCGCGCCGCCGGCGTTCTCATCGCCGAGCAGCTGGCGCCGGTGCTGGTGGGGCGCGACGCATTCGCCATCAAGGCCGCCTGGCATGCGATGAACGTGAAATTGCGCAATCTCGGCCGGCCTGGTGTTGCCGCTGCCGCTATTGCCGCCTGCGACGTCGCCTTGCACGACCTCGCGGCAAAGCTGCTTGACGTTCCTGTGCTGCGACTTCTCGGCGGACGGCATCGGCGCCTGCCCGTCTATGGCAGCGGCGGCTTCACGTCCTATTCCGAAGGAGAGTTGGAGGAACAACTTGGCGACTGGGCGCGAGACGGCTTCAAGGCGGTGAAGATGAAGGTCGGACGGCAGCCCGAGGACGACGGGGCGCGGGTCCGTCAGGCCAGGAGGGCGATCGGCCCCGCGGTCGAGTTGTTCGTCGATGCCAACGGCGCCTATGATCGCAAGCAGGCCCTGGCGCTGGCAGAGGAATTCGCCGCCTGCGGCGTCTCCTGGTTCGAGGAGCCGGTTTCGTCAGACGATCGCGATGGGCTGCGGCTGATACGCGACCGGGCGCCGGCGGGCATGGCGATCGCCGCCGGCGAATACGGCTACACGCCTTCCGATTTTCTCGCGCTGCTGCAAGCCGGCGCCGTCGACTGCCTGCAGGCCGATGCGACGCGCTGCGCCGGGTTCACCGGCTATCTCATTGCCGACAGCATTGCCCGCGCTTTTCAGTTGCCATTGTCGAGCCACACTGCGCCGGCGTTGCATCTGCAGTGCTGCTGCGCGTCGCTGCAGACGCGGCATATCGAGTGGTTCCATGATCACATGCGCATCGAGGCAATGTTCTTCGACGGCGTGCCCGAAGTGATCGATGGCATGCTGGAGCCCGCGCTCGATCGTCCCGGTATGGGGCTGTCCTTCAAGCGACGCGACGCGGAGCCTTATCGTGTCTGACGCCGCCGTGTCGATTTTCGGAAATTCGCGCAAGCGAACGAACGGCGTCGATGTCGGAGGCCTGCGAACGGCGCTGGAAGCTTCAGTAAAGGGCGAAGTGCGGTTCGATGCGCAGGCGAAAGCGGTCTATTCCACCGACGCCTCGAACTATCGCGAAGTGCCGATCGGGGTGGTGATACCGCGCAGCGCCG
>JBDZUM010000147.1:0-7818 GCA_040255215.1 Rhodospirillaceae bacterium
TCAAGGAAGGCGACCGCTTCGCGGTGCTGTCCGACATCCTGGGCGACGAGGACCATCTCGGCGACATGGACTTCAAGGTTGCCGGCACCGAGAAGGGCGTCACTGCCCTGCAGATGGACATCAAGATCACCTCGATCACCGAGGAGATCATGAAGGTGGCGCTGCACCAGGCCAGCGAAGGCCGCAAGCACATCCTGGGCGAAATGGCCAAGGGCCTGTCGGCCGCGCGCGATGGCGTGAACGAGAACGCCCCGCGCATCACCGTCATCAACGTGCCGAAGGACAAGATCCGCGAGATCATCGGCACCGGCGGCAAGGTGATCCGCGAGATCACCGAGACCACCGGCGCCAAGATCGACATCGAGGACGACGGCACGGTCAAGGTCGCGGCGGTCGACGCCAAGGCCGGCCAGGCGGCGATCGACTGGATCAAGGGCATCGTCGCCGAGCCGGAAGTGGGCGTGATCTACTCCGGCAAGGTGGTGAAGGTCGTCGATTTCGGCGCCTTCGTGAACTTCCTCGGCGCCCGCGACGGTCTGGTCCACATTTCCGAGCTGGCGCCGCGGCGCGTCGGCAAGGTGACGGACGTCGTCAACGAGGGCGACGTGGTCAAGGTCAAGGTGCTGGGCGTCGACGACCGCGGCAAGGTCAAGCTGTCGATGAAGGTCGTCGACCAGGCGACCGGCGAGGACATCTCGGCCAAGCCAGCTGCCGAGACCCAGGCCGCCAACTGATCAGAGCGGATTCGCATGTTTTAGCCGCGGATTTCCGCGCGAAACCCACCGAACAGCCGGCCGGCCTCGCAAGGGGCCGGCCGGTCCGTTTTTGGCCCCGGCGCGGGTGGTGCGCGGGGGCGAAAGCGCCTATATAGGGCGCAACAGGGTTGGGATGGCTTCCGGCCGTTTCGTGGGCGGCGGAGGCGCGAGCCGGGCGGATAACCGCCGCGACACGGAATATCGGCTCGAACGGAGTTTAAGGCTCAGACGATGAAATCTTTGCGTCCTCTGATCATCTCGGGGAAGGAAGTGCTGCCGCTGGTGGAAGGCGGCAAGGGCATATCCGTCTCCAACGGCCAGAGTTCGGGCGCCTGGGCGCTGGCCGGCGGCGTCGGCACCTTCTCCGGCGTCAACGCCGATTCCTACGACGAGAACGGCCGCGTCATTCCGCAGATCTACAAGGGCAAGACCCGGCGCGAGCGCCACGAGGAGCTGATCGCCTTCGGCATCCAGGGCGGCATCACCCAGGCGCGCATCGCCCACGAGGCCTCCGGCGGCCAGGGCCGCATCCACATGAACATATTGTGGGAGATGGCCGGGGCCGAGCGCATCCTGGTCGGCGTGTTGGAAGGCGCCAAGGGACTGATCCACGGCGTCACCTGCGGTGCGGGCATGCCCTATCGGATTGCCGAGATCTGCGCTCGCTACGGCGTCCACTACTATCCGATCGTCTCCTCGGCCCGCGCCTTCCGCGCCTTGTGGAAGCGGGCCTACCACAAGTTCAGCGACTGGCTGGGCGGCGTGGTCTACGAGGATCCCTGGCTGGCCGGCGGCCATAACGGCCTGTCCAACAGCGAGGATCCCAACCATCCCGAGGACCCCTATCCGCGCGTCGCCGAGCTGCGCAAGCAGATGCTGGAATTCGGCCTCGCCGAAACGCCGGTGGTGATGGCCGGCGGCGTCTGGTACCTGCGCGAGTGGGAGCACTGGCTCGACAATCCCGAGATCGGCCCGATCGCCTTCCAGTTCGGCACCCGTCCGCTGCTGACTCAGGAAAGCCCGATCTCCGAGGCGTGGAAAGCGCGGCTGCTGACCTTGAAGGAAGGCGACGTCTACCTCAACCGCTTCAGCCCCACCGGCTTCTATTCGTCGGCCGTCAACAATCCCTTCATGGAGGAGCTGCGCGGACGCAGCGAGCGGCAGGTCGCCTATTCGGCGCACGAGGTTGGCGAGCACAACACGCCCTTCCCGGTCGGCGCCCGCGGCCGCTTGGTCTATCTGACGGCGGAAGACAAGAAGCACGCTGAGGCCTGGGTGGCGGAAGGCTACACCAACGCCATGCGCACCCCGGAAACGACGCTGATCTTCGTCTCGCCCGAACAGGAGCGCGAGATCGTCACCGACCAGATCAACTGCATGGGCTGCCTCTCGCAGTGCCAGTTCTCCAACTGGTCGCAGCAGCCCGAGCACAACTACTCGACCGGCAAGAAGGCCGATCCGCGCTCCTTCTGCATCCAGAAGACGCTGCAAGAGATCAGCCACAGCGAGAAGCTCGACAACCAGCTGATGTTCGCCGGCCACAACGCCTACCGCTTCGCCTCCGATCCGTTCTACCGCAACGGCTTCATCCCGACGGTGCGCGAACTGGTCGACCGCATCACCACCGGCGACTGACCGGACACGGCAGGATTGCAGAAAGCGCCGCCCGCGAGCGGCGCTTTTTCTTTGCGCGCAGCGGCGGCCGGCCTACGCTCGCGAGCGAATAAAGGCCTTCTCCATGTCGCCCGCCCCGCAGCCCCCGCTCGTCGCGCACCCCTGGCGCCTGGTCCTGCTGATGTCGGTGGGCCAGCTCGTCTCCTGGGGCACGTTCTATTACGGCTTCTCGCTGTTCGTCGAACCGATGGAGCGCGAGCTGGGCTGGTCGCGCACCGACCTGACCCTGGCCCTGTCTGGCGGCCTGCTGGTGACGGGGTTCTCCAGCGTCGTGGTCGGCGGCTGGATCGACCGGCGCGGCGGCTTCTGGCCCATGACCCTGGGATCGCTGATCGGGGCGGCGCTGCTGGTGGTCTGGGCGCTGAACGACAGCCTTCCGGTTTTCTTCGTACTGTGGCTGGGCCTGGGCCTGGTGCACTCGATGACGCTCTACGATCCGGCGTTTGCCGTCATCACCGCCAATCTCGGCAGCCAGTACCGTCTGGGCATCACCACCATGACGCTGATCGCCGGCTTCGCCAGCACCATCTTCATGCCCGCCACGCAGGTCTTCATCGACTGGTGGGGCTGGCGCGACACGCTGCTGGTGCTGGCCGGCTGCAACGTGCTGGTCGGCCTGTTGATCCATGCGCTGCTGCTGCGCGGCACGAAGGGCAGTCTGACGCGCGCCCGGGCCGACGATTCCGCGCCGCCTGTCTCGCCACCCGTGTCGCCGTTGCGGCTGGCGCTGCGCCAGAAGGTTTTCTGGCTGCTGGCCTTGTCGCTGCTGTCGCAGAGTGCGGCGGTGACGGCTGTCACCTTCCATATCGTGCCACTGCTGGGCGAGCGCGGCCTGAGCACGGCGCTGGTGCTGCTGGCCATCGCCCTGATCGGACCGGCGCAGGTCGCCGGTCGCCTGCTGATCCTGGTGCTGGGACGGCGCGCCACCACCGCGGTGATGGGCCGGATAACCGTCATCCTGCTGCCCGTATCGCTGCTGGCCCTGTTGCTGGTCAACGGCGAGACCGTCTGGCTCTACGTCTTCGTCCTGCTCTACGGCGCCGGCAACGGGCTGATGACTATCGTGCGTGGCGCTTCGGTGGTGGAGTTTCTCGGCGCCGAGGGCTTCGGCGCCATCAACGGCGCGCTGAGCCTGCCGGCCACCGTGGCCCGCGCCATCGCGCCGCCGCTGGTGGCGCTGCTGTGGGACCTGCAGGGCGACTACACCCTGGCCATCTGGCTGCTGACGGGACTGGGACTGGTCAGCGCCGTCGCCTATTGGCTGGCCGCCTCGGTCGCCCGTCGCCGGCCATGAGCCTCTTTGCTTTTTGCCGCGAGCGGCCCTATCTATAGGGGCATGTTGAGCGACCGCACTTTCGCGCCCGTCATCGAGCGGCTGAGAACCGCCGGCCTGCGGCCGACGCGCCAGCGGCTGGCCTTGGCGCGGCTGCTGTTCGGCCATGGCGACCGCCATCTCTCGGCCGAGGAACTGCATGCGGAAGCGCAGACGCACAATGTCCGGGTGTCGCTGGCCACGGTCTACAACACCTTGAACCAGTTCACCGATGCCGGGCTGCTGCGCGAGGTCGTGGTCGAGCATGGCCGCTCGTACTTCGATACCAACACCTCCAACCACCACCATTTCTTTCACGAGAATGACGGGCTGCTGCGCGACATTCCCGGCGATTCGGTGGTTCTCGCCAGCCTGCCCGAGGCACCGGCCGGCACCGAGGTGGCGCGCGTCGACGTCGTCATCCGCGTCCGCAATCGGCAATAAAAATACAACGAAATCAGTAATCAGTTTCATAGTCTGGAACGGTTCCAGACTATTGACGATAATGCGCGCCCGCTCCTAGACTTCGACCTGAGCTAGCGCCGGCGTTCTGCCGGACCCGGTGCGGCGCGGTTTCCCGATTGATGTCGGCGATACCGCGTTTGACGTCATTCGGCCGGATCGCCCGATCCGGCCCTGCAGAGGGAGAGGAAGACATGGCATCGCTCAAGGGTTCGAAAACCGAGAACAACCTCAAGGACGCGTTCGCCGGCGAAAGCCAGGCCAACCGCCGCTATCTCTATTTCGCGCAGAAGGCCGACGTCGAAGGCTACAACGACGTCGCCGCCGTGTTCCGCTCGACCGCCGAGGGCGAGACCGGCCACGCGCATGGCCATCTCGAGTTCCTCGAGGCGGTCGGCGACCCGGCCACCGGCCTGCCGATCGGCGAGACCGGCAGCAATCTGAAGGCCGCCATCGCCGGCGAGACGCACGAATACACCGACATGTATCCGGGCATGGCGCGCACCGCGCGTGAGGAAGGCTTCGACGAGATCGCCGACTGGTTCGAGACTCTCGCCAAGGCCGAGAAGAGCCATGCCGGCCGCTTCCAGAAAGCGCTCGACACGATGAGCTGATCCCGCAGGCGAGCCTGTCGATGGACAGGCCCGCCGCATGGGTTCTTTCGCAAGCCCTTCGCCCTTTCCGAAACGCGGGGGCGAAGGGCTTGTCGCATGTAGCTGAAGTCACGCGACAAGCAACAAGCACGTCCGAACCAGCGGAGAACGGCCAATGCGCGAAGGCAGTCTTGACGCCCCGACCCGACACCCCATCGAGTGGCAGAACGAGGATTTCTACGACGCGGCGAAGATCGACGCCGAGATGCATCGCGTCTTCGACATCTGCCACGGCTGTCGGCGCTGCTTCAATCTGTGCGACAGCTTCCCGCGCCTGTTCGACCTGGTCGACAATTCGCCGACCGGCGAACTCGATTCGGTGGACAGCAAAGACTTCAAGGCGGTCGTCGACGCCTGCACGCTGTGCGACATGTGCTTCATGACCAAATGCCCGTACGTGCCGCCGCACGAGTTCAACCTCGACTTCCCGCATCTGATGCTGCGCTACCGGGCGGCCGAGGCGAAGAAGAAGGGCGTGCCGTTCTTCGATCGCCAGCTGGCCGAGACCGACCGCAACGGCAAGATGGCGGGCGCCGTGGCGCCGCTGGCCAACTGGGCCTCCGACACCGGCAACGGGCTGACGCGGCCGCTGATGGAGAAGGTCGCCGGCGTGCATCGCGAGGCGAAGCTGCCCGAGTTCCACGGCAAGACCTTCACGATGCGGGCGAAGAGCGAGATCCCGCCGGTCAACCGCGACGCGCCGGGCTTCGGGCGCAAGGCCGTGCTCTACGCCACCTGCTTCGTCAACTACAACAATCCCGATATCGGCACGGCCGCGCGCAAGGTGCTGGCGCAGAACGGCGTCGAAACGGAAGTGGTCTATCCCGCCTGCTGCGGCATGCCGCAGCTCGAGCAGGGCGAGATCGGCAAGGTCGCCGACAACGCACGCAAGGTGAGCCAGGCGCTGAAGCCGTGGATCGACAAGGGCTACGACGTCATTGCCCTGGTGCCGTCCTGCGCGCTGATGCTGAAATTCGAATGGCCGCTGATCCTGCCGCAGGACGAAGGCGTGGCGCGGCTGGCGAAATCGACCTACGACGTCAGCGAATACATCGTCGACATCGCCAAGAAGAACGGCCTGGCGCCGGGCATGAAACCACTCGACGGCGGCATCACCGTGCACCTGGCCTGCCACGCGCGGGCGCAGAACATGGGGCCGAAAGCAGCCGAACTGTTGCGCCTGATCCCCGAAACCAAGGTGGCGGTGATCGAGCGCTGCTCGGGCCATGGCGGTTCCTGGGGCGTCAAGAAGGAATGGTTCGAGGTGGCGCTGAAAGTCGGCAAGCCGGTGGCGCGGCAGGCGGCCAAGAACGGCCACCCGCACGTGGTTTCCGAATGCCCGCTGGCGGCGGACCATATCCTGCAGGGCATGGAGCGGCTGAACGACGCCGACGTCCACGTTCCCGCCCGCACGCATCATCCGGTCGAACTGATCGCCCGCGCCTACGGGCTGGCCTAGGAGGTCGCATGCGCGCATTCCGTTTCATACTGCCCACGGCGCTGCTCGCCGTCGCGTTGTCCTTGGGCATCGCGGCGCCGGCCGCCGCCATAGACGGCGATGGCAAGTTCATGATGAAGGGCGTCGGCGGCAAGACCTGTCAGGAACTTCTGCGCAACGACGGCGTCAACTACGCCATGCTCGACGTGTTCCTCGACGGCTTCGTTTCGGCGCTCAACGCCGATCGCAAAGACACCTACGACATCGTGCCGGCGGCGGAATGGGAAAAGGCGATGGAGTGGATCGTCGCCTATTGCGGCAACAACCGCGAGCACAGGCTGGCGATCGCCGCCTATCGCATGATCGAGCATTACCATCCGCGGCGCGTCAAAAAGGCGCCCCGGTCCTGAGCGGCCGGCGCGGCACGAAAAGAGGAAGGCATGAACACGCGCAAGATCACCGAGGCCGACATCCTGCCGCTAGACGTCTACGTCACGCAGCGGGCCGAACGGCGACGGGCGATGTCGGCGCTGAAGCGCAACCGCCGCGTCGAGCTGGGGCCCTTCGTCACGTTCTATTTCGAGTCCTACGACACGATGCTGCACCAGGTGCAGGAGATGCTCTACATCGAGAAGGGCGGCGCGGAGCAGATTCCCGACGAGCTGGCGGCCTATAACCCGCTCATTCCCGATGGCAGCGAGCTGACCGCGACGGCGATGATCGAGATCGACGACGAGCTGCGGCGCAAGCGCGTGCTGGCCGAATTGGGCGGCATCGAGGACATGTTCTGGATCCGGGTCGGCGGCGAGACGGTCAAGGGCGAGCCCGAGCAGGATCAGGAGCGCACCAACGAGCAGGGCAAGACGTCCTCGGTGCATTTCCTGCATTTCCGCTTCACCGCTGCGCAGATCGCCGCTTTCCGCAAGGACGGCGCCGAAATCGTCATGGGCTGCTCGCATCCGAGATACGGCCACATGGCCATCATCCCCGATGCGGTGCGCCAGGCGCTGGCCACGGATTTCGCCTGAACCTGCGCTAGACTGGCGCTCCCGACAGGAGGAGCGCCATGTTCGACCATATCGGCATCACCGTCCGCGACCTGAAGAAATCGGACGCCTTCTACCAGGCGGCGCTCAAGCCGCTGGGCATCGCGCCGCTCCTGCGCTTCGGAACGTTCATCGGCTACGGCATCGGCCGGCCGACCTTCTGGATCGGCGAGGGCAACGCCGCGGCCGCCACGCCGCCGATCCACATTGCCTTCGCCGCCAGCAGCCGCGCCCTGGTCGAGGCGTTCCACAAGGCTGCGCTGGCGGCCGGCGGCGCCGACAACGGCGGCCCGGGCCTGCGCCCGCACTACCATCCGAACTATTACGGCGCCTTCGTGCTGGATTTCGACGGCCACAACATCGAAGCCGTCTGCCATACGCCAGCGTAGCAGCCGCTCCCCTCATCCTGAGGAGCGAGCGCAAGCGAGCGTCTCGAAGGATAGGCTACGCGAAGAGCGCCGCTACATCGTGTCCTTCG
>JBDZUM010000234.1:0-1733 GCA_040255215.1 Rhodospirillaceae bacterium
GGCCGAACCCGGCAGCGGCGACCAGAATGGCGACGATCAGCGCCAGGAACAGCAAAATGCGTCCAATACGCATGGCTCAGGCCGCCGTCCGGATGGCGCGCGCCACCATGAAAAGGGCGGCGCCGAAGAACACGAGTTCGATACCGAGGAAAGTGCCGGGCACCAGCAGGCCAGTTCCCGGCAGACCGGCCAGCACCACCACGCCCAGCAGCAGCGACAGAGCGGCGCTGAACGCCATCCAACCCCAGCCGGTCGTCGGCCGCAGCCGCCAGGCGATGACGGCCTGCATGACGCCGGCCGCCAGCAGGAAAACGCCCAGCACGAGCGTCAGCGATATCGCCCCGGCAAAGGGATCGAACAGCATTAGTGCGCCGGCGACGATGGCGACGACCGCCTGAAACAGCGCCCAGCCCAGTCCTTCGTGCCAGCCGCCGCCGACGCGCCGCCAGGCGCGCACGCAGCGCACCAGCTCGAACACGCCGAACACCAGCAGCAGCGCGCCGATCAGGATCGCCACCGCCAGCGTCGCCACGACCGGCAGCAGGATCGCGATCACGCCCAGTGCCACGACCAGCGCGGCCTGGATCGTCAGGCTGTTGGCGTGGCGACGGCGGGTTTCGGCATCGAAGTCGGTCGCCGCGGGCGGCACAATCGACATGGCTGTCTCCATCGGCGCTCATGGACCAAAGCGGCGCGGTCCCGTGCTGGGCCCTCACTATACTTCAATGCGCAAGCCGTCGGCAGCCAGTTCGCAGCGCTTTACTTCGCCTCGCCTCGCCAGCATATCGGCGCCCATATGCGTGAGGATTACGCGCTTGGCTCCTAGTCGGTCCAGATTGCGGAGAAGGGTGGCGTAGTCGAGATGCCATCGGATCTTCTTGTCGAAGAAATAGGCTTCGGCGATCAGAAGATCGACGTCGCGCGCCGCCTCGATCAGCCGCTCGGTCCATTCCGTGTCGCCCGTGTAGCACAGGCTCTTGCCGCCGCTTTCCAAGCGCAGTGCCAGGGGCGGCGCGGCGCAAAAATGGTCGACCTCGAATGCGGTTATGGCGATTTCGCCGACCCGCTGACTTTCGCCGGGCGCAATCTCCGAAAGTTCCAGGGCATAGTCGGCGGCGACGGTCGACGAGCGGGGGAAGAATATCTCTTGCGCCGCACGCAGTCGCTCCTCGAAGCCCGGCGGGCCGATCAGGCGCAACGGCTTGCGGCGGCGGCTGACGAGCTGCGCGTCCAGCAGGAAGAATGGCAAACCGCCGAAATGATCGCCATGCAGATGTCCGACGGCGATGCCGTCGATGCTGTTGGGGTCTATGCCGAGTTTGCGCAGCGCAACCAGGGAACTGGCGCCGCAATCGACCAACAGGCGAGTGGCGACGGTTTCCACCATGATGCAGGTGTTGAATCGGCCGCCGCTGCCGAATGCGTCGCCGCTGCCGATGAAAGTCACGCGCATGGCGGCACCGGCTAGTTTGCCGCCCGCGCGTGCCCTGCGATCAACTCGGCAAGTCGCGGCAGCAGCGGGCGGGGCAGATCGTGACCCATGCCGGGCACCACCTCGAGCCGGGCGCCGGGCACCAGCGACGCGGTGTCCCGGCCGGCCTCGACGGGCACCACCGGATCATCGGCGCCATGGATGACCAAGGTTGGTGTTGTCACTTGCTGCAGCAGCTTGACGCGGTTGCCCGAGGCGAGGATGGCGTTGTACTGGCGCGCGCTGCCTTGCGGATAGAAGC
>JBDZUM010000021.1:0-9502 GCA_040255215.1 Rhodospirillaceae bacterium
CATCATGATCAACTACACGCCGTTCGGCCATTCCGACTGGCAGACGATCGTGGCCAACGTCAAGAAGTTCGGCTCGGCCGGCAAGAAGACGGCGGTGGTCTCGACCATCAACGGCGACGCCAACGTGCCGTTCTACAAGGAGCTGGCCAACCAGGGCATCAAGGCGACCGACATTCCCGTCGTCGCCTTCTCGGTCGGCGAGGAAGAGCTGGCCGGCATCGACACCGCGCCGCTGGTCGGCCATCTGGCGGCCTGGAACTACTTCCAGTCGGTCAAGAACCCCGACAACGAGGCGTTCATCGCCAAGTGGAAGGCCTTCACCAAGAATCCAAAGCGCGTGACCAACGATCCGATGGAAGCGCACGTCATCGGCTTCAACATGTGGGTCAAGGCGGTGGAGAAGGCCGGCACGACCGATCCGGCGGCCGTGATCGACGCCATCATCGGCGTGTCGGTGCCGAACCTGTCGGGCGGCTATTCGACCATGATGCCGAACCACCACATCACCAAGCCGGTGCTGATCGGCGAAGTGAAGGCCGACGGCCAGTTCGACACGGTGTGGCAGACCTCCGGCCTGGTCGTGGGCGACGAGTGGTCCGACTATCTCGACGGCTCGAAGGACCTGATCGCCGATTGGCGCGCGCCGATGTCGTGCGGCAACTTCAACGTCAAGACCGGCAAGTGCGGCGGCGCCGGCAAGTAAGCCGCGCTTCGCTCTGAGAACCGCGCGGCCGGGGAGCGCCTCCCCGGCCGCCACTTTCCACGAACGACGAAACTGGGGACGGACAGCGCATGTTCAGGTTCCGGCGCGCCATCGCCGTCTTGCTTTGCGTGCTCGGCCTGGGGCTGGCCCCGGGATTGGCGACGCAGGGCGCCAGGGCACAGGGCATCGAGCCGGCCCTGAAGCTGCTGGCCTCGCAATCCTATTCCGACATCGAAAAGGGCATCGAGATGCTGGCCGCGTCGGGCAACGACGCCGCCCAGCCGATGCTGCAGGCGATGGGCGAGGGCCGGCTGCTGGTCGGCGACGGCCGCGCCGCCATCGTCGGCGCCGACAAGAAGCCCGTCGACGCGCTGACCGGCAAGCCGCTCGACGACGTCACGGGCCTGTCGGCGCCGCGGGTCAACAACCGCATCCGCCGCGCCATCGACGCCGCCATGGGCATGCTGACCATCCTCTCGCCCGATCCGGCCAAACGCCTCGAGGCCGCCGCCTCGGTGTTCAAGACCCGCGATCCCGCCGCCCTGCCGCAGATCGAGGCGGCGCTGGCGAAGGAGAAGGACGCGGGCGTGCGCCGCGCCTTCGAGCAGGCGCGCGCCGCCATCGTGCTGTCGGGCAAGGGCCCCGACGCCGAGCGGCTGGCCGCCATCGAGACGATCGCAGCGCGCGGCGACCAGGACGCCCGCGCCCTGCTGTCGGCCATCGCCGAGCCCAGCCCGGAAGTCGCCAAGGCGGCGCAGGCGGCCATCGCCGACATCGAGCGGCGCCTGGCGGTGTGGAACGCGGTGCAGAGCGTCTACTACGGCATCTCGCTGGGGTCGGTGCTGCTGCTGGCCGCCATCGGGCTGGCCATCACCTTCGGCGTCATGGGCGTCATCAACATGGCGCATGGCGAGATGGTGATGCTGGGCGCCTACACCACCTTCGCCGTGCAGGAGGTCATCCGCACCTCCATGCCCGGCCTGTTCGACTGGTCGCTGGCCATCGCATTGCCGCTGGCCTTCGTCGTCTCGGGCGCCGTCGGCATGGCGATCGAGCGCGGCGTCATCCGCTTCCTCTACGGCCGGCCGCTGGAAACCCTGCTCGCCACTTTCGGCCTGTCGCTGATCCTGCAGCAGGCCGTGCGCTCGATCTTCGGCGCCAACAACCGCGAGGTCGGCAATCCCTCCTGGATGTCGGGCGCCTTCGAGCTCGGCGGCCTGACCCTGACCTACAACCGCATGTGGATCATCGTCTTCGCCGCCGTCGTGCTGGTCGCCCTGATGCTGGTGCTGCGCCGCACCGCCTTCGGCCTGCAGATGCGGGCGGTGACGCAGAACCGGCGCATGGCCGCCGCCATGGGCATCCGCACCTCCTGGGTCGACAGCTTCACCTTCGGCCTGGGCTCGGGCATCGCCGGCATCGCCGGCGTGGCGCTGAGCCAGATCGACAATGTCAGCCCCAATCTCGGCCAGGGCTACATCATCGACAGCTTCATGGTCGTGGTGTTCGGCGGGGTGGGCAATCTCTGGGGCACCCTGGTCGGCGCCCTGTCGCTGGGCGTCGCCAACAAGCTGCTCGAGCCGGTGGCCGGCGCGGTGCTGGGCAAGATCATCGTGCTGGTGTTGATCGTGCTCTTCATCCAGCGCAAGCCGCGCGGGCTGTTTCCGCTCAAGGGCCGGGCGGTCGAATCATGATCTTCGCCCGCTTCATCGCCAACGACCGCCTGCTGCTGTGGTTCACCGCCATCGTGGCGGCGATCACCGCGCTGCTGATCGTCGGCAACCTCGCGTTTCCACCAGACGCTGCCCTGCACGTGCCGACCTACGTCATCGCGCTCTACGGCAAATACCTGTGCTACGCGCTGCTGGCGCTGTCGGTCGATCTGGTCTGGGGCCAGGTCGGCATCTTGTCGCTGGGCCACGGCGCCTTCTTCGCGCTCGGCGGCTACGCCATGGGCATGTACCTGATGCGCCAGATCGGCACGCGCGGCGTCTACGCCCATCCGGTGCTGCCCGACTTCATGGTGTTCCTGAACTACAAGGAACTGCCCTGGTTCTGGCACGGCTTCGACATGTTCTGGTTCGCCATGATCATGGTGATGCTGGTGCCGGGCCTGCTGGCCTTCGTGTTCGGCTGGCTGACCTTCCGCTCGCGCGTCACCGGCGTCTACCTGTCGATCATCACCCAGGCCCTGACCTTCGCCCTGCTGCTGGCCTTCTTCCGCAACGACATGGGCTTCGGCGGCAATAACGGGCTGACCGACTTCAAGGAGATACTGGGCTTCGACATTCAGTCCGACAGCACCCGCGCCGGCCTGCTGGCCGCCACCACGGTCATGCTGATCGCCGGCTTCCTGCTGGCCCGCTCCCTGCAGCGCTCGCGCTTCGGCAAGGTGCTGGTCGCCATCCGCGACGCCGAAAGCCGCACCCGCTTCCTGGGCTACCGGGTGGAGCGCTACAAGCTGGCGGTTTTCACCCTGTCGGCGGTCATGGCCGGCATCGCCGGCGCGCTCTACGTGCCGCAGGTCGGCATCATCAATCCCGGCGAGTTCGCGCCCGCCAATTCGATCGAGGCGGTGATCTGGGTCGCGGTCGGCGGCCGCGGCACGCTGGTCGGCGCGGTGATCGGCGCCATCCTGGTCAATTTCGGCAAGACATTGTTCACCGGCGTGCTGCCCGAGCTGTGGCTGTTCGCGCTCGGCGGGCTGTTCGTCTTCGTCACCCTGTTCATGCCGCGCGGCGTCGTCGGCTCGCTGCCGGTGTGGAGCGCCTGGCTGCGCCGCCGCCTGCTGCCCTCGGCGCAGGAAGAGCCGCCGCCGGTTGCCGTGCAGCCGCCCGGCGCACCGCCGGTCGTGCCGGCCAGGCCGGGGGAGTAGCGCCATGACGATTTCAGACGTGCCCGGGAAAGTCGATCCGGTTCTCTATCTCGACGGCGTCAGCGTCACCTTCGACGGCTTCCGCGCGCTCAACAACCTGTCGCTGGTCGTCGAGCCGGGCGAGATGCGAGCGGTGATCGGCCCCAACGGCGCCGGCAAGACCACCATGATGGACGTCATCACCGGCAAGACGCGGCCCGACACCGGCAAGGTGTTCTTCCGCGGCGACGTCGACCTGACCAGGCGCGACGAGGCCGACATCGCCCAGCTCGGCATCGGGCGCAAGTTCCAGAAGCCGACCGTGTTCGAAAGCCACAGCGTCTACGACAACCTGCTGCTGGCGCTGGCCGGACAGCGCGGTCCTCTCGCCGTCCTGTTCGCCCGCGAACGGGCCGACGAACGCGATCGGCTCGAGGAATTGCTGCGCACCGTCAAGCTCGCCGACCACCGCCACCGGCTGGCGGCCGAACTGTCGCACGGCCAGAAGCAGTGGCTGGAGATCGGCATGCTGCTGGCGCAGGAGCCGGCGCTGCTGCTGGTCGACGAGCCGGTCGCCGGCATGACCGACGCCGAGACCTTCGAGACCGCCGACCTGCTGCGCGAGATCAACAAGACCCGCTCGGTGGTGGTGGTCGAGCACGACATGCATTTCGTGCGCGCGCTCGACGTCAAGGTGACCTGCCTGCACGAGGGTTCGGTGCTGGCCGAAGGCAGCCTCGATGCGGTCAGCGCCAACCAGCGCGTCGTCGAAGTCTATCTGGGGCGCTGACCATGCTTTCCGTGCAGACCGTCGATCTCTACTACGGCGCCGCCCAGGCGCTGCGCAGCGTCTCGCTGCAGGCCGATATCGGCGAAGTCACCTGCGTGCTGGGTCGCAACGGGGTGGGCAAGACCAGCCTGCTGCGCGCCATCGTCGGCGCCCAGCCGGTGCGGCGCGGCGCCATCACCTGGGAAGGCCAGGACATCACCCGCCTGTCGTCCTCGGAGCGGGCGCGGCGCGGCATCGCCTGGGTGCCGCAGGGCCGCGACATCTTCCCGCTGCTGACGGTGAAGGAGAACCTCGAGACCGGCTTCGCCGTCCTGCCCAGGGCCGAGCGCAAGGTGCCGGACGAGATCTACGATCTGTTTCCCATTCTCAAGACCATGCTGCGCCGGCGCGGCGGCGATCTGTCCGGCGGCCAGCAGCAGCAGCTCGCCATCGCCCGGGCGCTGATCATGAAGCCGCGCCTGCTGGTGCTCGACGAGCCGACCGAGGGCATCCAGCCTTCCATCATCAAGGATATCGGCAAGGTCATCGATCTGTTGCGCGGCCGGGGGCAAATGGCCATCCTGCTGGTCGAACAGTATTTCGATTTCGCGCGCGACCTGGCGCAGCGTTTCGCCGTGATGGATCGCGGCGAGATCGTGCTGGCGGGCGCCAGGGATGAGCTCGATGAAGGCGACGTCCGCCGCCATCTCACCGTTTGAATCGGCCTCGTCGTCCGATGCGCGCCTCGCTCGCTTGCCGCGCGCGCAAGGCGAGCTGCGGCTGGGCTTCAAGCGACGCGGCGCGCTGACCGTGCTCGACACGCTCTATCAGCAGGGCTGCGCCAAGGCGCGCCTGCCCAACCCCGAACCCGGCGGCTGGAAAAGCGCCGTCGCCATCAACACTTCGGGCGGTCTGACCGGCGGCGACCGCATGAGCGTCGCCGTCGAATGGGGCAAGGGCGCCCAGGCCGTCGTCGCCGGACAGGCGGCGGAGAAGATCTATCGCGCGTCGACCGACAGCGCCCGGGTGCGCACGCGGCTGACGCTGGCGGCCGGCGCGCAGGCCGAGTGGCTGCCGCAGGAGACCATCCTGTTCGACCGCGCATCGCTCGATCGCGACACCGTCGTGTCGCTGATGCCGGACAGCGAATTTCTCGGCCTCGAATCGGTGGTGCTGGGCCGCGAGGCGATGGGCGAGAGCGTGCGCGCGGGCAAATTGCGCGACGCCTGGCGGATCCAGCGCGGCGGCCGGCTGATCTACGCCGACGTGGTGGCGCTGGAGGGCGACATCGCCGCGACCGTCGAGCGCGCGGCGATCGCCGCTGGAGCGCGGGCTTTCGCGACGATCCTGCTGGTGGCGCCGGATGCCGGCCGCCGGCTCGACGGCGTGCGGGCCGTGCTCGAGGAACTGGAAGAAGCGCAGGGCGGCGCGTCCTGCTGGGACGGGCTGCTGGCGGTCCGGCTGCTGGCGCGCGACGGCGAATCGCTGCTGGCTGCGATCCGCGCCGCGCTTGCGGTGCTGCGCGACGGACGCGCGCTGCCGCGCGTGTGGCGTTGCTGAAGGGAGGAACAAGGTGAATCTCAGTCCCCGCGAGAAGGATAAGCTGCTGATCGCCATGGCGGCGATGGTGGCGCGACGCCGGCTGGAGCGCGGCGTCAAGCTCAACTATCCCGAGGCCGTGGCGCTGATCTCCGATTTCGTCGCCGAGGGCGCGCGCGACGGCCGCTCCGTGGCGGACCTGATGGATGCCGGCGCCCGCGTGATCTCGCGCGATCAGGTGATGGAAGGCGTCGCCGAAATGATCCACGACGTGCAGGTCGAGGCGACCTTTCCCGACGGCACCAAGCTGGTCACCGTCCACGAACCGATCCGCTGAAGGGGAGACATCCATGATTCCAGGCGAAGTCTTTCCCGCCGCCGGCGAGATCGAGATCAATGCCGGGCTGGAGGCGGTCGCGCTGACCGTCGCCAATACCGGCGACCGGCCCATTCAAGTGGGCAGCCACTACCATTTCTTCGAGACCAACCCGGCGCTGTCGTTCGACCGCGACAAGGCGCGCGGCATGCGGCTCGACATCGCCTCGGGCACCGCCGTGCGCTTCGAGCCGGGGCAGAAGCGGGAGATCAGGCTGGTGCCGTTCCGCGGCAGGCGCGAGGTCTGGGGCTTCCGCCAGGACGTGATGGGCAAACTTTGATCCCGGCATAGGAGACGCATCATGGCATTCAGGATGAGCCGCGCCGCCTATGCGGACATGTTCGGCCCCACCACCGGCGATCGCATGCGGCTGGCCGATACCGAGCTGGTGATCGAGATCGAGGCCGATCGCACGCTCTACGGCGAGGAAGTCAAGTTCGGCGGCGGCAAGGTGATCCGCGACGGCATGGGCCAGTCGCAGGCGACGCGCGCCTCGGGCACCGCCGACACCGTCATCACCAACGCCGTCATCGTCGACCATTGGGGCATCGTCAAGGCCGACGTCGCCATCCGCGACGGGCGCATCGCGGGCATCGGCAAGGCCGGCAATCCCGACGTGCAGCAAGGCGTAGACATCGTGATCGGGCCGGGCACCGAGGTCATCGCCGGCGAAGGCAAGATCCTCACCGCCGGCACCATCGACAGCCACATCCATTTCATCTGCCCGCAGCAGATCGAGGAGGCGATTTCGTCGGGCTGCACCACCATGATCGGCGGCGGCACCGGGCCAGCCACCGGCACCAACGCCACCACCTGCACGCCCGGCGCCTTCCATATCGAGCGCATGCTGCAGGCGGCCGAGAGCTTTCCGGTCAACCTCGCCTTCGCCGGCAAGGGCAACGCCAGCCAGCCGGCCGCGCTCGCCGAGCAGATCGAGGCCGGCGCCTGCGCGCTCAAGCTGCACGAGGACTGGGGCACGACGCCGTCGGCGATCGATACCTGCCTCTCGGTGTGCGACGAATACGACGTTCAGGCGATGCTGCATACCGACACGCTGAACGAATCGGGCTTCGTCGAGGATACGATCAAGGCCTTCAAGGGCCGCACCATCCACGCCTTCCATACCGAGGGCGCCGGCGGCGGCCACGCGCCGGACATCATCAAGGTGGCGAGCTTCCCCAACGTCATCCCGTCCTCGACCAACCCGACCCGGCCCTTCACCGTCAACACGCTGGACGAGCATCTCGACATGCTGATGGTCTGCCACCATCTCGATTCCAGCATTCCCGAGGACGTGGCCTTCGCCGAATCGCGCATCCGCCGCGAGACCATCGCCGCCGAGGACATCCTGCACGATCTCGGCGCGCTCTCGATCATCGCCTCGGACAGCCAGGCCATGGGTCGGGTCGGCGAGGTGGCGCTGCGCACCTGGCAGACCGCCCACAAGATGAAGGTGCAGCGCGGCGCGCTGGCCGGCGAGAAAGGCGATAACGATAATCTGCGGGTCAAGCGCTACATTGCCAAGTACACGATCAATCCGGCGCTGGCGCACGGCATGGGGCACGAGATCGGCTCGGTCGAGGTCGGCAAGTTCGCCGATCTCTGCCTGTGGTCGCCGGCCTTCTTCGGCGTCAAGCCCGACATGGTGCTGAAGGGCGGCATGATCGCCCAGGCGCTGATGGGCGATCCCAACGCCTCGATCCCGACGCCGCAGCCGGTGCATTACCGGCCGATGTTCGGCGGCTTCGGGCGGGCGATGGCGAAGAGCTGCATCAGCTTCGTCTCCGGCGCGGCGCTGGACAACGGCGTCGGCAGGAAATACGGGCTGGAGCGCAATCTGGTCGCCGTGCGGAACACGCGCGGCGGGCTGACCAAGAAATCCATGGTCCACAACGACGCCATGCCGAAGATCGAGGTCGATCCCGAGACCTACGAGGTGCGGGCTGACGGCATGCTGCTGACCTGCGAACCGGCCAAGGTGCTGCCCATGGCGCAGCGCTATTTCCTGTTCTAGGGATCGCCATGCAACGCGCCAGTCGCATCGTGCCGGCTTTCACCATCGCCGATCCGCCCGTCGGCGCGGCGACCGATCGCGTGGTGCTCGACCACGATCTGCGCCATCGCCGGCGCATCGTGCTGCGCACGGTGTCGGGGTCGGAGTTCCTGCTCGATCTGCCGCAGGCCACGACCCTGCGCCACGGCGATTCGCTGGTGCTGGAAGACGGACAGGTGATCGCCGTCGAGGCCGCGCCCGAGAAGCTGGTCGAGATCGCGGCGGCGGACGCCGATGCGCTGATGCGCATCGCCTGGCATCTGGGCAACCGGCATCTGCCGACCCAGCTCATGGGCGATCGCATCCGCATCCGCTACGACCACGTCATCGTCGACATGGTGAAGGGCCTGGGCGGCAGCGTGGTCGAGGTGATGGCGGCTTTCGATCCCGAAGGCGGCGCCTACGGTTTCGGCGCGACGATGGGGCACCATCATCACGGCGATGGCCACCATCATGCGCACGATCACGACCATGGTCACCACCATCATGGCCACAAGCATGACTGATCCGCTCTACCGGCTGATGGCCTGGCTGTCGCCCGCCTATCCGGTGGGCGCGTTCAGCCATTCCAACGGGCTGGAATGGGCGGTCGAGACGCAGGCCGTGCGCGACCGCGCGAGCTTGATCGCCTGGCTGCGCGACGTGCTGCACCGGGGCGCGGGCTGGAACGATGCGGTGCTGTTCGTGCACGCCCATCGCGCGGCCTCGGCGACGGACATGGTGCGGCTGCGCAACGCCGCGCTGCTGGCGGCGGCCGCCAATCCGTCGCGCGAGCGGCGGCTGGAGAGCGTCGCGCAGGGCGCCGCCTTCCGGCGCATCTCGCGCGATGCCTGGAACGCCGAGGCGCTGGCGCTGCTCGACGGCATCGAGGATGGCGATCTCGCCTATCCTGTGGCGGTGGCGACCTTGGCGGCCGGCCATGGCGTGGCGCTGGCGCCGGCGCTGACCGCCTATCTGCACGCGGTGGCGGCCAACATCGTCTCGGCGGCGCAACGTCTGGTGCCGCTGGGACAGACCGATGGCCAGCGCGCCATCGCGGCCCTGATGGACGACGTCGAGGCGGTGGCGGCGAAAGCCGCGGCGCTCGACGATTCCGATCCGTTTTCCGCGCTGGGCGGGTGTACGCTGGCGGCCGACCTGGCGTCGATGAAACACGAAACCCAATACACGAGGTTGTTCCGCACATGAGCAGCAAGAGCAATGGCCCG
>JBDZUM010000021.1:9602-16450 GCA_040255215.1 Rhodospirillaceae bacterium
TGCGGGTGGGCGTCGGCGGTCCGGTCGGCTCCGGCAAGACGGCGCTGATGGACGCGCTGTGCAAGCATTTCCGCGAGCGCTACGACATCGCCGCCATCACCAACGACATCTACACCAAGGAAGACGCCGAGTTCCTCACCCGCGCCGGTTCGCTGGTGCCCGAGCGTATCATCGGCGTCGAAACCGGCGGCTGCCCGCATACCGCCATCCGCGAGGACGCCTCGATCAATCTCGCCGCCGTCGCCGAGATGAATCGCCGCTTCCCCGGCCTCGATCTGGTGCTGATCGAGTCGGGCGGCGACAATCTCGCCGCCACCTTCAGCCCGGAACTGGCCGACATCACCATCTACGTCATCGACGTTTCGGCCGGCGACAAGATCCCGCGCAAGGGCGGTCCGGGCATCACCCGCTCCGACCTGTTGGTCATCAACAAGATCGATCTGGCGCCGCTGGTCGGCGCCAGCCTCGAGGTCATGGACCGCGACGCGAAGAAGATGCGCGGCGCGCGGCCTTTCGTCTTCGCCAACATCAAGGCGGGCAAGGGCGTGGCCGACATCGCCGCTTTCATCGAAAAGGCCGGCGGCCTGACCGCCCGCGCCGCGTGATTCAAGAAGGGGACAGACAATGAAGAAGCAGACCGGATTTTCCGCTTTCGCGCTGGCGCTGACATTCGCCTCGCCGGCTCTCGCCCATACCGGCCACGGCGCCGAAGGCTTCGTCGCCGGCCTGTCGCATCCGGTGTTCGGCCCTGACCATCTGCTGGCCATGGTGGCCGTCGGCCTGTGGGCCGGGCTGGTCGGCGGTCGTTCGTTCTGGATCTGGCCCGCGAGTTTCGTCGGCGCCATGGTGCTGGGCGGCGTGCTCGGCATGGCCGGCGTCGAATTGCCGGCGATCGAACTGGTGATCGTCGGCTCGGTGGTGGCGCTGGGCGCCGCTGCGGCTCTCGACCTGCGCCCGCATCTGGCGCTGGGCGCGGCGGTCATCGCCCTGTTCGGCCTGGCGCATGGCAACGCGCACGGGCTGGAAGCGCCGGTCGATGGCTCGGGGTTGGGCTATGCCGTGGGCTTCGTCGTCGCCACCGCGGCGCTGCATGGCGTCGGTCTGGGGCTGGCGCTGCTGACCCGCGGCCGCTTTGGCGCCAGGCTGACCCGCGCGGTCGGCGCGGTGCTGGCGCTGGCCGGCATCGGGCTGATCGCCGGCTGACGCCGGCTCAGGCCGAGGCGGGTTCGATCGTTTCCTTGGCCGGCGGCATGGTCGAGCGCTCCTCCGGCAGTGGCGGCGGGGCGTCGGCGATGATGCGGTCGGGCACCAGCAGCGGCGCCATCAGTTCGACGATCTCCTCCAGCGCCCCCACCAGGGTCGCCTGACGGCGCGGGTCGAGCGCGCCGAAGCGCTCAAGGAAGCGCATGTCGAGCGGCTTGGGCGCCGCCTCGATCGCCGCCTCGCCTTCGACCGTCAGATCGACGAACACGTTGCGCCGATCGGTGGTGCCGCGGCGGCGGGCGATCAGGCCGCGCCGCTCCAGCTTGTCGAGGATCGGCACCAGGGTCGGCGGGCTCAAACTGACCCTGCTGGCGAGGGTATTGGTGGTGGTTTCGCCCGCATCGCGCAGGGTTTTGAGCACAACGAGCTGCGGTACTGTCATACCGGCGGAGCGTTCCACGCGCTTGGAATGCGAGTCGGCGGCGTGGATCAGCCGTCTTATCGCTCGCAGCACTCTGTCATCCAGTTGATTCATAACGCTTTTAATTTTAGGGTTGAAACGAATAGTTTTGACACTAATTAATATAACACTAATCAATCGACTTTCAACGCGACCGGAGAAAAAAAGTGTGTGGAATCAGCGGCGAGGTGACCTTCGACGGTCGGCCTGCCAGCCCGGCTGCCGTCGCAGCCATGAACGATTCGATGGCCCCGCGCGGGCCCGACGGTGAAGGTCTAAGTGCCCGTCGCCGCGTGGTTTTTGGCCATCGTCGCCTGAAGATCCTCGATCTCTCCGAACGCGCCGAGCAGCCCATGGTCGATGCCGAGCTGGGGCTAACTATCGTCTTCAACGGCTGCATCTACAACCATCTCGACCTGCGCCAAGAGCTTGAATCCAAAGGATATAAATTCTTCTCGCGCGGCGACACCGAGGTCATCGTCAAGGCCTATCACGCCTGGGGTCCGGCTTTCGTCCGCCGCCTGTTCGGCATGTTCGCCTTCGCCATCTACGAACGCGATACCGGCCGGGTGGTCCTGGGGCGCGACCGGTTGGGTATTAAGCCATTGTATTTGAACGAAGAACAGGGGCGCTTGCGCTTCGCCAGCTCGCTGCCGGCGCTGCTCGCCGCGGGTGGGGTGGACCGTGCTATCGACCCCGTCGCGCTCCACCATTACATGAGCTTCCACGCCGTCGTCCCCGCCCCGCGCACCATCCTGCGCGGCGTACGCAAGCTGCCGCCGGCGACCCTGCGCATCTACGAATCCGACGGCCGTTCCAAGGACCTGGTCTACTGGTCGCTGGATTTCAATCGCAGCGCGGCGGACGAGAAGCGGAACGCCGACGAGTGGCGCGAGATGCTGCATGCCAGCCTGCGCCAGGCTGTCGACCGGCGCATGATCGCCGACGTCCCGGTCGGCGTGCTGCTGTCGGGCGGCGTCGATTCAAGCCTGATCGTCGGTCTGCTGGCGGAAGCGGGACAGAAGGGTCTGGAAACCTTCTCGATCGGCTTCGACGCCAAGAACGGCGAGGCGGGCGACGAATTCGTCTATTCCGATCTGGTGGCCAAGCATTTCGGCACCACGCATCACAAGATCCCGGTGCCGGCCGGCGACGTGCTGGAAGCGCTGCCGGCGACGATCGGCGCGATGAGCGAGCCGATGGTGTCGCACGACAACGTCGCTTTCTTCCTGCTGTCGCGCGAAGTGGCCAAGCACGTCACCGTGGTGCAGAGCGGGCAGGGCGCCGACGAGGTGTTCGGCGGCTATCACTGGTACCAGGCGCTGCAGAATTCGAAGGATGCGCTGGGCGACTATTCCGACGCTTTCTTCGATCGCGACCACGGCACCTTGGCGCGGCAGCTGTCGGCCGATGTCATCGACGAGGACTGGTCGCGCGCCTTCGTCGGCAGCGCCTTTGGCGAAGCCGGCGCCGAACATGCCGTCGACAAGGCATTGCGCCTGGACACGACCGTCATGCTGGTCGACGATCCGGTCAAGCGCGTCGACAACATGACGATGGCGCATGCGCTGGAGGCGCGCGTGCCGTTCCTCGATCACGAGCTGGTCGAGCTGGCTGCGCGCATTCCGCCCGAACACAAGCTGGCGCAGGGCGGCAAGGGCATTCTCAAGGACGTGGCGCGAGACGTGATCCCGAGCGCGGTCATCGACCGGCCCAAGGGATACTTCCCCGTGCCGGCGCTCAAATACCTCGACGGGCCGTTCCTCGACATGGCGCGCGATGCGCTGACCAGCCAGGTGGCGCGCGAACGGGGCCTGTTCCGCCGCGACTACGTCGACGGGCTGGTGCAGCACCCGGGCGAGCGCATCACCAAGCTGGGCGGCTCCGAGCTGTGGCAGGCGGCCCTGCTGGAAATGTGGCTGCAGAACCATTCGATTTGACGGGCGTTTCCACGCCAGTCGCGTACAGACGGGGGCATTGACATGGCGATCACCGCACGCAGCGTGAAGGCCCGGCGTTCCGCCGTCGCCCACCGCATCCGGCGCCTGCAGATGAACGCGCCCGGCACGACCCTGTCGGGCGCGATGACGCACGATCTGCCGGCAGACGAGGAAATCGGCCAAAATGTCGAGGTCGATTGCGGCTGGGGACGGCTGCTGTTCGGCCAGACCTTCGAGGATCCGGCGGCGCTGGCGGACGCGCTGCGCGAGGAGGCGCCCGACAAGCGCGACATCGCTTTCTACGTACGCGAGCCGCATGTCGTGCTGGCCAGCGCGCCGCAGGAGCTGTTCCTCGATCCCTCGCACACCTTTCGTCTCGATCTCAGCAACTATCGCGCCGCCCGGCGGCGGCCGCGTGGGCTGACGATCCGCCGCATGGCGACGCAGCACGATGCCGAGGAGGTCAACCGCATCTACGCCGCGCGCAAGATGGTGCCGGTGCGGCCCGATTTCTTCTGGACCCATCGCGACAGCCGCACATTGGTACATCTGGTGGCCGAGGAACCGGTGAGCGGCGCCATTCTCGGCGCCGTCATGGGCGTCGACCATCGCCGCGCCTTCGGGGATCCCGAATCGGGCTCGTCGCTGTGGTGCCTGGCGGTCGATCCGCAGGCCCGCCCGCCCGGTATCGGCGAAGCGCTGGTGCGCCAGCTCGCCGAAGTCTTCCAGGCGCGCGGCGCGCAGTACATGGATCTCTCGGTGCTGCACGACAACGACAAGGCGATCGCGCTTTACGACAAGCTCGGTTTCAAGCGCGTGCCGGTATTCGCCGTCAAGCGCAAGAACTCGATCAACGAGAAACTGTTCGTCGGCCGACCGGTCGAGGACGGGCTCAATCCCTACGGCCGCATCATCTGCGACGAGGCGCGCCGGCGCGGCATCGGCGTCGAGATCATCGACGCCGAGGGTGGCTTCTTCCGCCTGACCTATGGCGGGCGCAGCATCTGCTGCCGCGAAAGCCTCAGCGAACTGACCTCGGGCGTCGCCGTCAGCCTGTGCGACGACAAGGCCGTCACGCGCCGAGTGGCGCAGCGCGCCGATCTGTCGGTGCCCGATCAGATCGTTGCGGGCGATCGGCAGGAGGAAGCGGAATTCCTGCAGCGTCACGGCAGCGTCGTCGTCAAGCCGGCGCGGGGCGAGCAGGGCCGCGGCATCGCCGTCGGCATCGACGACATCGACGATCTGCGCGAGGCTATCGCCAACGCGCGCCGTTATTGCGACACCGTGCTGATCGAGCAGCTGGTGCAGGGCGAAGACCTGCGCCTGGTGGTGATCAACTACAGGCTGGTCGCCGCGGCGATGCGCCGTCCGGCCTGCGTGATCGGCGACGGCCGCTCGACCATCCGCAGCCTGATCGAACGCCAGAGCCGGCGTCGCGAGGCCGCCACTGGCGGCGAATCGCGCATCCCGCTCGACGCCGAGACCGAGCGCTGCGTGCGGCTGGGGGGCTTCGCGCTCGACGACGTGCCCGATCAGGGCCTTGAGATCAAGGTGCGCCGCACCGCCAACCTGCATACAGGCGGCACCATCCACGACGTCACCGACCACGTCCATCCCACGCTGGTGGCGGCCGCCACCCGTCTGGCGCGCGAACTGGAGATTCCCGTGGTCGGCATCGATTTCATGGTCGAAAGCCCGCGCGAACCGGGTTATGCCTTCATCGAGGCCAACGAACGCCCCGGGCTCGCCAATCACGAGCCGCAGCCGACGGCGGAACGCTTCGTCGATCTGCTGTTTCCCCAGTCCCTGCCCGCCGCCGCCCGCCAGGCGCCGCGCGCCTAGGAGCCGTTTCTTCCATGTCGCGACTGCAAATCGACGTCAAATATCTCGCCGAACAGCTTGGCCGCCTGCTCGAGATCCCCAGCCCGGCGGGCTATACCGACGTGGTCGTCCATTACGTCTGCGAGGAGCTCGAACGGCTCGGCGTGCGCTACGGCGTGACCAGGCGCGGCGCCATCCGCGCCGTGCTGCGCGGGCGCAATGCGACGCCCTCGCGCGCCATCATCGCCCATGTCGACACGCTCGGCGCGCAGGTGCGCTATTTGAAGCCCAACGGCCGGCTCGAACTGGTGCCGATCGGGCACTGGTCGGCGCGCTTCGCCGAGGGCGCACGCTGCACGATCTTCACCGACAAGGGCGGCTGGCGCGGCACGATCCTGCCGCTCAAGGCGTCCGGCCACACCTTCGGGCCCGAGATCGACACCCAGCCGATCGGCTGGGAGCATGTCGAGATGCGCGTCGACGCCATCGTGCGCGATGCGCGCGATCTGGAGCGTCTGGGCTTCGCGGTCGGCGACACGGTTGCCGTCGATCCGCAGCCGGAGTTCCTCGACAACGGCTTCATCGTCTCGCGCCATCTCGACGACAAGGCGGGCGTCGCGATCATGCTGGCGACCCTGCAGGCGCTGGTGCGCGAGAAGGCGGAACTCGCGGTCGATACCTACTGGGTGTTCTCGATCGCCGAGGAGATCGGCGTTGGCGCTGCGGCAGTGCTGCCGCCCGATTGCGCGGCGATGATCACCGTCGATAACGGCACCTCGGCGCCGGGCCAGTCGAGCTCGGAGTTCGGCGTCACCATCGGCATGGCCGACATGACCGGCCCGTTCGACTTCCACCTGACGCGCAAGCTGGTGCGGCTGTGCCGCGAGAACGACATCCGCTACCAGAACGACGTGTTCCGCTACTACCGGTCCGACAGCGCCTCGGCACTGGAGGCCGGCCACGACGTGCGCACCGCGCTGGTGACTTTCGGCATCGACGCTTCGCATGGCTACGAGCGCATCCACATGCATGCGCTGCGCTCCACCGCCGAGCTGCTCTCGGCCTATGCGCTGAGCGCGGTCGAGATCGAGCGCGATGCGGTCAATCTCGGCCCGATTTCGGGTCTGCCGAACCAGAGTCTCGAGCCTGCCGACCAGTCGCGCGACCAGACCGAGGCGCCGCCGCCGCGGCGGCACAACGCGCCGGCGAAATAGCCGGCCGCCAGGCGGGAGTTCTGCCGCCGCCGCAGAGCGGCCTCGCTTGTCATGCCTACCCTCACGCGGCTTGCTGCGCCAGACTGCGCCAACAGCCAGGAGGTGCGACATGGGACTGGATTTCACCGGCAGGAAAATCGTGGTGTGCGGCGGCAGCCGCGGCATCGGCCGTTCGATCGCGCTGGCCTTCGCCCAGGGCGGCGCCAGCGT
>JBDZUM010000021.1:16550-20754 GCA_040255215.1 Rhodospirillaceae bacterium
CTGGCGAGCTGGGTCACCGGCCAGACCATCGTGGTCGATGGCGGCCAGACCTTGCATTGATCCAGGAGCGCCGTCGGTCAGGTGCGGGCGGCGAACTCCGCCGCCGCCTGTTCCATCGTCAGGAAGGCGGCGCCGTTCTCGGTCAGCCAGGCGAGCAGGCGTTCGAGCATCAGCAGGCGATGGCCGCGGCCGATGACGTAGGGATGGAAGGTGTAGGTCAGCACGCCCCAGTCGATATGGCGCTGCATGAAGACGAAATCGTCGCGGAAATTCTCCAGCACGCCGTTGGCGTTCTGCAGGCCGGGCAGGGTGAATTCCTTGGTGCGGATGAACTCGAAATGCGGATAGTCGTCGAGGCTCCATGAGATCGGCATTTCGATCAGCCCGGTCGGCTGGCCGAAGCTCATCGCGCCATCGGACGGGATGACGTCGCCCTGGCGGCAGTAATAGGGCGTGTAGTCGTCGCCCATCATGCTGCTCTCGTAGACGAAGCCATGCCGGATCAGCAGCTCGACCGTATGCGGGCTGAGATCCCAGGCGGGCGAGCGATAGCCGCGCGGATCCCTGCCGGAAATCTTCCGGATCGCCGCGCTGCCCTTGACCAGATGTTCCTCTTCCTGCTCGCGGCTGAGGCTGGCGGGCGTCACATGCGTCCAGCCGTGATGGCCGATCTCGTGGCCGGCGGCGACGATCATCTCGCATTCGCGCGGATAGGTGCCGATCACCACGCCCGGCACGAAGAAGCTGGACTTGATGCCGTAGCGTTCCAGCAGCGGCAGGATGCGGCGCACGGCGACGGCGCCGAACTCGCCGCGCGAGATGGCGGTCGGCGTGGTCAGGCCGCGCGCGACGAAGCCGGACATGGCGTCGAAATCGAAGGTGATACAGACGACGTGGCGCGGCATGGGCGTTTCCTCCGTCAGCGGCCGATGGCGTAGGCCTGCATGCCGCGCGGATTGGCGGCGGCCTTGCGCAGGGCGCCCTCGCGCGCGGCGGCGGTCAGGCGTCCTTCGGACCAGTCTCCGCCCATCTCCACGACATGGCCCAGCCCGCGCAGCGCCTCGACCGTCTTGGCCGGCATGCGGCCTTCCAGCACCAGCACGCCGGGGCGCGCAGCGCGCGGCCAGAAGGAGGAGGGGAAATGCTCGGAATGGAAGGCGGGGCAGTCGATCGCTTCCTGCAGGTTCATGCCGGCATGGGCATGACGCAGGAAAAGCTGCGTGCTCCACTGGTCCTGCTGGTCGCCGCCGGGCGTGCCCAGCGCCAGATACGGCTCGCCGTCGCGCAGCACCAGACCGGGGCTCAATGTCGAGCGCGGACGCTTGCCTGGCGCCAGGCCCGAGGGTAGCGACGCGTCGAGCCAGAACATCTGCGCCCGCGTGCCGAGGCAGAAGCCCAGCGCGGGAATGACCGGCGAGGATTGCAGCCAGCCGCCGCTGGGCGTCGCCGAGACCATGTTGCCGGCCTTGTCGATGATGTCGAAATGCACGGTGTCGCCGCGCACTTCGCCGAGCTTGCCCACCGTGGGCTCGCCGGCGCCGGCGCCGGCCATCGCGGCGGGCGCGGACTGTTGCATGAGCTTGCCAGCGAAACCGGCGATGCGGCCGGGGCGCAATTCCATCGAGGCGCGTACGTCGATCAGGGTGCGGCGCGCGTCGTTGTAGGCGTCGGACAGCAGCGCGGCCATCGGCACCGAGGCGAAATCGGGATCGCCGTAAAACGCCTCGCGGTCGGCATAGGCCAGCTTGCTGCACTCGACGACGATATGGATGAATTCCGGCCCGGTCGGGTCGAGCCCGTCGAGTTCGAAGCCTTTCAGCAAAGCAAGTTGCTGCAGCATCGCCGGGCCCTGGCTCCAGGCGCCGCATTTGGCGACGGTGTAGCGGCCGTAATCGAGCGTCAACGGCGGCTCGACGCCGGCCTGCCATTTCGCCATGTCCTCGCCGTCGAGCAGGCCCCGATGGGCGCGGCCGCTGACGTCGAACACGTCGGTGTCGCGGCAGAAACGGTCGATCTCCTGGGCGACGAAGCCGCGCGACCACAGTCGCCGCGCCGCCTCGATCTGCATCTGCCGGTCCGGGCTCAGCGCCTGCGCCTCGCGCAGGATGCGGGCATAGGTCGCCGCCAGGGTCGGGTTGGCGAAGATCGTGCCCGGCTGCGGCACGGCGTTGCCCGGCAAATAGAGCGCGGCCGAACTGCGCCAGTGCTGGCGGAACAGATCGGCGACGGTGGCGATGGTGTCGCAGATGCGCGGCACCAGCGGATAGCCGCCGGCCGCCAGATCGATGGCCGGCTGCAGCACGTCTGCCAGCTTCATCGTGCCGTAGTCGCGCAGCAGCAGCATGAAGGCGTCGAAGGCGCCGGGCACGCAGGCGGCCAGCAGACCGGTGCCGGGGATCATGTCCAGCCCCAGCGCCTGGAACTTCTCAACTGTCGCGGCGGCCGGCGCCACGCCCTGGCCGCAGATCACCTCGGTGCGGCCGCGCCGCACGTCGTGCACGATGATCGGGGCCTCGCCGCCGGGGCCGTTGAGATGCGGTTCGACGATTTGCAGGGCGAAGCCGGTGGCGACGGCGGCGTCGAAGGCGTTGCCGCCCTTTTCCAGCGCCGCCATGCCGACGGCGGTGCCGATCCAGTGGGTCGAGGTGACGACGCCGAAGGTGCCGAGAATTTCGGGACGGGTGGTGAAAGCCATGGCGCATCCTGCCATGCCGGCCCGGCCATGACCATTGCATGACGGCCGGCCGTGGCGCACAAACGCGCCACCATGGGACTGCCGGTCGAGGACATAGCAGGCGAGTTTCTCGCCGCCCTGCGTCAGGGCCGCAATGCCGTCGTGCAGGCGCCGCCGGGCGCGGGCAAGTCGACCTTGCTGCCGCTGCGGCTGCTCGACCAGGACTGGCTTTCCGGCCGGCGCGTTCTGATGCTCGAGCCGCGCCGGCTGGCGGCGCGCATGGTGGCGAAGCGCCTGGCGCAGAACCACGGCAGCGCTTTGGGCGAGGCGATCGGCTTTCGCGTGCGCGACGAGGCCAGGGTTTCGCGCGCCACGCGACTGGAAGTCGTCACCGAGGGAATCCTGACGCGCCTGCTGCAGGACGATCCCGAATTGCCGGGCGTCGGCGCGATCCTGTTCGACGAATTCCACGAGCGCAGCCTGCAGGCCGATCTCGGCCTCGCTCTGGCGCTCGACGTGCAGTCCGGGCTGCGGCCAGACCTGCGGCTGGTGGCGATGTCGGCGACGCTCGACGGGCAGGCGGTGTCGGCGCTGCTGGGGGATGCGCCGGTCCTGACCAGCGACGGGCGCTTGTTTCCGGTCGAGACCCGCTACGTTGCGCCGGCCGGCGGCGTCGCCATGGAAGCGGCGATGGCGCAGGCGGTGCGACAGGCCTTGCGCGAGAGCGAGGGCGACGTGCTGGCCTTCCTGCCAGGGGCGGGCGAGATCAGGCGCGTCGAGCGGCTGCTGAACGACGGCGGCGTATCGGCCGAGGTGCTGCCGCTCTACGGCGAGTTGTCGGCGGCCGAGCAGGATCGCGCCGTGTCGCCAGGCGGCGTGCGCCGGCGCGTGGTGCTGGCGACGTCGATCGCCGAAACCTCGCTGACCATCGAGGGCGTGCGCATCGTGATCGACAGCGGGCTGGCGCGCCGGCCGGCCTTCGATCCGCGCTCGGGCCTGACGCGGCTGGAAACGGTGCGGGCCAGCCTTGCCTCGGCCGATCAGCGTCGCGGTCGCGCCGGCCGGATGGGGCCGGGGCTCTGCTACCGCTTGTGGCCGGAGGCGGAGAACCGGGCGCGGCCGGCGGCGGATCGGCCGGAAATGGAATCGGCCGATCTGGCGTCGCTGGCGCTGGATCTGGCGCAATGGGGCGTCGGCGATCCGGCGGCACTGCGCTGGGTCAATCCGCCGCCGGTTTCCAACTTCGCGCAGGCCGTCGGGCTGCTGCGCGAGCTCGATGCGCTCGACGCGCAGGGGCGCATCACCGGGCATGGCAAGCGATTGGCGCGCCTGCCGGTGCATCCGCGGCTGGCGCACATGATCCTGCGCGGCCGGGAGATCGGCGCCGGTGTGACGGCCTGCCGGTTGGCGGCGCTGCTCGAGGAGCGCGACATAATGCGGGCGCGGCCGGGACAGCCGGCGGCCGATATCCGCTTGCGGCTGGAGGCGCTGCAGGCGCTGGAAGCGGGTCGGCGCTTCTCGCATTTCGAG
>JBDZUM010000021.1:20854-41036 GCA_040255215.1 Rhodospirillaceae bacterium
TCGCCATCGCCGATCTCGACGGATCGGGCGCCGAAGGACGCATCTATCTGGCCGGCGCGCTGGACGAGGCGGATCTGCGCCGGCACTTCGCTGCCCACATCGAAACGCGCGACAGCGTCGAATGGGACGAGGCGCAGCAGAAAGTGCTGGCGGCGCGGCAGGAGCGGCTGGGCGCGCTGGTGCTGAGCGAGAAGCCGCTCAAGGCGCCGCCGCGCGAGGCGATTGCGGCGGCGCTGCTGCAGGCGGTGCGTCAGCGCGGGATGGCGGCGCTGGCGCTGGACGAGACGGCGCAGAATTTGCGCCAGCGCGTGGCGCTGTTGCGCTCGGTCTTCGGCGAGGATTGGCCCGATCTTTCCGACACCGCGTTGCTGGCGCGGCTGGAGGAATGGCTGCCGGCGGATCAGGCGCCATCGCTGGCCGCCCTGCGCCGGCTCGATCACGCCGCGGCCATCCGCAGCCTGCTGCCATGGGAGCAGCAGCGCGCGCTCGACCGGCTGGCGCCGACCCATATTGAGGTGCCGTCGGGTTCGCGTATCCGCATCGATTACGGCGATCCGGTGCAGCCAGTGCTGGCGGTGAAGCTGCAGGAGATGTTCGGCCTGGCGCAGACGCCTGCCATCGCCGACGGGCGCGTGAGCCTGAGCCTGCATCTGCTGTCGCCGGCGGGACGGCCGCTGCAGGTGACGGGCGATCTCGCCGGTTTCTGGCGCTCCTCCTATGCCGATGTGCGCAAGGAGATGCGCGGCCGCTATCCGCGCCATCCCTGGCCGGAAGACCCTTTGGCCGCCCCGCCGACGGCGCGGGCGAAGCGGCGCGGGACCTAGCCCTTCGCCGCGAATTTCTTCAGGCGCTCTTCCATGTCGGGGCCGCGGCCGGGGCTGTTGGCGCGCTCGTAGGCCAGCGCGTCGGTGAGGCCGAGATTCTGGCCGCCATCGACCAGTCTCTTGTCGGCGCGCAGCGTGTGCCAGGAGCTGGCGACGATCTGCTGCGCCAGTTCGGCGGTGCGCTGGCGCAGTTCGGCCTCGGGCACGACGAGATTGGCCAGCCCGATCGCCGCGGCTTCGGTGCCCGACACTACCCTGCCGGTGAACATGATCTCCTTGGCGCGCAGCGGGCCGATGCGGCGCGGCAGGCGCTGGCTCATGCCCCAGAGCGGCGTCATCGAGAACTTGCCGTGCGTGTCGGCGAAGCGCGCGCTGTCGGCGCACACCATCAGGTCGCAGCCCAGCACCAGCTCGAGCGCGCCGGTATAGCAGTGCCCCTGCACCGAGGCGATGGTCGGCTGCGGCAGTCGCTCCAGCGCCATGACCGTATCGGCCTGGAAGCTCGGGGTCGGCGCCGTCTCGCCGGCCTGGATGGCGCGCAAATCGTTGCCGGCCGAGAACGATCGGCCCTCCGCCTGCAGCACGACGCAGCCGACCGTTTCGGTCTGGCCGGCGATGGCGTCGATATGGGCGCGCAGCTCGACGAACAGGCTCGGGCTCAGCGCATTGAGCGCCTGCGGCCGGTTCAGCGTCAGAAAGGCTACGCCATCCTCGTCCGCGCGCAGTACCAGGCCGCTCATGGTTCCTCCTCCGGCAGGTTTGCGGACAGTATGGAGCCGCCTGCCGACGCCATCCAGCACCTTGCGGTTCGCAGCGCGATTCCCATGTAAACTGGGGCTTGCTCGGTGTTTACTTTTGCCGTTCCGGCAGCGAGTATGCCCCGCTTTTTGCAGAGCGGCCGCCCGGCGAGGACCTTCAGTTTGTTCGGCATCGAGATCGATTCGGCGGCTCTGACCGCCTTTTTCCAAGTCATCGTCATCGACGTCGTGCTGTCGGGCGACAACGCCATCATCATCGGCCTGGCGGTGGCGGGTCTGCCGGCCGAGAAGCGCGGCCGCATCATCATGATCGGCATTCTAGCCGCGACGCTGATGCGCGTGGCCTTCGCGCTGGTGGCGACGCAGCTGCTGGCCATCATTGGCCTGACCCTGGCCGGCGGCCTGCTGCTGCTGTGGGTGGCATGGAAGATGTGGCGCGAAGTGCGGGCGCCGAAGCACGATCCGGATGCGCTGGAAAACGCGCAGGTGCAGCCGGTCCGCAAGAAGCCGTCGGAAGCCGTCAAGCAGATCGTGCTCGCCGACCTGTCGATGTCGCTCGACAACGTGCTTGCGGTGGCCGGCGCCGCGCGCGACCATCCTGAAATCCTGGTGTTCGGCCTGGTGCTGTCGATCGCCCTGATGGCGGTGGCCGCCAGCTTCATCGCCAAGGTGCTGAACCGCTACCACTGGATCGCCTATGTCGGCCTGCTGGTGATCGCCTACGTCGCGGTGGAGATGATCATCAAGGGCGGTGACCAGGTTTATCGCTATCTCGGCCCGGGCTTTTTCGGCTTCGGCTGAGCAACGCCGCCCGCAACCGGAGGTCGGATGGTCGAAACGAGCCTGCAGCCCTACGCGACCGACCCCAACCGCAGCCGCGGCCGGCTGCATCCGGAGCCGGAAGCCCAGGGGCGCACCCCGTTCCAGCGCGACCGCGACCGCATCATCCATTCCTCCGCCTTCCGGCGGCTGAAGCACAAGACGCAGGTTTTCGTCTACCACGAAGGCGATCACTACCGCACCCGCCTGACCCATTCGCTGGAAGTGGCGCAGATCGCCCGTTCGCTGGCCCGGGCGCTGGGGCTGAACGAGGACATGGCCGAGACCCTGTCGCTGGCGCACGATTTCGGCCACACGCCGTTCGGCCATGCCGGCGAGGAGGCGCTCGATCTGGCGATGCGCGACTGGGGCGGGTTCGATCACAACGCGCAGACCCTGCGCATCCTGACCCAGCTCGAGCAGCGCTATGCGGCGTTCGACGGTCTCAACCTGACCTGGGAGACGCTGGAAGGGGTCGTCAAGCACAACGGCCCGCTGGTGACGGCGAAGCGCAGTCTCGACGAGCTGCCGCTGGCGATCGTCGAATATACCCGCGTGCAGGATCTGGAACTGCATACCTGGCCGGGCGCGGAGGCGCAGGTGGCGGCGCTGTCCGACGACATCGCCTACAACAACCACGACATAGACGACGGGCTGCGCGCCCGGCTGTTCGGTCTGGCCGATATCTGCCAGGTGCCGCTGGTCGGCGACGTGGTGGCCGAGGTGCGGGCGAAATATCCGGGCATCGACGAGCACCGGCTGATCAACGAAACCACGCGCCGGCTGATCGATCGCATGATCCGCGATGTGCTGGCCGAGTCGCGGCGGCGGCTGTCGGCGCTGGCGCCGTCCAGTGTCGAGGCGATCCGCGGCCACGACGCCGCCGTGGTGGCGTTTTCGTCGGAAATGGCGGCCGCCGACAGGCGCTTGAAAGAGTTTCTTTTCGAGCGTATGTACCGCCACTACCGCGTCAACCGCATGACCTCAAAGGCGCGCCGGGTCGTGCGCGAGCTGTTCGAACTGCTGTTCCGCGAGCCCGACTGCCTGCCGCAGGACTGGCGCGAACGGGCTCGCAACGCCGACGAACGCCGCCGCGCGCGCCTGGTGGCCGACTACATCGCCGGCATGACGGATCGCTTCGCCTTGTTGGAGCATCGCCGCCTGTTGGACGTTTACGAATAGAAGCAAGCCGACGATGGATCCATTCAAGCATTTCGCCGCCGAGATCGAAGCGGCCCTCGGCCGGCTGGCCGCATCCGGGACGCTGCCGAAGCTGGACACCGCCGCCGTGACGGCCGAGCCGCCGCGCGACGCCTCGCATGGCGACGTCGCGACCAATGCCGCACTGGTGCTGAGCAAGCAGGCCGGCCGCAAGCCGCGGGAGATCGCCGATCTTCTGGTGGGCGAACTGAAGAAGAATGCCGACGTCACCGACATCTCGGTCGCGGGGCCGGGCTTCGTCAATCTCAGGCTGAGCGACGGCTTCTGGCGCGCGCGCCTGCAAGACGTGCTGCAGGCCGGTCGCGGCTACGGCCATTCGGCGGCCGGCGCCGGCAAGAAGGTCAATGTCGAGTACGTCTCGGCCAATCCGACCGGGCCGCTGCACGTGGCGCATGCGCGCGGCGCGGTCTATGGCGACGTGCTGGCGTCGCTGCTGGAGAAGGTCGGCTACGACGTCACGCGCGAATACTACATCAACGACGCCGGCGCCCAGGTCGACATCCTGGCGCGCTCCGCCTGGCTGCGCTATCGCGAGGCGCTGGGCGAAGACATCGGCGAGATCCCCGAAGGCCTCTATCCCGGCGACTACCTGAAGCCGGTCGGCGAGGCGCTGGCGAAGCAGTACGGCGACAAGTACAGAGCCGCGCCGGAAGCCGAGTGGCTGGCGCCGTTCCGCGACTTCGCGGTGACGGCGATGATGGAGAACATCAAGGCCGATCTCGAACTGCTGGGCGTGCACCAGACCGTGTTCAGCAGCGAGCGGGCGCTGGTCGAGGCCGGCGCCGTCGATCGCGCCATGAAGACGCTGACCGATGCCGGGCTGATCTATGTCGGCCGCCTGCAGCCGCCCAAGGGCATGAAGCCGGAGGATTGGGAGGATCGCGAGCAGACCCTGTTCCGCGCCACCGAGTTCGGCGACGACGTCGACCGGCCGCTGAAGAAGTCGGACGGCTCCTATACCTATTTCGCCAACGACATCGCCTACCACCACGACAAGGCGCGGCGCGGCTACCTCGACATGATCGACGTCTGGGGCGCCGATCACGGCGGCTACATCAAGCGCATGCAGGCCGCGGTCAAGGCGATCACCGGCAACAACAAGGCCGAACTCGACGTCAAGGTCTGCCAGATCGTCCGCCTGATGCGCGGCGGCGAGCTCGTGCGGATGTCGAAAAGGGCCGGCGTATTTGTTACACTGCGCGAGCTGATCGACGACGTCGGCAAGGACGTGGTGCGTTTCCTGATGTTGACGCGCAAGAACGACGCGCCGTTCGATTTCGACCTGGTGAAGGCGACCGAACAGTCGCGCGACAATCCGGTGTGGTACGTGCAGTACGCCCATGCGCGCACGCGCTCGGTCATGCGCCAGGCCGAACAGGCCGGCGAGCGCGACCTGATGCCCGAGGCGCTGGCCCAGGCCGACCTGTCGCCGCTGCAGGATGCGGGCGAACTCGGCCTGATCCGGCTGATGGCGAGCTGGCCGCGCACCGTCGAGGCCGCTGCCCAGGCGCACGAGCCGCACCGGCTGGCCTTCTATCTCTACGACCTGGCATCGGCCTTCCACGTGCACTGGAACCGCGGCAAGGAGGACGCCACGCTGCGTTTCATCAACGACGGCAACAGCGAATTGACGCGCGCGCGACTGGCGCTGGTCCAGGGCGTCGGCACGGTGATCGCCTCCGGGCTCGACATCTTCGGCGTGACGCCGGCGGAGGAAATGCGCTGATGGCGCAAAAGCCGGTCTTCACGCCGCCGTCGGGCCCGGAAGCCGGCAGCCGGCTGGCGCGCGTGACGCGCCGGCGCGGGCGGCTGCTGACCCTGCTGGTGTCGGTGGCGGCTTTGGCCAGCTTCGGCGGCGTCATCTACTGGGCGCACGAGAAGGACATGGAGGCCGGCGGCCAGGGCATCGTGCCGCTGATCCGCGCCGACGAGAAACCGATCAAGATTCGCCCCGATACGCCCGGCGGGCTGGTCGTGCCCAACCAGGACAAGACGGTCTACGAACGCATATCGCCCGGCAGCGTGCCGCAGGGGCCGGAGAAGCTGCTGCCGCCGCCGCCCGAGCCGCAGATTCCGCCGCCGGTGCCGCCGCAGGCGCAGCCCGCGCCGATGCCGGTCCAGCCCGCGCCGCAGGGCGAGGCTGCCGCTCCCGGCGCGCCGCCCTCGGCCGTCGACCAGCCGCTTCCGGGTCCGCCGCAGCCGGGTACACCGCAAGCCGCCGCACCGCCAGGGACGACGCCACAGACTCCGACGCCCGCGACACCGACGCCCGCGACACCGGCTGCCCCTGCCGCCGAGCCGGCGCAACCGGCCGCCCCGCCGCAAAGCAGCCCCAGCATCGCGACCTTGATCGACACGCTGTCCGGCCATCGCATCCAGCTCGCCTCGGTGCGCACCGAGGAGCAGGCCAAGGCGACCTGGGCGCGGCTGCAGCAGTCCAATGGCGACGTGCTGGGCAAGCTGACGATGCGTGCGGTGCGCGTCGATCTGGGCGAGCGCGGCACATTCTATCGCGTGCAGGCCGGCCCGCTCGACGAAAGCGGCGCACAATCGGCCTGCGCTGCCCTGCGTGGCCGTTCGGTCGAATGTCTGGTGGTCAAGCCATGAGCGCGCCTAAAGCGGCGATCTTCGGCTGCGCCGGACTCGAACTGAGCGGCGAGGAGCGCGACTTCTTCCGTCGCAGCGATCCGCTGGGCTTCATCCTGTTCGCGCGCAATTGCGGCACGCCTGAGCAGATCTCGCGGCTCACGGCCGATCTGCGCGACAGTGTCGGCCGTTCCGACGCGCCGGTGCTGATCGATCAGGAAGGCGGGCGGGTGCAGCGGCTGAAGCCGCCGCATTGGCGCCAGGCGCCGCCGGCGGCGCGCTTCGGCGATCTGTTCCGGCGCGATCCGGCGCTGGGCCGCGAAGCGGTCGAGTTCAACATGCGGCTGATCGCGGCCGAACTGATCGCGCTCGGCATCGACGTCGACTGCGTCCCCTGCCTCGACGTGCCGGTGCCCGGCGCCCATGACGTGATCGGCGATCGCGCTTTCGCGTTGCAGCCCGAGATCGTTGCCGATCTCGGCCGCATCGCCGCCGGCACCATGCTCGACATGGGGATCATGCCGGTGATCAAGCATCTGCCCGGCCATGGCCGCGCCGGCGTCGACAGCCATCTGGCGCTGCCGAAGGTCGGCACGTCGGCGGTGGAACTGCAGCACACCGACTTCCTGCCGTTCAAATCCCTGTCCGACATGCCCTGGGGCATGACCGCCCACGTGCTCTACACCGCCATCGATGCCGAGCGACCGGCGACCACCTCGCCGACCGTGATCGATCGCATCGTGCGCGGCGCGATCGGCTTCCAGGGGCTGCTGCTGTCGGACGACCTATCGATGCAGGCTCTGGGCGGCAGCCTGGGCGAACGCGCCGCCGCCTCGCTGGCGGCCGGCTGCGACATCGCCCTGCATTGCAACGGGCGGATGGACGAGATGGTGCAGGTGGCCGACGCCGCCGGGCCGATGACCGAGCTGGCGCTGGAGCGGCTGGCGCGGGGCCGGGCGCGGCTTGCAGGCGCGCGCCAGCCGCCGCAGGCGGCCGAATTTTCCGCCTGGCAGCGGCGGCTCGACGCGCTGCTGGCGCCGGCGGCTGTCTGATCCAACACGTCACCCCCGCCTTGAGCGGGGGTCTTTCTCGGAAAGCAAAATTGGACGGGAAGCAGATTGCCTGCGCGACGGCGAGACCCCCGCTTTCGCGGGGGTGACGGTTTAATACGCGTTTTCCCCGTGATTCTGGGGATATCTTGGCTCGCTTTCCTTGTTTCTTCGCCCCGCGGCTGGTAGCCAGACGCCATGTCAGACACGCCCGAAAACGCCGCCCTGCAAGCCGCCGAGCCGTTCGACCAGGGCCGGCCGGACGGCGTCGCCGGCGAGGGTGAACTCGTCGTCAACCTGGAGGGCTTCGAAGGCCCACTCGACATCCTGCTGACCCTGGCGCGGGAGCAGAAAGTCGATCTGCGGCGCATCTCGATGGTGGCGCTGGTCGACCAGTATCTCGAATTCATCGCCACCGCGCGGCGTCTGCGGCTGGAGATCGCCGCCGACTATCTCGTCATGGCGGCCTGGCTGGCCTACCTGAAGTCGCGGCTGATGCTGCCGGAGCCGCCGCAGACCGAGGACCAGCCTTCGGCCGAGCAGATGGCCGACGCGCTGGCCTGGCAGTTGCGCCGGCTGGAGGCGATGCAGGAGGCGGGCGTGCGCCTGATGGCGCGCGGCCAGCTCGGTCGCGACTGGTTCCGCCGCGGCGCGCCCGAGGGCGTGCCCGTGGTGCGGCGGCCGATCTGGGACGTCAAGCTCTACGACCTGCTGAAGGGCTACGGCGAGATCCAGCGCCGCACCCAGGAAACGGTCATGCACATCAAGCCGATGGAGTTCTACTCCGTCGAGGAGGCGGCCGAGCGCCTGGGCCGCATGCTGGGCATCGCCGTCGAATGGCAGTCGCTGCTGGATTTCTTGCCGCCGGGGCTGCAGGACGTTATGAAGCGGCGCTCCGCGATGGCCTCGACCTTCGTTGCCTCGCTGCACATGGCCAAGGAAGGCGCGCTCGAGCTGCGCCAGACCGAGGCTTTCGGCCCCATTTTCATGCGCAAGCGCCCGGCTTCGGAATAGCGCGCGGGAGAGTTGTTTCGGATCATGAGCGAGAACGCCGACGATAGCGCGGACGAACACGCGCAGAACCTGCGCCTGCTCGAGGCCCTGATCTTCGCCAGCGCCACCATGCTGGACGAGGAGGCGCTGGCCGAGCGCCTGCCCGAGGGCACCGACATGCGCGCGCTGCTGGCCGATCTCGCCGAGATGTACGCCAGCCGCGGCGTCAACCTGGTCAAGGTGGCCGGCGCCTGGACGTTCCGCACCGCGCCCGATCTGAAGGACCGGCTGAAGATCGAGACGCAGGTGTCGCGCAAGCTCTCGCGCGCGGCGGTCGAGACGCTGGCGATCATCGCCTACCACCAGCCGGTGACCCGCGCCGAGATCGAGGCGATCCGCGGCGTCGGGCTGAGCAAGGGCACGCTCGACCTTCTGTTCGAGCAGGGCTGGATCCAGCCGATGGGCCGGCGGCGGGCGCCCGGCAAGCCGGTGACCTGGGGCAGCACGCCGTTCTTCCTGGAGCATTTCGGGCTCGCCGCGCTCGACGACCTGCCGGGCTTCGACGAGCTGAAGGCCGCCGGCCTGCTCGACGCCAACGCCAACATCACCGTCTACCGGCCCGAGGAAGGCGACCTGCCGCTCGAGCCGACCGAGGACGAGGATGCCGAGCCGCTGACCGACGACGGCGAGACGGCGGAAGCTGCGACAGAAAAGGCCGAATAGCCGTCTGGCCTTCACCGGCACCATCCCGCATGATCGCCGGCCATGGTCGCGCCTGAGACCCAATCGCAGCCAACGACGCCGCGCGCCGCATGGCGCGTCGACGGCTGGACCGTGTTCGCGGTGGCGATCGGCTTGCTGGTGCTGGCGCCGGTTGCCGCCGTCGTCTACCCGCTGCTGACCGCCGATCCCGAACTGTGGCGCCATCTGGTCCACACGGTGCTAGCCCGCTACCTGACCAATACGCTGCTGCTGATGCTGGGCGTCTGCGCCGGCACGCTGGCGCTGGGCGTGGCGGCGGCGTGGCTGGTGACGATGTGCCGGTTTCCCGGCGTGCGGCTGTTCGAGTGGGCGCTGCTGCTGCCGCTGGCGATGCCGACTTACGTCGTCGCCTACGCCTATACCGGCCTGCTCGATTTCGCCGGACCGCTGCAGATGGCGCTGCGCGCCGCCTTCGGCCTCGAGGCGGGCGATTACGGGTTTCCCTCGATCCGCAACATGGGCGGCGCCATCGCGGTGCTGTCGCTGGTGCTCTACCCTTACGTCTACCTGATGGCCCGGGCGGCGTTCCTCGACCAGTCGCTGTGCGTGCTGGAAGTCAGCCGCACGCTGGGCCGCAGCGCCTGGGGCAGCTTCGCCGGCGTCGCCCTGCCGCTGGCGCGGCCGGCCATCGTCGGCGGGCTGGCGCTGGTCATGATGGAGACGCTGAACGAATTCGGCGCCGTGCAGTTCTTTGGCGTCGACACGTTCAGCACCGGCATCTTCCGCGCCTGGTTCGGCTTCGGCGACTATCGCGCCGCCGCGCAGCTCGCCGCCGCCATGATGCTGGTGGTGGCGGTGCTGCTGATGGTCGAGCGCGCCTCGCGCGGCAAGGGCCGCATCGAGCACACCTCGCGCCGCTACAGCCAGATCCGCCGCTATCCGCTGGGCGCGGGAAGTGCGGCGGCGGCGACCGCATTCTGCGGCCTGCTGGTCGGGCTGGGTTTCCTCGTGCCGGCGGCGACCTTGCTGAACGGCGCGATCGAACATGCCGGCGCGCTGGCCGACGGCGAATTCTATCGCGACGCCGGCCACAGCATCGTGCTGGCGTTGCTGACGTCCGCCGCGGCGGTGCTGGTGGCGCTGGCGCTGGCCTATGCCGACCGGCTGCGCCGCTCGCGGCTGGTGCGCGGCGCGGTGCGGGTCGCGGGTCTGGGTTACGCCATTCCGGGTGCGGTGCTGGCGGTCGGCATCCTGCTGCCGCTGACGACGCTCGATCGGCAGATCGACGCCGCCGCCCGCAGCCTGTTCGGCGTGCCCACCGGCCTGCTGCTCAGCGGCACGGCGGTGGCGCTGCTGCTGGCCTACGTCATCCGGTTTCTTGCCGTGGCGCTGAATTCCGTCGAGGCCGGGCTGGCGCGCATCACGCCCAGCATGGAGAGTGCGGCCCGCACCCTTGGCGCCGCGCCCGTGCGGGCGTTGCGCGAGGTGCATTCGCCGATGATGGCCGGCAGCCTGTTCACGGCGGCCATGCTGGTGTTCGTCGACGTCATGAAGGAACTGCCGGCGACCCTGATCATGCGGCCCTTCGATTTCGACACGCTGGCGGTGCGCGCCTACCAGTACGCCTCCGACGAGCGCCTGCCGCAGGCGGCGCTGCCGTCGCTGGCCATCGTCGCCTTCGCCCTGGTGCCGGTGCTGCTGCTCAGCCGCGCCATCTCGCAGTCGCGCCCCGGCGCCGGCAGCCGTCTCGCCGCCGGCATGGCGCCACCGCTGGAGGCTGCGCCATGAGCGTCGGTCTGCGGCTCGAGGGCGTGTCGCACGCCTACGACGTGGCGCCGGTGCTGCGCGATCTCAGCCTGCAGGCGGCGCCCGGCGAGCTGGTCTGCCTGGTCGGTCCCTCCGGCTGCGGCAAGACCACCGCGCTGCGGCTGGTCGCCGGGCTCGAGCGCCTGCAGCAAGGCAGCATCGACATCGACGGCCGCCGCGTCGCCGATTCGCAAACCCACGTGCCGCCGGAGCGGCGCAGCGTCGGGCTGGTGTTCCAGGACTTCGCGCTGTTTCCGCATTTGCGCGTGGTCGAGAATGTCGGCTTCGGTCTTGGCAGCGTATCGTTGGGCGAACGCGTCGCGCGCAGCCGCGCCATGCTGGCGCAGGTCGGCATGGAGGAGTTCGCCGAGGCCTATCCGCACATGCTGTCGGGCGGGCAGCAGCAGCGTGTGGCGCTGGCGCGGGCGCTGGCGCCGCAACCCAAGATCATGCTGCTCGACGAGCCGTTCTCGGGCCTCGACACGCGCCTGCGCCAGCGCGTGCGCGACGACGCGCTGCACGTGCTGAAGCAGAGCGGCACGACGACGCTTCTGGTGACGCACGATCCGGAGGAGGCGATGTTCATGGCCGACCGCATCGCCATGATGGATCGCGGGCGGCTGGTGCAGCTCGGCACGCCGAGCGAGATCTACGGCCAGCCGGCCAATCGCTTCGTCGCCGAGTTCTTCAGCGACCTGAACGTTCTGCAGGGCGTGGTGCGCGGCGGCCGCGTGGCGACGCCGTTCGGGCCGGTCGCCGCCGGCGGCCTGCCCGAGGGCGCGGCGGCGGAGGTGCTGATCCGGCCCGAGGCGCTGCGCGTTCAGGGGCCAGCGGACGGCAATTCGGCCGCGCCGGGCATCGCCGCCAGGGTCGTGGCGGCGCGGCTGCTGGGCCGCACCAGCCTGGTGCATCTGTGCCTCAATCTCGACCCCGCGCATCGCCATGACGGCGCCCTGGGCGGCGGATCGGCGCAGCAGCCGGAGCACGATCACTGGCATGTGCGGGTGCCCGGCCGGTTCCTGCCGGCCGAGGACAGCATCGTGCGGGTGGCGCTGGACCCCGCCCAAAGCTTTGTATTTCCGGCCGGCGACCCCAAATAGAGGGCTCGCTGGGGGCCGCGGCGTTGCGCGGCGGGGGCTGATTTGCCAATATCCGCCGGACGTTACAGGGCCGGCACCAGCGGTACCGCGACAGTCGGGAGGCGATGGAAATGGGTAGCTTCAGTATTTGGCATTGGCTGATCGTGCTTGCGGTGGTCCTGCTGCTGTTCGGCGGCCGCGGCAAGATCTCGCAGCTGATGGGCGATTTCGGCAAGGGCTTGAAGGCCTTCAAGAAGGGCGTCGGCACGGACGAGACGCCGGAGGGCAACCAGGCCGCCAACGGCGATCCGCGCACGATCGGCAGCGGCACGACGTCCTCGTCGAACAAGGCCAGCGATCCCGTCACCAAGAGCTGACGGGAAGGCGGACGCCTTTGGGCGTTCGCGGAGGTTGAGGCGAGATGCTGGACCTCGGTTGGAGCGAGATGGCGCTGATCGCGCTGATTGCGCTCGTCGTCATCGGTCCCAAGGAACTGCCGCAGGTGCTGCGCACGGTGCGCGGCTGGCTCGGCGCGGCGCGCGGCATGGCGCGCGAATTCCAGGGCCATGTCGACGACATGATGCGCGACTCCGGCATCGACGAGGTGCGCAAGAGCATCCGCGACAACACCGCGCTGCATCTCGACGATCTGGCCGACCAGATAGACCCCGACCGCAAGGTCCGCGATTCCTTCGACCCCCGCTCGCTCGATCCTAAGGCGCTGCTCGGCGACGATCCCGGCGCGACGCCGACGCCCGCCGTCGAGGAGTTTCGCGGCGGCGGCGACTACCGGCCGCCCGGCGCGGATGCGCCGGCGGACGAGCCGACCCTGGCCGACGTGGCGCCGCCGCCGCAATACGACACGGTGGCGAATTCCGGGCGCAAATCCTGAGGCTCGACCGCAACAAACCGCTGGCGCGCGCCGCGCCGCGCCCGCATAAACGAGTTCCGCTTCGCGCCAGCCAGGGCATCCAGATCCACAAGTGACCGACGAACCCGAAGACGACCGGAAAATGCCGCTGCTCGATCATCTGATCGAGCTGCGCCGTCGCCTGCTGTGGAGCGCGGTCGCGATGGTGGTGCTGTTCCTGGCGTTCTTCTACGTCTCGGAGCCGATCTTCAAGTTCCTCGCCGCGCCCTTGCAGGCGCGCACCAACGAGCCGCTGATCTACACCTCGCTGACCGAGGCGTTCTTCACCTACATCAAGCTGGCCTTCTTCGCCGCCTTCCTGATCGGCTTTCCGTTCTTCGCCGTGCAGATATGGATGTTCGTCGCGCCGGGGCTCTACCGCCACGAGCGCGCGGCGTTCCTGCCGTTCCTGATCTCGACGCCGATCATGTTCTATCTCGGCGCCGCCGGGGTCTATTACTTCGTCGTCCCGGTGGCGTGGGATTTCTTCATCGCCTTCGAAACCGACAACATCAAGCTGCTGCCCAAGGTCAGCGAGTATCTCTCGCTGGTCATGCAGCTCATGTTCGCCTTCGGCCTCGCCTTCGAATTGCCGGTGCTGCTGACCCTGCTGGTGCGGGTCGGCATCGTGTCGGCGGCCGGCCTGGCATCCAAGCGGCGCTACGCCATCGTCGCCGCGTTCATTCTCGCCGCCGTGCTGACGCCGCCCGACGTCATCAGCCAGGTGTCGCTGGCCGTGCCGGTCATCCTGCTCTACGAGGTGGCGATCGTCATCGGCCGGCTGATCGAGAAGAAGCGCAAGGACGAGGACGAGAACGCCGAAGAGGAAGAGGAGGGCGACGAGGCCGCGCCGCCCGAGGCCGAAGAGCCGTCGAAGAGCGAGGCCGAGGAGTTTCCCGACCGTCCGACGACGCCGCCCAGCCAGTAGTTCGCCATGCACGACATCAAGCTCATCCGCGACAATCCCGAAGCCTTCGACGCCGCGCTGAAGCGGCGCAATCTCGCGCCGCTCTCGGCGCGGTTGCTCGAGCTCGACCGCGCCCGCCGCACTGCGATTTCGGACAGCGAGCAGGTTCAGGCCAAACGCAAGCAGCTCTCCAAGCAGATCGGCATCGCCAAGGGCAAGGGCGAGAACGCCGATGCGCTGCTGGCCGAGGCCGCTGGCCTCGACGGCGCGCTGAAGGCGGGCGAAGCGGCGGTGGCGGAGGCCGATGCCGCGATCCGCGATGCGCTGGCGGCGATCCCCAACCTGCCGGCCGACGACGTGCCGCCGGGCGCGGATGAGAGCGCCAATGTCGAGTTGCGCAAGGTCGGGACGCCGCGCAAGTTCAATTTCTCGCCCAAGGACCATGTCGAGATCGGCGAAGGACTGGGCCTGATGGATTTCGCCACCGCGGCCAAGATCTCGGGCGCCCGTTTCGTCATGCTGAAAGGAAAGCTGGCGCGCCTGGAGCGGGCGCTGGCGCAGTTCATGCTCGACCTGCACACCGAGGAGCATGGCTATACGGAGATCGATCCGCCGCTGCTGGTGAAGGACGGCGCGCTGTACGGCACCGGGCAGCTGCCCAAATTCGCCGAGGACCAGTTCCTCACCACGGGTGACGAGCTGACGCGGCGCTGGCTCATTCCCACAGCCGAAGTGCCGCTGACCAATATCGTCGCCGACGAGATCGTCGAGGCGGCGAGCCTGCCGCGCCGCTATACGGCGTGGACGCCGTGCTTCCGCTCCGAGGCCGGTGCCGCCGGGCGCGACACGCGCGGCATGATCCGCCAGCACCAGTTTCCCAAGGTCGAGATGGTCAGCATCGTCGCGCCGGAGGACTCGGAGGCCGAGCATCGGCGCATGACCAAGGCGGCCGAGAAGGTGCTGAAGCGCCTCGACCTGCCCTACCGCACCATCGTGCTGTGCACCGGCGACATGGGGTTTGCGGCGCGCAAGACCTACGACATCGAAGTCTGGCTGCCCGGCCAGCATGCCTATCGCGAAATATCGAGCTGCTCCAATTGCGGCGACTTCCAGGCGCGGCGCATGAACGCCCGCTTCCGCCGCCCGGGCGAGAAGGGCACGCAGTTCCTGCACACGCTGAACGGCTCGGGCGTCGCGGTGGGGCGCTGCCTTGTGGCCATTCTGGAAAACTACCAGGAACAGGACGGTTCGGTGGTTGTGCCTGTCGCGCTGAGGCCGTATATGGGCGGCCTCGAACGCATCGAACGCCCCGCACCGTAACGGGCGCCCGCCGTTTGCGGCGGGACGGAAGGAAAAAGAACATGACCCGCGGTCGCATCGACCTGCCCAAGGCCCGCATTCTGGTGACCAACGACGACGGCATCAACGCGCCGGGCCTGGAATGCCTGATCAAGATCGCCCGCGAATTGTCCAGCGACGTGTGGGTGGTGGCGCCCGAACGCAACCAGAGCGGCGCCAGCCATTCGCTGACCCTGTCGATGCCGCTGCGCTATCGCGAAGCGGGCGAGCGCACCTTCGCGATGGACGGCACGCCGACGGACTGCGTGTTGTTCGCCTCGCGCCACCTGCTGATCGACAAGCAGCCCGACCTGGTGCTGTCCGGCGTCAATCGCGGCGCCAACATGGCCGACGACGTGACCTATTCCGGCACCATCGCCGGCGCCATGGAAGGGTGCATGCTGGGCATTTCCTCGATCGCGCTGAGCCAGGCCTATCTGCACGACGATCCGGTGAAGTGGGAGACCGCCGAGCGCCACGCCGCGAAGATCATCCGCAAGCTGGTCAGCGTCGAATGGCCCAAGGAGATGCTGCTCAACGTCAATTTCCCCGACGTCGAGCCCAAGAACGTCAAGGGCGTCAAGGTCACCGGCCAGGCGCATATCGACATGATGATGGACGTGGTCGAGCGCAAGGATCCGCGCGGCGGCACCTATTACTGGCTGACCTACGCGCGCGGCCAGACCGAGCCGGCCGCCGACAGCGATCTGGCGGCGGTGCGCGCCGGCTACGTGTCGGTGACGCCGCTGCATCTCGACCTGACGCACAAGGCGGCGCAGAAGAAGCTGGCCCATCTGTTCGAATGAGCAATCGCGCCGCCAAGATTCGCCTGATCATGGAGCTGCGCCGCGCCGGCATCACCGATACGCGCGTGCTGTCCTCGATCGAGCGCATCCCGCGCGAAGAGTTCATGCTGCCGACCTTCACCGACCAGGCCTACGAGAACCTGGCGCTGCCGATCGGCCACGGCCAGACCATCAGCCAGCCCTACGTCGTCGCCGTCATGACCCAGGCGCTGCAGGTCGAGGACCGCATGAAAGTGCTCGAGGTCGGCACCGGCTCGGGCTATCAGGCGGCCGTGCTGTCGAAGATGTGCCGCCGGCTCTACACCATCGAGCGCTACCGGCCGCTGGCCGAAGAGGCCGAGCGGCGGCTGCAGCATCTGCGCTGCCACAACGTGGTGTTCCGCGTCGCCGACGGCACCAAGGGCTGGCGCGAACAGGCGCCGTTCGAGCGTATCATCGTCACCGCGGCGGGCCGCGACGTGCCGGCCACCCTGGTCGATCAGCTAGCCGATGGCGGCATTCTCGTGATGCCGATGGGGCCCGATCCGCTCAACCAGAGCATCGTGCGCATGGTCAAGACCGAGCGCGGGCTGGAGCGCGAGAACCTGCTGCCGGTGCGCTTCGTGCCGCTGGTGCCCGGTGCCTTGCCGGAAACCAGCGACTTCTGACCTGCCGGTCGCGATGCCGCCGCAATTCGCGGCGATCGTTGCGGGGATTCACAACCGGCGCGATTTCGGTTAAACGATTCGAGCCCGTCGCTGCGACGGGGCAATAGCGGGAACGGTGGTGGCCATGCGTATCTTTCCGTCGCGACTGCTCCTTGCCACAGCGCTGCTGGCGGCGCTGGGCGGCTGCACCGTCTACGACGACGTGCTCTATGCCCGCCGCGCCGGCACCGTCGAGCAGCCGGGCTCGGCCGCCGAACCTGGCCAGGCGGCGATCTACGTGGTGGCCAGCGGCGATACGGTCTACGGCATCGGCCGGCGCTTCAACGTCGCGCCGCAGACCATCATCGACCGCAATTCGCTGGCGGCGCCCTACACGATCCGCGTCGGCCAGTGGCTGGAAATTCCCGCGTCGGGCGCCAGTCTCGCCGCCGCGCCGGTGCCGGCCTCGACCGGAACCATCAGCGGCGGTTCGGTCACCTCGGAAGCGCTGCCGCCGCCATCCGGCGTCGCTTCCGCACCTGTCGCCGCAGCGCCGTCCTCTGCCGCACCTTCGTCTGCGGCGCCGACCAGCGTAACGCCGCCAGCCGCATCGCCGCCCGCACCGGCATCCCAAGCCGCAGCTCCGTCAGCCGCGCCCCCGGCCACCGCAGCGCCACAGGTCGCCGCCAAGCCGGCGCCATTGCCGACCGGCCCCGTCAGTTTCGCCTGGCCTCTGCGCGGCCAGCTCGTCGCCGGTTTCGGCCCGCAGCCCGGCGGCGTGCAGAACGACGGCGTCAATATTGCGGCTGCGGCGGGAACGCCGGTGAAAGCGGCGGCGCCGGGCAACGTGCTCTATGCCGGCGAGGAAGTGCGCGGTTTCGGCAAGCTGGTGCTGATCGGCCATGCCGACGGCTACGTCTCGGCCTACGCGCATAACGAGGAAATTCTCGTCGCGCGCGGCAGCCAGGTGGCCAAGGGCCAGGTCATCGCTAAAGTCGGGCAGACCGGCAACGTCACCAGCCCGCAGCTGCATTTCGAAATCCGCCAGCGCAACAAGGCGATCGACCCGCTGCCGCTCCTTGGGCAGTGAAAACTGCGTCATCCCCGCGAAAGCGGGGATCTTTCTCGACAAAGGCTAATCTGAAAAAGACCCCCGCTTTCGCGGGGGTGACGTATTTGGACGCGATTGGACGGTAGGATGAAGTTCAATCCAGCCGCTGTCCCAGCCGGCCCGCCAGGTCCTGGATGAACTGCCAGGCGACGCGGCCGGAGCGGCTGCCGCGCGTCACCGACCATTCGACGGCCTGCTTGCGCAGCTCCTCCGTTTCGATCTTCAGCCCGTAATGGCGCACGTAGCCTTCGATCATGGCGAAGAACGTGTCCTGGTCGCAGTTGTGGAATCCCAGCCAGAGGCCGAAGCGATCGGATAGAGACACCTTTTCCTCGACCGCCTCGCTGGGATTGATCGCCGTCGAGCGCTCGTTCTCGATCATGTCGCGCGGCATCAGATGGCGGCGGTTCGAGGTGGCGTAGAACACCACGTTGTGCGGCCGGCCCTCGATGCCGCCTTCCAGCACCGCTTTCAGCGACTTGTAGGCGGCGTCCTGGCCGTCGAAGGAAAGATCGTCGCAGAACAGGATGGTGCGTCGCGCCGAGGCGCGCAGCAGCGCCAGCAGACGCGGCAGGGAGGGAATGTCCTCGCGATGGATCTCGACCAGCACCACGGGATCGCGCCCGGCCTTCGCCCGTTCGGCGTTGACCGCCGCGTGCACCGCTTTGACCAGCGAGGACTTGCCCGCCCCGCGCGCGCCCCACAGCAAGGCGTTGTTGGCCGGCAGCCCGTTGGCGAAGCGCCGCGTATTGTCGAGCAGCGTTTCGCGCTGATGCTCGATGCCCTGCAGCAGCATGATCTCGACCCGGTTGACCTGCGGCACCGGCTCCAGCCGGTTGCCCTCGGCGTGCCAGGCGAAGGCGTCGGCGCTTTCCAGGGTCGGGGCGGCGCTGCTGGCCGGGGCAAGCCGGTCCAGGGCGTCGGCGATGCGCGCCAGCAGCGGCTGCAGGGCGTCGGACATGATGGGCGTACTCCTCGAAAACCGGCGGGACACTAGAGCAAATCGCGGCCGGACGGAAACCCTTGCGATTCCGCCCGGCCATGTGCCGTTCCGGTACAAGCCCCTGACAATCCACGACAAAGCGGTTGCAACCGCCGCGGCAAACCCCACATTGCAATTGCCGGGCAGGCGGCTATAGTCCGGCAGATTTTCCGGCCCGTCAGAGGCAAATTCTGTCGGTTTGACCGGCAGTTAGCAGGGAGAAGGCAATGTTCATATCGGAGGCCTACGCGCAGGCCGGCGGTGGTTTTGGCGGCGATGGGATCATGCAGTTCCTGCCGCTGATCCTGATTTTCGTGGTGTTCTATTTCCTCCTGATCCGCCCGCAGCAGAAAAAGATGAAGGCGCATCGCGAGATGATCGCGGCGGTTCGCCGCGGCGACCGCGTCGTCACTGGCGGCGGCATGATCGGCCAGGTGGTCAAGGTCATCAACGACACCGAAGTCGACGTGCAGATCGCCGAGGGCGTCAAGGTGCGCATGGTCAAGGGCACCATCACCGACGTGATCGCCCGAGGCGAGCCGGTGCGCGGCGCCAAGAAGACCGATGCGGTCGAGGAAGAGGCCGAGGAGGAGGACGAAGACGCGCCGGCGCTGCCGCCGCCGACGGCTCCCGAGGTCAAGCGTGGCGGTGGTCTGGCCGGGCTGTTCGGACCGAGGAAGAACTGAGCGCCGCGCTGGCGCGCGCGCATGACCGGGCCAGGCGGCGCTGCGGCCGCCGGCTCTGGCGCTAGTACGGGACCGATCGCACCATGATGCATATGCCGACCTGGAAGGCCGTCCTGATCCTCGGGACCTGCTTGCTGGGGCTGATTCTCTGCATTCCCAACTTTTTTACCAAGGAGCAGCTCGCCGAATGGCCGGGCTTCGTGCCCTCGCGCCAGATCGGGCTCGGTCTCGACCTGCGCGGCGGCGCACATTTCCTGCTCGAGGTCGGCATCGGCCCGGTGATCGAGGAACGCCTGGTCAGCCTGTCGGACACCATCCGCGGCGAGTTCCGCAAGGAGCAGGTGCGCTTCCGCGAGGTCGAGGTCGAGGGCAACGCTATCGTCGGCGCGGTGCGCGAGCCGGCCGACCTGCCCAAGGCGCTCGAGATCGTGCGCCGCCTCGAGGAAGGGCTCGACGTCAGCTCGACGCCGGAAGGCAATTTCCGCATCGTGTTCACCGAGCAGGCGCTGACCGCGCGCAAGACCCAGATCCTCGAGCAGTCGATCGAGATCCTGCGCCGTCGCGTCGACGAATCGGGCACCAAGGAGCCCACCATCGTCCGCCAGGGCGACGACCGCATCCTGCTGCAGCTTCCGGGTGTCACCGATTCGGGGCCGATCAAGGCCATCATCGGCAAGACCGCCAAGCTGGAATTCCGCCTCGTCAACGAGAACGTGCCGATCTCGACGGTCGGCGTCTCCGGCGTGCCGCCCAATTCGGAGATTCTCGAGGGCGTCGATCGCGCCGCCGGCGGCGAAGCCGGTCGCTACGTCGTCTACAAGCGCATCGTGGTCGGCGGCGAGTCGCTGACCGACGCGCAGCCGCAGAACGATCGCGGCCAGTGGCTGGTGCTGTTCAAGTTCGACAGCGCCGGCGGCCGGCGCTTCTGCCAGGCGACCACCGAGAACGTGCAGAAGCGGCTGGCCATCGTGCTCGACGG
>JBDZUM010000022.1:0-40850 GCA_040255215.1 Rhodospirillaceae bacterium
GCCGTTCTCGACCAGCCCGGAATCTTCTATCCCGACGTGATCGCGCAGAACGCGCGCTATTTCGCCAGGAAGGACGCCATCGTCTGCGGCGAGGAGCGGCTGAACTGGGCCGACTTCCATCGCCGCACCAGCATGGCGGCCAATGCGCTCATCAAGGGCGGGTTGCGGAAGGGCGACCGGGTCTGCCTGCTGATGACCTCCTCGGTGCGCATGTTCGAATTGCTGTGGGGGACCATCAAGGCCGGCGGCGTCATCGTGCCGCTCAACGTCATGATGGCCAAGGAAGCGCTGCCGGTGATGATCAACAACGCCGAGCCACGCTTTCTCTTTGGCGATGTTGGTACGGTGGAGCAGATTGACGCCATTCGTTCGCAGCTGCCGTCATCAATTGGCGACAATTACTACGCCACGGGCCACCGTGGCGGAAACTGGAAATCTGCCGAAGCGCTGGTTGACGGCGCTGACGAAGCAACACCGCATGTGAAGCTGGAGCCGTCGGATTCGATGAATATCATCTACTCCTCGGGCACCACCGGCACACCCAAGGGTATCGAGCACAGCCATTTTGCGCGGCTGGCATATCCCTGTGGCTATGCCCCGGGACTGCGCATCGACCGCTTTACAAAGACCATCTGCACGACGCCGCTCTATGCCAACGGCACCTGGATCACCATGCTGCCGACCATCTACTGGGGCGGCACTGTTGTGCTGGTGCCGAAATTCTCCGGTCGCGCCTTTCTCGAGACAGTGCAGAAGGAGCGCTGCACGCACACTTTCATGGTGCCGACGCAGTACATCATGATCATGGAGACGGGTGTGGTCGACGAATACGACACCTCGTCGTTGCGTGTGCTCCTGAGCGCCGGCCAGGCGCTGCCGTCAAAGACCTTCGACCAGATCGTGAAAAGTTTCCCTTCGGCCGGGCTCTACGAGGGCTATGGCATGACGGAGGGGTTCCTGACGCTTGCCATTCCCGAGGACTGGAAGATCGGAAAGCGCGGTTCGGTCGGCATCGGATTCCATGCCTGCGATCTGCGCATCGTCGACGAGCAGGGCAGGGAAGTCCCTCAGGGCGGAATGGGCGAGATCGTCGGTTACAGCCCGGCGCTAATGAAGGGTTACTACAAGGATCGCGCGCGCACCGAAGAGATCATCTGGCGCGGGCCCGAGGGGCAGACCTTTATCCGTTCCGGCGACATGGGCCGCTTCGATGAGGACGGTTACCTCTACATCACCGGCCGCATCAAGGACATGATCAAGTCGGGCGGCATCAACGTCTTCGCGTCCGATATCGAGGAAATCTTCATGCGCCATCCCGAGGTGGCGGAAGCTGCCGCGATCGGCATTCCCGACGAGAAATGGGGCGAGACACCGCTGCTGTTCGTCATTCGCTCGCGCGGTTCGACGATATCGGCCGAGGATCTGATGGCGTGGGGCAACGACAAGCTCGGCAAGTACCAGCGCGTTTCCGGCATCGAGTTTCGCGACGACTTTCCGCGCGCCACCCACGACAAGGTCCTGAAACGCGCGCTGCGCGATCCCTATTGGGTCGGCAAGAAGCGCGATTGAAGGCCGGCAATATCGTTTTCACCGAGGAGTGAGTTCGCATGTCCATGACGTATCCCGACTATCCAAGCCTGAAGCTCGACTGGCCCGCCGAGCGCGTGCTGCGCGTGACCATGTCGCGCGGCAAGATGAATTCGATGGATTTCGACCTGCATCACGGGCTTGTCGATATTTTTGCCCGCATCGACGACGACCGCGCCGTTAACGCCGTGATCCTGACGGGTGAGGGCAAGGCATTCTCAGCCGGCGGCGATTTCGGCCTTGTCGACAAGGTCGTCAACGATCCGGATTTCCGCGCCACCATGTGGAAGGATGGAATCCGGTTGGTGCGGAACATGATGGATTGCTCCAAGCCGATCATCTCGGCGATCAACGGCGCTGTGGCGGGCGGCGGTCTGGCGGCGGCGATGATGAGCGACATCACCATTGCAGCGCGTTCGGCCAAGATCGTCGATGGTCACACCCGGCTCGGCGTGGCGGCGGGCGATCACGCCACCATTATTTGGCCGCTGCTGTGCGGCATGTCCAAGGCAAAATATTACCTGATGACCTGCGATCCCATTCCGGCGGAAGAGGCCGAGCGCATGGGCCTCATCACCATGTGCGTTGATGATGATAAGGTGATGGAGAAGGCGCTGGAGGTCGCTGTGAAGCTTGCCAAGGGCGCGCCCTCGGCGATCCGCTGGACGAAATACTCGCTCAACAACTGGATGCGCCAGGCCTGGCCGATCTTCGACGCCTCTATGGCGCTGGAGCAGCTCGGTATGGTGAGCGACGACGCCAAGGAGGGCCTCGCCGCCTGGGTCGAGAAGCGCGAGCCGAACTTCAATCCCGACAGCGGGATCTAGCGTTCCCATGAGCGTCGTTGTCTTCGGCGGCACCGGCGGATTGGGCCAGGCGATCTGTCGTGATTTCGCGCGACAGGAGAGAAAGGTTGCGTTCACCTTCCGGTCAGCGCGCGCGGCGGCCGAAGCTCTGGCGCAATCGCTTACGGTCGAGAACCTGCATGCGGCGGTCGATCTCGGTGATGTCGCCGCTGCGGCGACTTTTGTAGCGATGGTGCGGGAGAAATTCGGACGCATCGACGCGGTGGTCTATGCATCGGGTCCGGATATTCCGCAGCAATATGTCGGCGACATAACCCCCGGGCAGTGGCGAGCGACGTTCGATGCGGATATCTATGGCTTCATCAACGTCGTTCAGGCTAGCCTCCCCGTCTTCAGGGCGCAGAAGTCGGGAGCGTTGATTGCGTTGACCACGGCGGCGACGCGGCACTATCCGCCGCGCGATGCGCTTTCGGCCGTTCCCAAAGCGGCGATCGAGCAACTCGTCGTTGCCATCGCTAAGGAGGAAGGCCGCCACAACATCCGCGCCAATTGCGTCGCACCAGGAATGATCGCTGCCGGGCTTGGCCAACGTATGATGGCGCGCGACTACTCTGCTGATGTCGGAGAGGCCTTCAAGAAGGCGGTGCCTTTACGTCGATTCGGCACCGCAGAGGAGATCGCTGCCGTGGTGACGTTCCTTGCCAGTGCGGGAGCCACCTATATCAGCGGCCAGACTATAGTTGTCGATGGCGGCTGGCAGCTTTAGACAGACTATGACTTCGTCCGTTGGAGATTCCCAAACTGATGCGAGGTATACTGTCAGAATGGATACACTTTCTTTCTAGCTCGCCCAAAGAATTCTGTGCAGAATATCATGGTTTTGCCTGTTGCTGCCTGCCGCGCGGTCCCGCGAGCAAACCGTCGAGCAGGAGGCCGGCATAGGCGTTGGTAACCTTCTCCATCTCCGCTTCGCTGCTGCGCTTGGGATCGTACCATTTGACGATGCTGTTCAGAGAACTTAGCAGCATGGCGCGGGTCATCTCGATGTCGCCGTCCGGCCGTAGGAAACCTTGTTTCTGGGCCCGCTGCAGCAGGTCGCGCCAGAACTCCTTATAGCGGTCTTGGATCGGCGCGAGCTGACGTCTGACGCGCGGGGTAGCCTCCTCGGCAGCGCGCATCGAAGCGAGTGAATAGCTGCCCTGAACCAACTGCGCGCGAACATGCAGGCGGATCGCATCGCGGATCAGCGCGTCGGCTGGCTCGCTGTCGAGGCGCGGACCGATACTCTGATAGACCGCCTCGGTGATCGAGGCCGCGCCGCGCTCTAGTATCTCGACCAGAATCTGATCCTTGGATTTGAAGTAGTAGTAGATGGCGCCAAGATTGACCCCGGCCCGTGCACTGATGGCGCGCAAAGTCGCCGCCTCGAAGCCGCGTTTTAGGAACAGCGCCGCCGCGGCGTCGAGAATCTTCTTCTGCGCCACTTCACCGGCTGATCTGCGCATGTGCTTCTGCCTCGTCAATGACCGTGCGTTTCTACAGGATCGGTGCCGCGGACGCAGCAGTGTCGGCGTTGCTGCGAAAATTCCCGGTTGACGCGCTTCCGGCATCGCGCCATTCTAAGTCAAACGTCCAAGTAAGAATGGCTGGCATGAGGATGCTGGTCAAGCCGGGAGAAAGCGCCATGGGTCTGACCGTAACCACCGCGATGCGCCGCGCCGTGAGCTTCTTCGGACCGCGGGAAGCCGTGGTCCACGAGAACACGCGACTGACTTTTCTCGAAGCGTGGACGCGGGGCTGCCGCATGGCCAACGCGTTGATCGCAATGGGGTTGAAACCTGGCGACCGCATCGGCGTGCTCGAGGACAACAGTGCCGAAGCCAGCGACATTTTCCTCGGCGCAGCCATCGCCAACGTTGTTCGCGTGCCACTCTATCCGCGCAATTCGCGCGAGGCGCACTGGCACATGCTGGACCATACCGGCTGCCGCGCTCTGATCGTCGCGGCGAACCATTCCGCAGATATCGCAGGCATCGAGAAGGAGCTGCCGGCGATCGAGCATTTGCTGGTCCGCGACGACGGCTATGAGGCCTGGCTGGCGCGGCAATCGCCCGAGGATCCCATGGTCCCGACCGACCCGGAGGACAACTACATCATCCGCCATACCGGCGGCACCACCGGCCGATCGAAGGGCGTGATCTATACCCATCGTGGCTGGCTAGCGGCGACGCGCGACTGGTTCGCGCTGGGCAATGCGCCGGAACCGGGCGACAAGTGCATCCATGTCGGCCCGATCAGCCACGGCTCGGGCTATCTGTTCGTGCCGATGTGGCTGGGCGGCGGCGTCAACGTCATGCTGGACAAGTTCGACGCCGGCCGCGCACTCGAGCTGATGGCGCGAGAAGGTATCGCCTACCTGTTCGCCGCGCCGACCATGGTCAACGCCTTTAATAACCATCCGACGGCGCGCGACTACGACTGGTCGAAGCTAAAATACATGATGGTTGCGGGCGCGCCCACTTCGGACGCCACAGCGCTGACGGCTCGCGAGATCTTCGGCGAGGTGTTGTACCAGATGTATGGCCAGACCGAGGCGCTGCCGGTGTCGATGATGAGCCCCAGGCAGTGGTATTCGACGGTCGAGGGTTCGACGCCGATCCGTTCCTGCGGCCGCGTGCTGCCCTACTCCGAGATCGAAATCTGGGACGAGGACAACAATCCCCTGCCGATCGGTCAGTCTGGACAGATCGCGGCGCGCACCGACGGCCAGATGAAGGGCTTCTGGAACGATCCGCAGGGCATGGCCGAACGCGTCGTCAATGGCTGGGTGCTGACCGGCGACATCGGCGTGCTGGACGACAACGGCTATCTCTACGTGCTCGACCGGTCGGACGACAAGATCATCTCCGGAGGCTTCAACATCTATCCGATGGAGCTGGAGAACGCGATCGCCAGCCATCCATCGGTATTGGAAGTCGCAGTGTACGGCATTCCCGATGAGAAATGGGGCGAGACGCCGATGGCATCGGTGGTGCTGAAGCCGAACGTGCCGGCCTGCACGCCGCAGGAACTGATCGCCCTGTGCGTCGAGCGGCTGGGCTCGTACAAGAAGCCGGGACGGGTCGAGATTCGCGAGGAGCCGCTACCCAAGACACCGGTCGGCAAGATCAAGCGCAAGGAGCTGCGCGAGCCCTACTGGGCCGGTCATGCGCGCCGCGTCGCTGGGAATTGACCGCGGCGGGAAGCTCTCCTATGTCAATGGACCCGGCCGTCCGCGCGCCGCGCTTCGCCGTCATCGGCGCCGGCATGTCGGGCATTCTGGCGGCGATCGAGCTGCGCCGTAGGGGATTCGAGAACTTTACCGTCTACGAAAAGGCCGCGCGGCTGGGAGGCACCTGGCGCGAAAACACCTATCCTGGCGTCGCCTGCGACGTGCCCTCCCACGTCTATTCGTATTCCTTCGAACTGAAGCCGGACTGGTCGGAGCGCTTCTCGCCGGGCCGGGAGATCCTCGGCTATTTGGAGACCACGGCGGCCAAATACGGCGTGGATTGCCATATCCGATACGAGATTGAGATTGAACGCGCCGAGTTCCAGAACGGAAGATGGCAGCTGACCGGATCAGACGGGCTTGCCGACGAGGTTGATTTCGTCATCGCTGCAACCGGCTTCCTGCACCACCCCGCCCGTCCGGACATCGCTGGCCTGGCCGGCTTCGACGGTGCCTGTTTCCATACCGCACAATGGGACCACTCCGTTGACCTGACCGGCAAGCGGGTCGGCATCGTCGGCACAGGCTCCACTGCAACGCAAATCGTGCCGGCGATCGTCGATCGCGTCGGCGCGCTGACGCTGTTCCAGCGCACGCCGCAATGGATCATGCCGCTGCCCAACGCCGTCTACAGCGACGTCGAAAAACGCATGTACCGCGAGAAGCCCGAACTGCTGAAGCAGTCCTATGTCTACTGGGCCGAGCGGTTCAACGAAACGTTTGCCCGGGCGGTGATCGGCGACCGCGACGAATTGCAGCGGATCGAGGACATCTGCCGTGCCAATCTCGAGAACAGCGTCGCCGATTCGAAACTCAGGGCCAAGTTGACACCTAACTACCGCGCCGCATGCAAGCGCATCATCATGTCGGACGGCTTCTACCAGGCAATCCAGCGCCCCAACGTCCATCTCGCCGTCGAGGGGATCGAAGCGGTCGAGGCCGGGGGTGTGCTCACAGACGATGGCAGACGACATGCGCTCGACGTGCTCATCCTGGCGACCGGCTTCGACGGTCATGCTTTCACGCGGCCGATGCAGGTAGTCGGTGCGGGGGGGCGAACGCTGGACCAGCAATGGGCGGAAGGAAATGAGGCGTATCGTTCCGTCGCGGTGCCAGGCTTTCCCAATTTTTTCCTGCTGGTGGGGCCCAACAGCCCGATCGGGAACTTCTCAATCATCATGATTTCGGAACTTCAGCTTGGCTACGTGATGCAGCTTATAGATGCGGCAGTGAAGCATAATGTCGCGGTAGCGCCCACTTTTGCGGCGACGCAACGCTTCAACGCGGCACTACGTACGGCGATGAAGTCGACGGTGTGGGCTTCCGGCTGCCGCAGCTGGTATCTCGACAAGAATGGAAACCCTGCAATGTGGCCTTGGAGTTTTGAGCAGTTCGAGGCCGATATGCGGCGAGTAGATATGAATGATTTTGAACTAAAGTAGTATTCTCGTCTTTGACGTCGGGTGGATAGGCATCAAGCCGCCATTAACTACGGATTTGAAGCGGGATCGCCACTAAAACCATAAAGAGTTGCGCACAGTTGCGCCGGTCTCGTTTACGCTCAGTTGCGATAGCGACGATCCCACAGGAGTGAGTTGAGATATCGACGTTTGTCGTTACCATCGAGTTCGATAAAATCCGCTACGAGAAGTGCCGCTCTATGCCGTTCTTTAGCACTTGGGCATAATATTTCTCCTGCTGTACTAGGACCGTGTCGCTTGCAGCAATCGCGACGACCAGCAGGCGTCCGTTTGCGCGTTCGGGCAATTCGGTCGCGATCGTTCCGCCGCCGCGAAGGACCAGGTTCATCGAGATCGCATAACCGCGCTGGCGCGCCAGCGTGAGCTTGTCCATGAGATCGGGAATTGAGACCTGGTCTTCGGCGGCGGCCGATTCGGCGTTAAGCCGCCGAATGATCTTGCGCACCATGCTGTCGGGATAGGTGCTCAGAATCAGAAGACCCGTCCCGCATTTGGCCAACGGCCGCAGCGTGCCGGTGATGGCGTGCATGCGAACAATCGCCGTACCTTCGATAACGTGGATGTATTGCGCCCGCAGGCCGTTCTCCGTGCCGAGGATGACCGTCTGCCCCGTCTGGTCGCGGATGTCGCGCATCAGCGCGAGCGTGCGGCCCTCATGGAAAAGACGTTCGCCGATCCAGTTGCCCAGAAGGTTGACGCGAGCGGTAGGCATATAGGTGCGTTCGCCGCGATCGAAATGCAGGTAGCCAAGCGCCGCCATCGTCCGCAGCAGTTCCGACGTGCTCGATTGCGGATAGCCACAGAGCTGGGAGACTTCCGAAGCGCTCAGTTCCCGTCGCTCCCGGGCGAAGAGTTCGAGAATATCGAAGACGCGCGTGGCGGACTTGACGCCAGCGACCGCGGAAGGCACTGCGCTCACCTGTCGCCTGCCGGACCGGCAACTGGCCGTCGCGTGATCTCGCCCGCCTGTTTGAAGGATTGCAAAGCCAAGATTCCTTTTTCACTCCCACCGCCGACCGATTGCTACGACCCTGCAGGGCGTGTCTGTAGCACAACAGAAAATCGCCGTCAAAACATATATGTGGAAAATATATACCTCTATACATTTTGAATCGTCATTCCGTTCGCGCCAGCCTAAGATCGGGCCAAATAAATTAATGAACGTCCATTCAGAAACGGGAGAGAAACGATGCATTTTCCGCGTTTGTCGCGTCGCAAGGTTCTTGGCGGCTTGATCGGAGCGCCTTTGATCGCGCAATTTCCATTGTCGGCTCGGGCCCAGCAGGCCAAGTCGCTGATCATCGGATCGAGTAACGCAACCTCGAGCCAGTACGCGATTTCCGTCGCGATGATGAAGGCGTTCAAGGCCGGCATTCCGAACACGGACGTTACGCTGATCGAGACCGGCGCCAGCGTCGACAATCTCCGCCGTCTGGCGCGCGGCGAAATCAGCCTCGGCCTTACGGGACTGGAGATCGGCATCCAGGCGCGCGAAGGCATCGGCATCTTCGCCGGCAAGCCCATTCCTGACGTCGTCGGTCTCTATGCCTACGACCATTGGCTGCTGAACGTCGTCGTGCGCGCCGATTCCGAAATCAAGACCCTGTACGACCTTCAGGGCAAACGCTTCAGTCCGGGGCTGAAGGGCGCCGGCACGGAAGTGCTGATCCGCGGAACCCTCGATGCGCTCGGAGTTGAACCTATCTGGGTTCCCGGTTCTGTTCAGGATGCGGTCGAAGGATTTCAGAATCGTCAAGTGGTCGGCTTCGTCAAGAGCAGCCCGTCACACGGCGTCGATTCGGTGGTGCGCGAGATCATGGTAACGACCCCGGTCAAACTTCTGGGTTACGACCAGAAGGCGCAAGACTACGTCACGAACAAGATCAAGGGGCTCGATCTGTTCCAGATCCCCGCCGAACACATTCCCGGGCAGACGCCCGTCGTAACGCCGCGCGGCACCGTCATCTATGCGGCGCGGGCCAGCCAGATGTCGGACGACACGGCGGCGGCGATCGCGCATGCCATCGACAAGCAGCGGGCGGTGCTCGTGGAAACCTGGGGCCATCTCGCCAAGTTCGATTTCGCCAAAACCTCGCTCAACACCGAGAAGATTGGATTGCCGCTGCATCCCGGCGCCAAGCGGTACTGGCAGAGCGTTGCGTAGAGCAGCAGAAAAATGGGGGACGTTGAGATCGCCGATACCGAGCGCGGCTTCGGCTTCCTGCCGGCCGTGCTTTCGGTCGGCTTCGCGCTCTTCGCCGCTTTCCACATCTACACCTCGCTGTTCGGCACGTTCGAGCCGCTGGTGCAGCGAGGTATATTTATCGGCGTCGGTGTCGGAGGCACCTATCTGGCCATTCTGGCCTCCGGCCAGCCGCGGAAAGTCGCCAGTCGGGTAGCGCTCGGCCTCCTGGCGGTCGCCGGGTTCTCCGGCGGCCTGCACGTCGTGCTCGGCGCCGAGCGGTTCATGGACATCATGTACGATCTGACGCCGACCGATCAGATCGTCGCCGTCGTGATGATCGTCGCCGTGCTTGAAGGCGCGCGCCGGTCCATCGGCTGGGCGATGCCGGTTCTGGCCGTGGCCGGCCTCGTCTACTACCTGTTCGGCAACGCCCTGATTACGGGAAGCTGGCGACCGCCGACGGTGTCGGCGCAAACCAGCCTCACCGTTCTCTATTCCTCGACCTACGGAATCTTCGGATTCATGTCGGACATCGGGAGCCGGGTGATCGCGATCTACGTCACGTTCGGTGCGGTTATTATGTCGACCGGCGCCGGTGAGGTTTTCATGCGTCTGGCCCGGACGATCGCCGGACGCACCCATGGCGGCGCCGCCAAGGTGGCCGTCCTGGCATCGGCGATGTTCGGCACGATCTCCGGCTCCGCCGTCGCCAACGTCATGGCGGTCGGCTCGATCACGATTCCTACCATGGTCCGCGCGCGCTATCCCAGCGCCTTCGCCGCTGGCGTCGAGGCCTCGGCGTCGGCAGGCGGACAGATAATGCCGCCGATCATGGGCGCCGGCGCGTTCATCATGGCGGAGCTGCTCAACGTTCCGTACTGGTCGGTCGCCACGGCGGCGCTGATCCCGGCAATTCTCTACTTCGGCGCCATATACACCAGCATTGATCTCTTCGCGCGGTTGAAGAACCTGCAGCGCGAATCGATGCGCGACGCCAGCCAGGACTGGGCGTACGGGCTGCGCAACACACTGCCGCTGGTCGGATCGATCGCCGTGCTCATGGTATTGCTGGCGCAGAGCTACACCGCGACCTTCGCCGGCGCCTGCGCGCTGCTCAGTCTGGTGCTGCTTTCGCTGGGGATCAGGCTGTATTTCGGCCTGCGCCAAGGCGGCGTGGCCGCTGCGAAGACCGAGATCGCCGGTCTCGCCGGCGAAATCTGGGTCGGCCTGGTGAACGGCGGCAAGAATCTGGTGTTCATTACCGTTCTGCTGGCCTGCGCGGGATTGCTGGTCGCGGTTCTCACCTCGTCCGGGCTCGGCGCGAAGTTCTCCGTCTTTCTCGTCACCTTCACCGGCGACGGTCTGCTGCCGCTGCTGATCGTCGCGGCCGTCCTTTGCATCCTGCTCGGCATGGACGTTCCGACCACGGCATCCTACGTGCTGACCGCCTCGGTCGCCGCGCCGATGCTGATCAAGTTCGGCCTGAGCCCGATCACCGCGCATCTGTTCATATTCTATTTCGCCGTGCTCTCCGCCATCACGCCGCCGGTATGCGCCAGCGTCTATGCCGCGGCAACGCTTTCGGGCGACAATTTCTGGCGCGTGGCCGGTCAGGCGTTGCGCATCGCCGGCGCCGTCTTCTTCATCCCATTCCTCTTCGTCTTCCGCCAGGAGCTTCTGCTCATCGGCGGAGTCGAGGCCATCCTCTACCATTTCGTGGTGGCGGGCCTCGCCGTCGTCATGACCAGCGTGACGTCGATCGGCTACTGGATCGGTCCGCTGACGGCGCCGATGCGGTGCGCGAGCGCCGCCGTCGTGGTGCTGCTGATCTACAACTCGACATGGTCGGACGTTGCCGGTATCGCGCTGGCGCTCGCGCTCAGCGCCGTTCAGTTCGTCAGGAGTAAGCGTTGATGAGTCCCGATAGCAGTACCGATCAACTTGCGGCGATCGACGGTCCCAGGGCCAGCGCCGCGGACGCGCTGCGGCGCGCACTGGCGGCCCGGAGCATTGCGATCGTCGGCGTGTCGCAGGACCCCGCGAAGATCGGCAGCATGGTGCTGCGCTATCTTTGCGAGGCTGGGTTCAAGGGCAGGATATTTCCAATCCACCCCACCGCCACCGAGGCGGCCGGGCGCAAAGCCTACGCGTCGCTGCGCGACATCCCCGAGCCGGTCGATGTGGCCCTCATTGCCGTGCCGGCGCAGCAGGCGCTGAAGGCGCTGCGCGAGGCGCGCGAGGCCACCATCGGCACCGTGGTCTGCCTGGCGTCGGGTTTCGCGGAAGCGGGCGAACGGGGCGCCGTCTTCGAGCGCGAACTGCAGGCGGCGATCGCCGGCGCGCCGTACCGTCTCGTCGGCCCGAACTGCCAGGGAATCGTCGTGCCACGGACCGGCCTGATGCTCAATTTCAGCCAGATGCTGGTGGGCGCCGGACAGGGGCCGATCGGCATCGTCTCGCAATCTGGAGCCATGTCGGGGCTGGTCGCCAATCGACTGGGCCAGCGGGGCGTCGGCACCAGCGTGATCGTCAGCTCCGGCAACGAGGCGGACGTATCGGCCGCCGACGTCATCGAAGTGATGGCCGACGATGCCGACACCAAAGTCGTCTTCGCCTATATCGAGCAGATTCGCGCGGCCGAGAGATTCGTCGCCGCCGCCACGCTGCTGAAGGGCCGCAAGCCGTTCGTGGTGTGCAAGGCGGGACGCACCGAGGCCGGCCGGCGGGCGGTGCGCTGCCATACAGGCGCGATCGCCGGCGACGAGCAGGAGACGGCACGCCTGCTCAAGGCGGCCGGCGCCATCCGCGTGCGCGACTCGGCGGCCGCCGTCGATGCGCTGACGGCGTTGGCGATGGCGCGGCGCCTGGCGGGCAATCGCGTCGGCGTCATTTCGGCCGCCGGCGGATTCGCGGTCGAAATGACCGATCTGCTGGAAGGCGCCGGCTTCAGCGTCCCGGAGTTTTCCGCCGCGACGCAGGCGAGGATAGCGCAGGTGCTGCCGTTCTACGGCTCGGCGCGCAATCCCGTCGATCTCACGGCGACCGTCATGGGCCGGCCGCATTTCCTCAAGGAGGCGCTCGACGCGGCAGTCGAGGAGGACGGCATAGACGCGCTGGTCGTCGTGGTCACTTTCAGCCGGGAGATCGGGTTCGCCCAGGCGGTTCTCGATGCGGCGGCGGCCACGGACAAGCCGGTGTTGCTGTGCTGGACCGGCACGGCGGAACAGACGCCGGAAAGCCTTGCCCTGCTCAAGAGCAAAGGCATGCCGATTTTCGAATCGCCCGCCCGACTTCTCACCGGCATCGCCGCGCTGCGCGGCGACAGCCTGGTGAGCTAGGCGGCGCGATCGGCGAGGAAGTTTCGTTCCAATTTCAGGAGGCAATCGACGTGTCGGTAAGTCAGTATTTCGAGGATCTCGAGGTCGGATCCGAGCACCGTACCCAGGGAAGAACCATCGCCGAGTACGATCTGGTCCTCTTCGCCGGCATCACCGGCGACGCGTCCGACGTGCATACCAACGCCGAGCGAACGGTCAATATGATCCTGCCGTCGCGGCCGGCGCACGGCATGTTCCTGGCCAGCCTGGCGAACGGGCTGTTCAGCCGGATGTCGATCTGCATGGACACCGCCGTGGCGCTGACCGGCGTAGATTGGCGCTTCAGGGCGCCGTGCGTGATCGGCGACACCGTCTGGGTCAGGTACACGATCGCCGAGAAACGCGAGACCAGGAAGCCGGACCGCGGTCTGGTGTTCTTCGCCGGCGAGATGACGAACCAGCGCGGCGAAACCATCGGCGACGGCCGTTTCAGTCGCATGGTGATGCGCCGTCCCTCCGCCTGATCAAAACCAGATAGGAACCAGAGACATGCCCATTTTCGGCACGGTGGAAAACTCGATCGCAACGATTACGCTGAGCCGTCCCAAGGCGCGCAACGCATGGGACGAGGACTACAACGAGGGACTGCAGCGGCTGCTCGCCGACTATGCCGACCGCGACGAGGTCAGATGCGTCGTCCTTACCGGGGACGAGACGGGCGGCGCGTTCTCCGCCGGCGCCAACATCGCCGACCCGCAGACCCATACGACGGGATCGGCCGCCGACTTCATCAAGTCGATCGGCAAGTGGCGCAAGTTCGTCACGCATCTGTTCGAGGAATTTCCCAAGCCCATCGTCGCCGCGGTCAACGGGTACGCGATCGGCGTCGGCTGCATCGCGACCTATTCCTGCGATCTGATCGTCGCCTCCGAGCGCGCCGAATGGCGCAGCCCGCAGACATCGCTGGGCATTCTGCCCGCCTATGGCGGGTCCGTCCGGCTCGCCCGCTGGGTCGGTCGCGGTGCGGCCATGCGCATGGCGATGGGCTTTCCCCTGGCGGCGCGCGAAGCCTTTGACCTGGGCCTTGCGCAATGGCTGGTGCCGCACGGCGATCTGATGGACAAGGCCAGGGCAGTGGCTTCGCACATCGCGGCGCTGCCGCCGCTGGCCGTGCGAATGACCAAGGAATCATTGATCCGCGGCCTGGATATTGCAAACATTGCCGATGCATCTCTTGTCGACACTTATCGTTTCATGTTGCTGGAGGGAACTGCTGACAAAGATGAGGCCCATCGGGCGTGGCGAGAACGTCGCCAACCCAACTTGACTGGACTCTAATCAGAGCAGGAGAACAAAGGGTTGCTCCCATAAGATGAAATTACCATGACGAAGTTGCTGATAACGCTGATGCTTGGCTTTAGCATAAGCGGACATGTGTCAGCGGCGCACGGCACTACTGCGTTGGAGCTGGCTGCCTACATTCTAATGGGCGGTACAGTCGATATGGAGCAGATCAAAGAGACAACTGGTGGGACGGTGGAAGCTCGAGACATCTCGGGGCGAGTATCGACATTTGAGTTTCTCGACGCCAGTGATTGCGAAGTGCGGGCGCTTATTTTTGGACGCGGATTTGCAATCAGATATCTCTTGGAGAATGTAGAGAGAATTCAAAGAAGCGCGGAGTTGTCAGCAGGCGATTCGGAAGCATCAGGAATAGTGCTTTCCGGCAGCAAAAGCGTAGCCTGCTATCAGGCCCCCTATTCGTTCAATCTTTGCAGCCGCGGCGAGCGAATCAAGGTGAGTCGCGAAAGATTACCCGATGTTCTGCATGCGATTGACATTTTCTATTCCGAATACTGCCGGCCCCCGACATCAGCAGGCCGGTAAGCAATAGGGCAAGGGCTGCTTCGGCTATCGCAGGCATGGGGCCGTCGCCGTCCGACCACCTTTGCGGCGACCAACAATATGGCTCCGACCGTTTTCATCCGGAATGGCGATAAGTGTCGATAGTGGCACTATTGATTCTTCATCGATTCCGAGCTCTTTCAGCCCGAATCAAGGCTGCAAGGAGATCACTTGAGCTCACAGCACTTGGAGCAAGAGCAAACCGATTGCAATCAGGGCGTATTGGAGATTCATGAAAATTCGGACATCAGTTTCTTAGAATTTCATCCATAAATGAAAATTTCTGGTAAGAGGGTTGGTATCCTAAGCCATTGTTTCCTTAATCTCGGTGCGCCGGCCATTTATGAGACTTTCGGGAAAAAGATCGACGGATTCGCGGGGCAATTTGGGGCGCGGTGTGGGGAAGACTATAACGACTGGGAGCGACAAATGGGGAAACAACCATGGTTTGCAATATGGAACGCGATTGAGCATCGTAAACGCGTTCAGCAGTTGACGATGTTCTGCAAGCGCGAGTCGCAGTTAGGTCGGTGAAGTCCGGATGGAACGACGAAAATCTTTGGCAGGGGATGAAGATGGTGCGGACGATGTGGGCGGTGACCAGGCCGGCGTCCAGTCCGTAGAAACGGGCATCGATCTGTTGATCGTTCTGGCGCGCTTGACGGCTGACTCTCCGCTTCAGATGTTGAAGGCCATCGCAGATGCTGCGGGGATCCCCGCAGCCAAGGTGCATCGGTATCTGGTCAGTTTCAAACGCAGCGGCATGGTCGAGCAAGATGCTGAAACTGGCCGGTATAGGCTGGGACCGAGCGCAAGGCTGATTGGCGCAGCGGCGATCCGCGGCACACAGATCGTCCGGGTTGCGAGTCGACAATTGCCAAATCTGTCGAAAAAAACCGGGTATTCCTCGGCGCTGGCTGTCTGGACGGCAAGCGGCCCGACCATCGTATGGGTCGAGGATGCAAGCCGGCCGATCGCCGTGACGACACGGGTCGGCGAAGTGCTGCCGCTGTTAACATCCGCGACCGGCCGTGCGTTTGCGTCGTGGATGCCGGATGCGCGCATCCGGCCGCATGTGGCGACCGAACTGGCCAAATCGGCCGGGAGCAGCGCAAAGAAAATGCAGGCGGCGCAGGCGACGGTCGATGCGCTCTGCTCGAAAATCCGAGAGGCCGGGGTGAGTTGGACCGTCGGCGAGGTCAATATAGAGATTAGTGCGCTCGCGGCGCCGATCTTCGATTACCGGGGCGATCTCGCGGGCGTCATTGCAGTGCTCGGCGCGTCGGGATCCTTCGACGTGCGCCCGCATGGCCCACTGGCTGGGGATTTGCGGCAGACGGCCCAGCAGATATCGGAAGAACTCGGCTATCTGAAGGTCGCCGAGACCGATTGACATTGTGGCCTAGGCTGCGCGCGGCGCTTAAAAAGCAACCGTCGGAACAAATTGTGGCCCCCGTGGCGCGCGGCTGCCGTGTCGCGAGCGGCCCCTTGTCGTGCATTTGACAGAGACAAATCATTTTGCTATCCATAAATCAATTACATAAACCGTAATTTCACTCTCGCCCAATTTCGTTGTCAACGGCAACGTTTGTAGCTGACCGGTTTGGGCTCAACGGCGCAAAAACGGAGGAAGAATGGTCGCGCTGGCTAACGAAATGCAGATCATTCCGATCGAAGCGGGAACAACGAAATCCGGCGTAGAGCTTCATTCGGGCATCGCCCGCTACTATCCAAGAATATTCGGCAATCTCGTTTCCCGCCCCGGGGCGACCCGCGATATCGGCATCATCTTGGTGCATCCGATGTCGAACTTCCTCGGTCACCATATGCTGGAGCCCCTGGCTACGGCGGGGATTCCGGTGATCGGCCTCAATACCCGATATGCCGGCAACGACGCGGTGGTCATCCTGGAAAACTGCTGCCTCGACATCTCCGCGGCGATTAGATGGGCGCGTGAGAAACTGGGATGGAAAAAAGTCGTCCTGTGCGGCTTCAGCGGCGGCGGCCCGCTGGCCGCGATGTATCAACGTCAGGCGGAAAACCCAACCATCAAGACGACGCCGGCCGGCGATCCACCCGACTTGACGGCGGCGAATCTGCCGAGCGCCGACGCGCTCCTGCTGATCGCCTCTAGCCAGTCACGAAGTCAAATTCTGCAATACTGGATAGACCCGTCGGTGACGAACGAGCGCGACCCTGACTCCCGCGATCCCGAACTTGATCTATACGCCGAGAACAGAAAGCTGCCGTTGGATCGCGAATGGGTCGCCAGGTACCGGCAGGCGCAGCTGGACAGGATAGCGCGCATCGACGCCTGGGTAGACAGTGAGCTGGCCTGTCTTGCGGCTCGAGGCATCCGAGACCGCGCGTTCGTCGTGTATCGTACAGTTGCTGACCCCAGGCTCGTTGATCTGACGCTCGATCCGAGCGAGCGGATGCCCGGCAGCATTTACGGAGATCCTCGGGTCGCCAACGAGGCGGCGGGTCCGATGGGACGCTTCACCACGCTGCGCAGTTGGCTGAGCGTATGGAGCCCGTCGCGGTCAAATGGCGATGCGATTGCCAACCTGCGGCATGTCGGCATCCCCGTCGCAATCATGTCGTTGACAGCTGACCAGGGGTCGCTTTCGTCAGATGGCTGGGCGCTTCGAGACGCGACGCCGAAGCATCTGCGCAAGTTCATCGAACTCAAGGGGTTCAACCATTATTTCCTCAACCAACCGGATGCTGCGGATATCGCAGTGCGCGAAATTTCCGCTTGGCTGGATGAACAGAATCTTCGCTAGCCGAAGGCCCGCACGGGAACCGAAGGAGAACCAAATGGCTGCTGAACCACAAAAGATCGTACGAAAGGGAATCGTCAACGACGGTACCTCGGCAAGTACGCCGCCCATATACGGACTGCACCATTTCGCATATCGCTGCCGAGATGCGGAGGAGACTCGACACTTCTACGAAGACATCCTTGGCATGCCGCTGGTCTTCACGGTTTATCATGACCGGGTGCCGAGCACCGGCGAATATCATCCCTACGTCCACATATTCTTCGAGATGGCAGACGGATCGTGCCTCGCGTTCTTTGATTTGATGGATGGCACGGGCGCAACGCCAGATCCGAACACGCCGGTATGGGTCAATCATCTTGCTGTCCAGGTCGACAGTACAGCCGCCTTGGAGACCATGAAAAGACGCCTCGAGGACAACGGCATCGAAGTTCTGGGTCCGATCGATCACAAAATCTTCGATTCTATCTATTTCTTCGATCCGAACGGCATCAGGCTGGAGCTGGTTCATCACACCGCCTCGCGCAAAACGATGAAGGAAAAGGCGGCGATTGCGCGCAGCACGCTCGACAAGATGATCGCGGAGAGTCGTGCTGCCGTGTGAGTCGGCGGGCGAAGCGGTGGCTGGGAGGAAGATAATGGATAACAATGGCGGAGAGGCCAATGTTCCGGTCTTGATCGTGGGTGGAGGGTCCGCCGGCCTTTCCTTGGCTGCCGAGCTGGGCTACCGCGGCGTGCATTGCATGCTGGTTGAAAGCAACGACGAGCCGAACGCCCACCCCCGGGCCAGCAACGCCGGGCCGCGGGCGATGGAGCACTTCCGACGCTGGGGCATTGCCGACAAGGTAATCGCCGCCGGCGTACCGAGCGATTTTCCGTTGGACGTGGTCTTCACCTCGCGGCTCGACCGCTATGAAATTCGTAGGCTCGGTTTTCCAACCACAGGGGAATGTTTGGATTCGGCTTGCGATCCGCAACCGATAATCAAGGATCTCAAATGGTCGCCGTATTTCAAGATTCAGATTGGTCAGAACATTCTCGAGCCGATCATAAGATCGTATGCTGAGAGCAGGGCATCCGTCGATCTGCGTTTTGGCTGGCGACTTGACGATTTCGAGGTCGACGGTGACGCAATCACCGCAGTCATCGTCAGAAACTCCGATGGATACAGGATGACAGTGCGGGCGCGGTTTCTCGCCGGATGCGACGGCGCGAGGAGCATGGTGCGCGGCAAAATGGGCGTGTCCTTCGAAGGGCGCGGCGTGCTTGCGCGCAATCAGAGCATCTTCTTTCGGTCGAGTCATTTTGCCGAAGCCTATGGGAGGCGTTTGGGAAGGCTGATTTGGACGTTGGCGCCGGATACGCGCGGCGTCTTCATTGCCATCGATGGCCGCGAGCACTGGACATACAACCGCTACTTCGCTCAGCTCGGCGAAAAGCTGGACGAGTCGGCAATCTGGCGGGCTATGGGCCACGAGTTCCCGTTGGACGTCATCTCGGTTCAGGCATGGTCCGGATATCAGCTCGTAGCACCGCACTATCGGAACGGCCCTCTGTTTCTGGCCGGCGATGCGGCGCATCTATTCCATCCGACCGGCGGTTTCGGCATGAACACATCGATCGGGGATGCGGTTGATCTCGGATGGAAACTTGCGGCGGTAGTTCAAGGATGGGGCGGCGCAGGATTGCTGGACGCTTACGACGCCGAGAGGCGACCGGTCGCGGTGCGGAATTCGCTAGAAGCGGCGGGCAATTTCGATCGGCTGAGCGAGAATTTGATGCAGTTGCCGGAAGGATTGGAAACCGATGGGGCCGAGGGTGAGCGAATTCGCGGCGAGGCGAATGACAGTCTCAATAGTCAGGTAAGGACCTGGACGGCGGGCGGGATGCACTTGGGCTATACTTATGATGCCTCACCAATCGTGATTGGGGACGGCACTCCGCCACCAAACCACGATCCGCAAAATTACATGCCTAGCGCCCGCCCCGGTTCGCGGGCTCCGCATCTGTGGATCGAGGATGGGCGGTCGACTTTGGATCTATTCGGCCCGGGATTCACGCTGGTCGTTCTCGGGGCTGAGGTGCCTGATCCGACCGCCTTTGTGGCGGCTGCTGAACGCAAGAGAGTGCCGTTCTGCGTGGTTCGTCTTACTGAGCCGGGAGCCGTCGCGGCGTTCGGCGCGCCGTTGGTATTGGTTCGTCCCGACGGACACGTGGCATGGCGTGGCGATGCAACGCCGACGGACGCAGGTGCGATCCTGGACAGGGTGTGCGGCGCAGCTATGCACGCAAACAACCTGAGCCAGGTCGATGATCATCGACAGGTTGCCAGGTAGCCGGAATTTGCTCACGAAATCTGCAAACCGATGGCAACCGTTTAATAGGGTTCTCTGGACAAAATGACCGACGCCACTCAACGACTTGAACATATCGCTCTCGAGGTGCCACCAGGCGCCGCGTTCGAAAGTCAGTCCGGGCTGCAGTTGAACCGGCCAAAGATCTACGGCGCGCTCTCGTCGCCGCCAGACGCGCGTCATGCGGCCCTGGTCATGCACCCGAGCAGCAATTTCATGAACCATTATTTGCTGGCCCCACTGGCGGAGCGGAATATTGCTTTGCTGGCGCTGAATACCCGGTATTGCAATGGCGACAGCGTTCTCATTATGGAGCGCGCGATTCAGGATGTCGGCGCCGGCGTGAAGTTTCTGCGCAGCCGCGGTTACAAGACCGTGACCCTGATCGGAAATTCTGGCGGCGCCTCCTTGATGGCGTTCTACCAGTCGCAGGCCGAAAGCCTGAACGTTACGCATACGCCAGCCGGCGATCCTGTCGATTTGCGCCCCGAACAACTGCCGCCTGCCGACGGTATGGCGCTCATCGCTGGGCATCCTGGTCGAGGAACCTTGATGCTCAACTATATTGACGGATCGGTGATCGACGAGCGGGATCCGCTGACCTACGACCCCGTGCTCGACATCTACAATCGGGAAAATGGTCCCCCGTTCTCGGAGGCGTTCGTGGCCGCGTACCGTGCCGCCCAGCGCCGCCGCAGCGAGGCGATCACGAACTATGCCCAACGGCGGCTTCGCTTTCTGCGCGCGATCCATGGGCCGGATGCCGACGAGGCGTTCATCGTCTATCGCACCTACGCCGATCCTCGATTCATCGACATTTCGCTGGACGCCAATGATCGGGTACCGGGCGGAAACAGGGGCGCTTCTCCCAAACAGGCCAACGAGTCGGCCAACAATCTGGGCCGGTTCACGACACTGACTTCGTGGCTGAGCCAATGGTCGCTGCTGACGAATGCGGACGGTCCGTCGAACATGGCACGAACTTCCGTCCCTGTCGTCCAGGTGGAGTATACCGCCGACGCCGGAATATTTCCGAGCGACGTCAAGGCATGGTCGGATTCGGCCGCTGGGCGGATAACGAATCATCGCCTGCCTAAGGCGACGCATTACATGAAAAACCAACCGCAAGTGCTGGGTCAGGTCTCGGACCTGCTCGCCGAGTGGATTGGCGGGCTCGGCTGACATGGCGCATGCGAGGGGATCGTCGATCAGATGAGCCAGCGACGCATTCCGGCGGTGTTCATGCGCGGCGGCAGCAGCAAAGGCGTGTTCTTCACGGAAGACGACTTGCCAGGCGACATCGAGTTGCGTAACCGCATCTTTCTCACCGTTCTGGGCAGTCCAGATCCGTATGGACGCCAGCTGGATGGCATGGGGGGCGGCATTTCGTCCTTGTCGAAGGTTGCGATTATTGGGCGGTCTACGCATGACGGCGCGGACGTCGATTTCAATTTCGGACAAGTCGCTGTTGGGGAGCCGCTGATCGACTACGGCGGCACTTGCGGCAATCTGAGTGCGGCAGTGGGACCGTTTGCCATCGAACAGGGATTATGCCCGCTCATCAACGACAGCGGTCTCGCCACAGTGCGTATTCGCAGCGTCAATACGGGCAAACTCGTTGTCGCGCGGTTCCCTTTCGCGGACGGCGCTGCCATAGTTGATGGCGATTTTGCGATCGCCGGAGTGGCCGGGACAGGTGCGGCGGTACGCCTTGAGTTTCTCGATCCGGGCGGTGCGGCAACCGGCACGCTTCTGCCGAGCGGCAAGCCATTGGACAGGCTCGACGTTCAAGGCGTCGGTCCGATCGACGTCTCAATGGTCGACGCGTCAAATTCATGTGTTTTTGTGAGGGCCGGTGATCTCGGATTAAGCGGGACCGAGACGCCGCAGGTCATCGAGGCGGATGCCGAATTGCTGACTCGTCTTGAAGCCATTCGCGCCGCGGCGGGAATGCGCATGGGATTAGGCGAGTCCGCAGCGGCTGTTTCCCGGTTCTCGGCCGGCAATCCGAAAGTCGCCATCGTCGGTCCTCCGCACGGCATGACCTTGCTGGATGGCAGATTCTTGGCGGCTGGCGCCGTCGATATCTGCGCCCGCATGATGTCGATGGGAAAACCTCATCGAGCCATGCCGCTTACCGGAGCGATGTGTCTTGCCGTCGCCGCGCGAATTCCCGGCACTGTCGTTTTCGAGGCTGCATCCGGAGCCGCAGCCGGCGACGCGGATTTGCGTGTGGGAACGCCATCCGGCGTTCTTCCCGTGGCAGCCATCGTAACGCAGACATCGGCCGGGGTCTTCACCGATCGGGTGGTCGTGTACCGAACGGCGCGTCGGCTCATGGAGGGCAGCGTGGTGGTACCAATGTCGAAATTGCGAGGTCACTCGTAAGGAAGCGATGATGAGAGACAGGAACAGTCCGTCACGACCGTCGAGCCATTTGCGGCGCCTGCTTGCCCAAGATGAGATTCTCGTCGCGCCCGGCGTCTATGATGGACTTTCGGCGCGTCTCGTGGCGCAAGCGGGATTTCCCGTCGCATACGCAAGCGGCGGGGCGATCGCCAGAAGCCGGGGTATCCCCGACATGGGCCTGCTGAGCCTGTCCGAAGTTGCGCAACGCTTGTCGGAGATCGTCGATGCCGTAGAAGTTCCCGTCATCGCCGACGCAGACACCGGCTATGGCAATGCACTCAATGTGCGGCGGGCCGTACGCGAGTTCGAACGCGCCGGCGTCGCCGGACTTCATCTGGAGGACCAGACTTTCCCAAAGCGTTGTGGCCATCTTGACGACAAGTCGGTGGTGTCAACCGAGGAAATGGTCGGAAAGCTTGTTGCCGCGCGCGAGGCGAGAACGGATCCGGATCTCGTCATCATCGCCCGAACGGACGCGGTCGCCGTGGAGGGATTTGACGGCGCTTTGCGCCGTGCGGAAGCCTACGCAAAGGCCGGCGCCGACCTGCTATTCGTTGAAGCGCCCACAGATATTGAGCAGATCGAGCGGATCGCGAAGCTGGCGCCCTGCCCGCTGCTGATCAATATGTTCAAAGGTGGCAAGACGCCACTGGTGCCGCTCGACGTGCTGCGCCGCTGGGGCTATCGCCTGGTCATCATTCCGTCCGATCTGCAGCGCGCGGCGATTGCCGCCATGCAGGACGTACTCACAGAGATCGGTGCGCACGGCAACAGTGAAACGTACACGGGCCGCATGATCAGTTTTGCTGACCGCGAAGTGGTCGTCGATACGGCGACCTACATCGCGTGGTCCAAACGGTATGAGGCTTGACGATGCAAGTTCGCCCGTACGGGACTGAAGCCACAAGCGCTCTGCGACAGCAAGCAGCGTTCTCCTGGGCGCGGTCCATTTACTTGGCGCTGGGGCGCCAATTGCAAAGGTCGAGAATGAAATGTGACGAGGGAGATCGATAATGGGCCGGGCTCTCGCGCGCGCAGCGAACGTTCTGTCCCACGTTCTAATGTGGTTTTCTGGCCTCGCGATGCTTTTCATGGCGTTGCACACGGCTGCCGATGTGATCGCCAAGTATTTCTTCAATGCACCGATCAACGGCACGACGGAATGGATCGCCTACTATTATATGACGGCGATTATCTTCCTGGGGATTTCGCAGGTCCAACTGCATCAAAACCATATTTCCGTGGAATTGTTCACGAAATGGCTCGGTCTTAAGGGGGAAAAGCGAGTAGCGCTCATCGCAAATCTGATCATGTTCGTGTATCTGGCGATTATCGCCTGGGCGACTTTCGATGAGGCGGTGGGAAGGACGAGCGTCCGCGAATTCGTCGATACTACCGGCTATGCACTGCTGCCGATTTGGCCCGCGCGATGGGTCGCGCCGCTTGGCTACGGGCTTGCCGCCCTCATTTGTCTGTTGCAGACCTTCGGCTGGATGTTCGAGCGCACCGAGCCAGATGCCCTTGCAGACATCCAGGCCAGATAAATGGAATATACGCTTATCGGCTTCGGCGGGCTTGCTGCCATTCTGATCCTACTGGCGCTTCGCGTGCCGGTCGGCGCAGCGCTCGGCATCGTGCCGTTCATCGGCATCTGGTCGATTGTCGGCTTCACCGGCGCCTACGGCACCCTAAAGTCTGTGCCGTTCGAGTTTGCCGCCAATTGGTCGTTATCCGCGATACCTATGTTCCTTCTGATGGGTTCGCTGATGTACCACTCGGGGATCGCTCGCGATCTGTTCGACGTCGCGCGTCTGTGGCTTGGACGGTTGCCAGGCGGCTTGGCCGTATCGGCAAACGTCGCCTCGGCTGGATTTGGCGCCGCCTGTGGGTCGAGTCTGGCGGCGGCGACGACAATGTCGCAGATCTGCGTACCGGAGATGCTACGTCGCGGCTACGATCCGGGTCTGGCGACAGGCACAGTCGCCGCCGCCGGAACACTCGCAGCTCTGATACCGCCTAGCATTCTGTTCGTCTTATTCGGAATCTTTTCGCAAACGTCGATTTCCCAACTGCTGATCGCGGGCATTATCCCGGGCATCCTGACTGCGACCGCATACGGAGCGATGATTGTTGTCCGCTGCTGGTGGAACCCGGCGCTGGCGCCTCTTCCGGACGTGACGGAAATCCATTGGAACAAAAAGATTCTGGCGTTGCGCCGGATATGGCCGGTGCCGATAGTGGTGCTTGGCGTGATCGGAGGACTCTATTCCGGACTCGTGACCGCGACCGAAGCAGGTGCATTCGGCGCAGTGCTGGCGGCGCTGGTCGCCTTGGCGCAAAGGCGGCTTAACGGCCGTGTGCTCTTGATGTCTCTGCGCGAAAGCGTTCGCGGTACGGCAATGATCTTCTTTGTCGCCATCGGCGCCATCATGCTAACCCGTTTCCTTTCGCTGACCGGCATGCCGGACATATTCCAGTCCCTCTTACAAGGCGTGGCCGGGCCGGCGATGTTTCTCTTGGTTCTAACCGTGGTCTATCTGCTGCTCGGGATGATTCTCGATCCGATCGGCATATTGCTGCTGACCATGCCCGTCTTCCTGCCGGTCGCGGCGGCACTGAAAATCGACATGATATGGCTCGGCGTGATCGTGGTGAAAAATATCGAGATCGGTCTGCTGACGCCGCCTGTAGGCCTCAACGTTTACGCTGTCAAGTCCGCCATCGGCAATTCCGTCGACCTGTGGTCGATTTTTCGTGGAGTGGGGTGGTTTCTGTTGAGCGAGGTCGTGGTCATGGCGCTGATATACGCCTTTCCGCAAATTTCGCTCTTTCTGCCGAGTCTTATGTAGCGTCCATCTAAAACAGGGAGGAAACAAAATGCGAAACCTTAAATCTATGTTTGCCGCATCGGCGGTTCTGATGTTGGCTGGCGGTCATGCTGTGGCCGATGAGTTGCGGTACGCGACATTCGTGCCGCCACATCATCCTGCGCAGCGTGGCATGCAGGCAATGGCGGATAAGATTGCCGAGGACACGAAGGGCGGCCTGACGTTCAAGGTATTTCCAAGCGCACAGTTACTGAGTTCGAAGGCGACCCTCGGCGGTCTTCGCGACGGCGTTACGGACACGGCATTGCTCGTGCCAGCAGTGACTCCCAATGAACTCAAGTACACCAATGTGCTCGCGGATACGATCGTGTTCGGCGACAGCCCTGCCGCGGTCACGGGCGCAGTCCTCGAAACCATGCTGTTCAACTGCCCGCAGTGCAAAGCGGAGTGGGCAGCGCAAAAGTCGATCATGCTGGCGACCTATACGTCGCTACCATACGATCTTCTGTGCCACGCCGAGATCAAGACGTTCGGCGATTTAAAAGGTAAGAAGGTCCGTTTTCCAGGCGGTGCTTTCAATCGCTGGGCCGAACCCATGGGAGCTGTTGCCGTGACAACGACCGCCAACGAGATCGCCGAGGCTCTCGACCGTGGACAGGTCGATTGCGCCTTGGCGCCGCTTTACTGGTTGAGTGGCTATAGCCTCGGTGACGTCGTGAAGAAGGTTCTGGACGTTGATTACGGCAGCTATCGACCGGTGGCTCTACTGGCGATGAATACCGACGTTCTGAAAAAAATGTCGCCAGAAAACAAGAAAACGCTGATGAAGCACATTCCGCAGGCGATCGCCCAGGTGCAGATGGTCGAACTCGCCGCGGACGACAAGGCGGCAGAGGACCTGGCCAAAGAGAAGAAGATTCTAGTGGTAAAAGGAGGCGCAGAATTCGCCAAGGCGCGCGCCGAGCACATGAAGAAGGAGTACGACGCGATCATTGAGTCGGCAAAGCGCCGCGGCATCGAGGATGCGAAACCGATGATCGACGCGTTCATGACGAGCCTCAAGAAATGGGATGCTGCGGTCGCCAAGATCGGCAACAATCAACAAGAGTATGCGAATCTTCTCTACAAGGAAATCTATAGCAAGGTTCAATTCTGACGCCGTTTAGGCGTCAACTCGATTGCACATCCGCCGGCGTGTCCCGCCGGCGGATGTCATTCTTTGGTACACTCTCCGGAATTTAACGGTTTCAACAGTTAGAAGGAGTAGAAGCTTGGCGGCAATTTTCCGCTTACTGGGCATTTCTGGTAGCTTGAGAAGTTCGTCGTTCAACTCCGGGCTGATTCGGGCTGCGCGCGATTTGGTTGCTCCGGAAGCCGAGTTTGAGATTTTCGATATCTCTGCGATCCCGCTTTATAGCGAGGACATGTATACGCGGGGCTTCCCGCCGGTGGTGACGGAACTGCGGGAAAAAATCCGTGCATCGGACGCGCTCGTGCTGTCAACGCCCGAGTACAATTACTCGGTTTCGGGCGTTCTAAAGAACGCGATCGATTGGGCCTCCCGGCCACCCGAACAACCTTTCCTGGACAAACCAATCGCGATCATGGGCGCTGCGTCCGGCGCCTTTGGAACGGCCCGGGCGCAATACCACCTGCGTCAGTGCTTCGTATTTCTGGATTCTCGCGTGCTTAGCCGTCCGGAAGTTTTGGTCGGACTCGCGGCGTCCAAGTTCGACGATCGAGGAAACCTAACGCACGAAGAAACTCGTGATCAGGTTGCAGCACAAATGAAAGCGCTGATAGCTTGGGTTAAGAGGCTAACAGCGTAGTGACGGACAGTCATAGAAAGTCCCGGTCAAGATCTGTATTTATTGCGTGCTCTCAGCGGTTGCTACAAGCAGGCCACCATTGCACATTCGCTGCTGAGATTGGCCAGGCAACCGTATCGGATTCTTAATTGACTTGCCTGAACAGATTAGCAGTGAGGGGCTGGGCGCCGCGCAGGCTTATTTCGGCCGCGCCATCCAGAGCGTGATGATCGATCAGCGCGGGTCGCGCAGCATGTCGTCGATGCTGTCCTGGAACCAGCGCAGCTGGTGCTCGAAGCGCCCGAGCACGAAGGTGTCGTTGGCGCCAGAGTCCAGCCCCAGCTGGATCTGTTCCGAGATGAACAGGTCTTCGTCGCTGAACACGCCACCGTCGATCATGTCGAAGGAGCGCTCCCAGTGGCGCCGCTGCTTGTCGTCGACCGCCTCGTACGGCGTCAGCATCGTGTGAACGAACAGGGTCTCGTCCGCCGCCACCGGATACACGCTGAGCAGGCTGGTGTAGTCGGGATGGTAGATAAACACGCTGTTTGGAAACACGATGTGCGAGAACGTCACGTCGCGGCGCAGGTCCCACAGCGCTTCCGGCTTGTCCCGCATCGCTTCGATGCCTTCGCGTGCGACGACGAAGCGCACGTGACGGTCGACGTTCTCGCCGGCCGATTTGGTGTCGAGGAAGAACGGCCCGATGGTGCGCGAGTGCAGCCGCTTGATGTGGTAGATCTCCTGGAAGGCGTTCATCACCAGTTTCCAGTTGGTCTTCCGCCGTCGCACCTGCTGGCGGTAGAAGCGGTGCGGCGCCAGATCCATCGCCGCCAGATCCTCGTCGAGACCGCCCAGAAAGCCGGCGGTGTCGATGCTGGTGGCGTCCGGATCGAGAATCGCCCAGATCATGCCATGGCGCACTTCCGACGGCAGGCGGCGCAGGCCGCGACCTGTCTTGTCAAGATCGGGGAAGCCTTCGGCGCCGGGCAGCGCGCGCAAGCCACCGTCGAGTTCGTAGGTCCAGCCGTGATAGGGGCAGCTCAGCGCCCCTTTGCGGCAAAGCTCGTTCTCGCCAGCTATCAGACGCGCACCGCGGTGCCGGCAGACGTTGAGCAGGACGTTGATTTCTCCCTTGCGGTCGCGCACAAGCAAAAGCGGCAGGCCGAGAATGTCGCGGGCGATCATACTGCCGGGCGCACGCAACTGGTCGGCGTGACCCAGACATACCGGCACCTTGCGGAATATCCTTTCGACCTCGCGGTCATGCACCGCCGGATCGCGATAGATGTGGGCCGGCAACTCCGTCGTGGTGGCATCCCACTCGACGCTCTCGCGCTGACCGAGCTCGTCGAGCAGGCGGCGGCACAGTGCGGCCAGGCCCGGCGTCATCGGCAGATCGGTTTGGTCTTCGGCAAGCAGACTCATCTCGAAACTCCGGAAATGGGACGCAGCCTGGCGATCCGGCCCGGAGACCGCGCTGGAACCGCGCCAACAGCGCGCAGACAGAAAGCGACGATGGTGTCGATGAGGCCGGATTCCTGTGGCGACTGCGCCGTGTCGGGCGCCAGCGGGCCGATCAGCCCTTCGATCAGGGCGCCGAACAGGCAGGCGGAGGTGGCCGCCGAATCCTGCGCCGGCAATTCCCCGGCGGCGATGCCCTCGTCGATCAGCCGCTGGAACAGGCCGCCGAAGGCGCGGCGGTACTCCAGACGCGTGACGTCGACTTCCGCATGTACGGGCTCGGCGATCATGGCATAGGCGATGCGGTGCGCCTTCACCGCCCTGACGGCGAAGACGCGGATGGCATCCTCCATGCGAGCCATCGGCGAGCCCTCGCCGTCGGCGATCACAGTCACGACATTGAGTTCGTGCTGCGAATTGGCGGCCAGGGCTTCGGCGAAGAGCTGCGCCTTGGACGGGAAGTAACGATAGACCGTGCCCGTCGCCACGCCGGCGGCGGCGGCGACCATGCCGATCTGCGCGTCGCGAAAGCCGACCTCGCCGGCGACCCGGCGCACCGCCTTCACGATCGCCTGACGACGATCCGCCAGACGTTCCTCGATCTGCTGGGTGCGCCGATAGGCCAAAGTGGTGAACTCCAGTTCATTTCTATATGAAGTGAACTGGATTTCAGTCCTTGAGTCAAGATGGGTCTGAGCCGGGTCGATAAGCGATTGATTTAGTGCGACGATCCTGGCGGAAAGCGGCGATCAGACCGGGCCGAGGGGAGCGAGACGATGAAACTGCCGCGTATCGTACTGGCTGGCATCAGCGCCCCGGCGCTGCCGATCGCGGGGCTGGGCCTGCCCATCGTGGTCTATCTGCCGCCGTTCTTCGCCGACACCGTCGGCATCGGGCTGGGCACGGTCGGGCTCGTCTTCATGCTGGCGCGGTTCTGGGACGTCTTCACCGATCCGTTCTTCGGCATCGTCGCCGACCGCTCGCGCCCGCCGCTGGGACGCCGTCGCTTCTGGCTGATCGTGTCGGCGCAAAGCGCCGGTTCCCTTACCTGGAATGACGCTCATAAGAGCGTGCCTCAGGGGTTTTGGACTTTGTCTTTCCTCTGCTTTGCTTTCCGCCTCGCGTCTTCCTGCCTGACCCACTCCTCCAGGGTCAGCGTCTCGGGAACGACCAGATAGCCGGCTACAACTGCGCCGGCGCCGCCTGCGTTAAGCAGCTGTTCCATCAGTTTGAACGCCGGCTGGTTGCCTCCGATCGCCTCGTTCCTGAGTTGCTCGAGCAGCAATTCCATCGCGGTTCGCCGCTCGCGTTTCCCGTCTTGGTCGGTGACGAGGTGCTTCTCGTCGAGCACCTGTTTGAGGATCGAGCTGGTGTTGCGCGCTCCTTTGGGCCGGCCACGGCGGCCTGTATTCGTGCTGGTCATAGATCGGCGTACTCCATGAGTTCATCGACAGCCTTTTGCTCGGCGGATCGCCTGGCCAGGTACTGCGCTCGCGCCCTGGCAATCTGGCCGGCATTCCAGGGCGGCGGGCCGAACAGGGCGAGGGCCGCCAGCCCCATCTGCATGGGCATGGTCTTGGGGATGACAATCACACCTGATGTCACCGGCGGCTTTGGCGCGGGGACCAGCTGATGTTTATGGACGAGCCGGCCAAGCTGCATCAACGAGCGCTGATTGCCCTGCAGCGCGTCCTTGAGCATCTTGCGGATGGCGATCTCCAGGGGCTGGAGGCTGGCCGGCCGATCGCCGATTCGAACGGATATCGGGTCGCTGAGAATCCCGGCGGCATTCTGCTCTGCAGCATCCTTTCTGGGCCGGCCTTTGGGGTTGCCGGAAACGCCCTTCTTAAAGCGGGTATGGGCCGGCGGACGGCCATAGCCGACCGGGTAGTCCGGGGTAGTCATTCCGCCGCCTCCGGCATCTCTGTCAGGCGCTGGGCCTGCGCTTGATCGAAGGTCAGGCCCTGATCTGCAAGCCGCGCCTCAAGCCCGGAAACGCGCTGCAGGCGGCGCAGGATGACGTCGCAGTAGAGAGGATCGAGCTCAATCGCCCGGCCCAGCCGCCCGGTCCGCTCGGCCGCTATCAGCGTCGTGCCCGAGCCCGCAAAGGCGTCCAGCACGATACCCCGGCGCCGGCTGCAATCGAGGATGGCGTCGGCCACCAGGGCGACTGGCTTGACGGTGGGGTGCAGGGCCAGGTCCTCACGACCAGCGCCGAAGGCATTGACCCCCGGATACTCCCAGACATTGGTCCGGTAACGGCCGTGCCGGCCCAGCTCGACGTTGTTGACGTGAGATCCGGTTCCCGATTTGAACACGAACACCAGCTCATGCCGCGACCGGTACAGCGAGCCCATGCCGCCATTGGTCTTGGCCCAGACGCAGAGGTTCTTCAGCTCGCTATAGGCGGCGGCGCCCGCGGCCAGGATCTCCGGCATGTGCCGCCAGTCCATGCATTGGAAATGCAGCGATCCGTCCTGGGAGTGGTTGGCCAGATTGCGGAATACACTGGTTAGGAAGCTGGTAAATGCGGCCGGATCCATCTCCCCGGCCGCCATGGCAAATTCCCGGTGCCTGGTCTTTCCCAGCCCGCCGACATGGCCATCGACGGGCACGTTATAGGGCGGGTCGGTGAACACCATCTGGGCTCGCTCGTCGCCCAGCAGAAGCCCGTACACGGCCGCATCGGTGGCATCGCCGCAGACCAGACGGTGCCGGCCGATCTGCCAGACGTCGCCCAGCCGGGTAACGGCAGCGGCCTCCACCGCGGGGATCTCGTCTGCAGTCGAGTCAGGCTCCGCCTGGCCCTGGCTCTGGATCAGGACATCGATTTCGGGCAGGTCGAAGCCGGTGACTGACAAGTCCAGGTCGATGTCGAGGCTGGCCAGGTACTGAAACTCCAAGCCCAGCAGTTCCTCATCCCAGCCGGCTATCTCGGCCAGCCAGTTATCGGCGATGACATAGGCGCGCAGCTCGTCGTCGCTTAGCTGGTCAAGCCGGACAGTGGGAACCTCGGTCAGCCCCAGCAGGCGGGCGGCACTGACGCGACCGTGGCCCGCCACGATCCGGTTTTTTGCGTCGATCAGGACCGGATTGGTAAAGCCGAAACGTCCGATCGAGGCCGCGATCTGTTCGATCTGCCGTGGCGAATGGGTGCGGGGATTGCGTGTCCGCGCGACCAAGGACTCGATGGGGAGATAGCTTATGGAAAGTGCTGACATCGTGGCTCCAAAATTACGGAGCCGCTAGGTCAGGCCGCGCAGCTCCGGATTGTTGTCCGAGAACCACGCCGAGCCACAGGAACGGCAGGGCCATTCAGGCTGAATCACTCAGCACAGCAAAAGCAGAAGGGCGACAGGCACAGCAAGCCGCCGATGGATGCTTTCTAAGGCATCGTTCAAGTGGGTGGTCTGCCGAGCGAGGTCAAGAGGACGGGCCCCGCAGCCCTGCCTGTTCCAGCCTGCGCAGATGCCTGTTCGGGGGACGCACTGTCCCTGATACGTGATCTGAAAGTCCCTGTTATCGGAACGCTGCAGATGCGCAAAAGCGCCAGTTACTGCCGGGAATCCGCGCCAAACCGGCGGCCGCCGTTCTCCAAATGCTGTTAATTTCCCTGATAAACAGGGAATCTGGCCGGAGAATAGTTCGCGGCACGACGTCTGCACCGCCAAGTGCATCGAATGAAAGGCAATTGACGCAGTTCGGGCTGAGTTCTCGATCTGTCGTTCCAGCCCTGTTGCAGAACCGAAATGCATGCGCGATTGACCAGCAGTCCTTACTGTCTGTGTCAGTGAAGCGAGTCAACCGCTCTTGCGCCGCTCCGCATACGCCTTCCGCAACCGCCCCTGCACGTTCGACAGATGCAGCCGCATGGCCGCACGCGCGGTCTCGGGGTCGCCGCGCTGGATGGCGGCGAGGATGGCGCGATGCTCGTCGTTGACGCCCGCGAGATAGCCGCGCATGGCGTCCTTGTCGGCGGCCTGCGGGCTGAAGCGGGCGCGCGGCAGCAATTGCTCGCCGAACACTTCGAACAGCACGTGGAATTGCGGGTTCTCGGTCATGGCCGAGATGGCGCGGTGGAAGGCCATGTCCCAGTCGGTGGCGCTGCGGCCTTCCTCGACGGCCCGCTCCATGCCCTCGATCGCTTGCGTCGCCTCGGCGATCAGCGCCGCGTTGTGGCGCGAGGCGGCGAGCGCGGCGGCCTCGCACTCGACGCAGGTGCGCAGCTCGAGCAGGTCGATCGCTTCCTTGAGCGTGGTCAGGTTGGGCCGCGTCAGCGAATAGGGCACTGGCTGGGTATTGAGCACGAAAGCGCCGACGCCCTGGGCGGCGCGCACGATGCCGTCGGCCTTCAGGCTGGAGATGGCCTCGCGCACCACCGCGCGCGAAACGCCATACGTCTCGCCCAGCTCCTTCTCCGTCGGCAGCTTGGCGCCGATGGCGAACTCGCCTTTGCCAATGCGGTCCAGCAGATCGCGATAGACCTTCAGCGACAGCGGCACGCGGCGCGCGCTTCCGCCCTCAGTCCGGGCCGTCGAACTCTTCGCCAATGCGATTGTCTCCGTCTTTGCCCGCTCTTCATACCGGCAAGCTGGCCTGTCGGACAACTGGATTGATTGAGCAGACATCAGACAAGTATGTGGGCTCGAATATTAAAATTACGATTATAAATCAATAAATTGAACTAAGAGATTTTGGTGTTCAGGCTCCAACCAAGACAAAAACCATACTTGTCAGACAAGTTGGTGCGTGCTACGCAAGCGCCGATCACGCGAGGGGAGCACCGGCATCGGCCATGGAATTGCGCAGACTTATCGACACGCTGCAGGCCGGGCTGCTGTCCTTTCCCGTCACCGATTTCTCGGCCGACGGCGCCTTCGCGCGCGAAGCCTATGCAAGGCGCATCGACTGGCTGGTGTCGCATCGGCCGACCGCGCTGTTCGCCGCCGGCGGCACGGGCGAGTTCTTCTCGCTCAATCGCGCCGAACATGCGGCCGTGGTGGCGACGGCGGTGCGGACGGCGGATGGACGGCTGCCCATTATCGGCAGCGCCGGCGGCATCCTGGCCGACGCCGTCGAGCAGGCGCGCGCGGTCGAGCAGGCGGGCGCGCAGGGCATATTGCTGTTTCCGCATTACCTGGTCGAAGCCTGCGCCGAGGGCATGCTGGCCTACGCCCGCGCGATCTGCGACGCCGTCGGCATCGGCGTCATCATCTACAACCGCGGCGATTTCCGTCTCGATGCCGCGACGCTGTCGCAGCTGGCCGAGACCTGCCCCAGTTTCATCGGGGTCAAGGACGCCACCGGCGATCTGGAGCTGGTGACGGCGATCCGCGGCGCGCTGGGCGACCGCGTCGCCTATTTCGGCGGCCTGCCGACGGCGGAACTGTTCGCGTCGGCCTATCGCGCCGCGGGCGTGCCGACCTATTCCTCGGCGGTGTTCAACTTCATCCCGAAGACGGCGCTGGCTTTCTTCGACGCGCTGGTCGCCGGAGAGCAGGCGACGCTCGACCGGCTGCTGCGCGATTTCTTCCTGCCGCTGGTCGCCATCCGCAACCGGCGCAAGGGCTATGCCGTATCGATCGTCAAGTCCGGCGTGCGCCTGCGCGGCATGTCCGCCGGTGCCGTGCGCGCGCCGCTGGTCGATCTAACGCCCGATGAAGAACGCGAACTTTCAAGGCTGATCGAAGCCCAACAATTGAACTGACCGCCGGCCACGGCGGCACCAGACCGAACGCAACGGACCAATGGGAGGAAACCATGAGACTCGTAGCCGCAACCGCACTCGCTGCCGCCCTTGCCTGGACGGCGCCGGCGCTGGCCCAGACCACGCTGAAATTCAGCCACTACGCGGAGACCACGCATCCGGCCCACACCGCAGCGCTGGATTTCGCCAAGAAAGTCGAGGAACGGACCAAGGGGCAGATCAAGATCCAGATCTACCCGGCCAACCAGTTGGGCGATCCGCCCTCGGTCATGCAGCAGATCAAGGCCGGGGTCATCGATATCGGCATTCCAACCCAAGGCCAGCTCGACAAGTTCGACAAGGCCTTCGCCACGGTGATGATCCCCTTCGCCTTCAAGGACGCCAAGGACGCCCATGCCAAGCTCGACGGACCGCTGATGGGCTGGTACGGGCCGCTGGCGGAGAAGGCCGGCTTCAAGATTCTCGGCAACTGGGAGTGGGGCTTCCGTCACCTGACCAACGGCGTGCGCCCGGTCAACGCGCCGGCCGACGTCAAGGGCCTGAAGGTCCGCGTGCCGCCGGAGGTCCAGCTCGAGGCGGCGATGGAGGCGCTGGGCGCGCAGGTGACCAAGATCGCCTTTCCCGAACTCTATCTCGCCATGTCTCAGAAGGTGGTCGACGGCCAGGAGAACCCCATCGCCGTCATCCATTCGCTGAAACTGTGGGAAGTGCAGAAGCACCTGGCTCTGACCGGCCACGCCTATAATTGCGCGGTGATGGTCATCAACGTGGGCAAGTTCAAATCGCTGACCGCCGAGCAGCAGAAAATTCTCGAGGAGGAGGGCAAGGCCGCCGGCAATCTGATGCGCAAGATCATCGCCGACAGCGAGGCCAGCCAGCTCGCCGATCTGCAGGCCAAGGGCATGGCCGTCACCCGGCCCGATCCGGCCGCCTTCCGCGCACTGATGGAGCCGGCGCTGAAGAAGATCGCCGCCTATGCCGGCGAGGACAACGTCAAGAAGTTCATGGAGATCGTGTCCAAGAAGTAGGATCCGGTTTCCATCCCGCGCGGGAAGAGAGTCCCATGACGACGGTATTGATCTTCGGCTTGCTGGTGGTCTTCATCATGCTGGGCCTGCCGATCGCCGTCGCCATGGGGCTGACCACGCTGGTCGGCATCGCGCTGCTGGGCGATCCGATCATGTTCGAGGTGATCTCGCAGCGCATCTATGGCGGCACCACCGCCTTCCCGCTGCTCGCCATTCCCTTCTTCATCCTGGCCGGCAATCTGATGAATTGCGGCGGCATGACCGAACGCATCTTCCGCTTCGCCCACACCCTGGTCGGCCACATGCGCGGCGGGCTGGGCCAGGTCAATGTCCTGGGCTCGATGGTGTTCGCCGGCATGTCCGGGTCGGCCCTGGCCGACGCCATGGGGCTCGGGGCGGTGGAAGTGAAGGCCATGCGCGAGAAGGGCTACGAGGGACCGTTCGCCGCCGCCGTCTCTGCCGCGTCCGCCACGGTCGGCCCGGTCGTCCCGCCATCCATTCCGCTGGTGCTGTTCGGCTCGATGACCGGCACCTCCGTCGGCGCGCTGTTCCTGGGCGGCATCGTGCCGGGCGTGTTGATGGGGCTGGCGATGATGGCGGTGGTGGCGGTGGTGGCCTGGCGACGCAACTATCCGCGCGAGCCGCGCGCGGGCCTGCTGCAGGCGTTTCGCGGCCTGGCCGACGGGCTGCTGGCCATCGTCACGCCTGGCATCATCATGGGCGGCATTCTGGGCGGCATATTCACGCCGACCGAAGCCTCGGTCGTGGCCTGTCTCTATGCCCTGCTGCTGGGCACACTGGTCTACGGCGAACTGAAGCTCTCGATGATCCCGGCGCTGCTGCTCGACACGGTGAAGCAGACCGCCCAGGTGATGTGGATCGTGGGCGTCGCCGGGCTGTTCGGCTGGTTCCTGATCCTGCAGCGGGTGCCAGACGCGGTGATCGAATGGATGGCGCAGTTCACCACCGACAAGTGGGTGCTGCTGACCATCGTCAATCTGATCCTGCTGTTCCTGGGCTGCTTCATGGAGGGGCTGGCGGTCATGCTCCTGGCGGTGCCCATCCTTTATCCCATCATCCTCAAGGTCGGCATCGATCCGGTGCATTTCGGCGTGCTGATGACCTTGAACCTGATGCTGGGCCTGCTGACGCCGCCGGTCGGGATGGTGCTCTACGCCATGTCGTCGGTCGCCAAGGTTTCGGTGGCCGCGCTGACGCGCGAATTGTGGCCGTTCATGCTCGGCATCGTCGCCGTGCTGATCGCCATTACCTATTACCCGGCCTTCGTCACCTGGCTGCCGGGCCTGTTCTTCGGCTAGGCGCGCCATGACGGATGCTTCCATGCCGCGGTCCGAGACCGACAATCCCCACGCTCTGCAGGGAATCTGGGCCCGGCTCGACGCCCTGCTCGCGCGCGCCATCGACCTCGCCACCATGACGCTGCTGGTGGCGTTGTTCGCGCTGATCGGCTGGATCGTGTTGAGCCGCCTGCTGCAGCTGGGCTCGCCCGCCTGGACCGACGAGATCGTCGAATTCCTGCTGGCCTGGCTGATCTTCCTTGGAGCCGCCGGACTTTGGCGGCGGGGCGAGCAGTTCCGCGTCGACCTGTTCGACCAGATGATGGTTGCGGGACCGCGCAAGCGCGCTTTGGCGCTGCTGGTCGAGGTCCTGTGCGTGGTCTTTCTCGCGGTGCTGAGCTGGTATGGCCTGCGCTTCGCCTTGAGCATCACCGACACTTCGCCGACCTGGGCGCTGCCGCGCATCTACTGGTTCATCGTCATGCCGCTCTCCAGTTTCGTCATGCTGGTCTATTCGCTGGTGCGGATCGGGCGATTGCTGTCTACGGAGAAAACCCCATGATCCCCGCCGATTTCGACGCCCGCGCCCTGTTCGACCTCACCGACCGCATCGCCCTGGTGGTAGGCGGCGCGTCGGGCATCGGCCAGGCGGCGGCGATCGGCTTCGCCCAGTTCGGCGCCACGGTCGTCGTCGCCGATGTCGATCTGGCCGGCGCGACGGCCACCGTCGATCGCATCCGCAACCAAGGCGGTGCCGCCGAGGCGCTGGCTGTCGACCTGCGCTCGACCGCAAGCGTGGAGGGCGTGGCGGCCGATATATTGGGCCGGCACGGCAGGATCGATGTGCTGCTAGCCACACCGGCAATCAACATCCGCAAGCGGCTGATCGCCTACACCGACGAGGAGTTCGACCGGCTGATCGAGCTCAACGTCAAAGGCACGTTCCGCACCGCCCGCGCCGTCGGTCGCCAGATGGCGGCGCAGAAGAGCGGCTCGATCATTCTCATGTCCTCGATCCGCGCCTACAACGTGGAAGCGGGACAGACCGCTTACGCCTCGACCAAGGCGGCGATCGACCAGATGGCCAAGGGGCTGGCGGCCGACCTGGCCGAATACGGCGTGCGGGTGAACGCGCTGGCGCCGTCGATCGTCAAGACGCCGCTCAACAAGCCGATCCGCGACAATGCCGAATGGAACGAGGCCTTCGCCAGCCGCACCGCCCTGGGCCGCTGGGCGGAGACCACCGAAATGGCTGGCCCGGCGATCTTCCTCGCCAGTCAGGCCAGCTCCTATGTCACCGCCACGACCTTGATGGTCGATGCCGGCTGGTCGGCCGTCGATGGCCGCTTCAAGCCGCCCGTTTAGCGCTGGTCACGATCCCAGCCGACCCGCGCGCCAGTCGCGATAGGCCTGCATCAGCGCATCGTGGAATCCCTCGGCGCTCAGGGCGTAGCCGTCGACCGTCAGGTGCACCCGGTCGGGCCGGGCGAGGGGTGGCGAGGCGTCGGCCCAGTTCGCCATGCCGCCCGATGCCAGCATCAGCGACCGCCAGTCCCAGAAGAAGAAACCCTCGCTGACGGCGAGGCTGCGTTGAATGGCGCTGACACGGGCGAGCGCCTCGGGGGCCGACCAGGCACAGGCCTGCGTCGCCGGCCGACAGCCGGATTGCGCCCGCAGGACGTCGGGCGGACCGATCACGGCGATGGCGGCGTTCGGCGCTGCCGATTTCAGCGCCCGGATCGCGGCGACGAACCTGCTGGCATAGGAAGCCTCGTTGATCGAATCGGCGTAGCCCTCGTTGGTCCCGAAGGCGAGCACGATCAGCGCCGGTTGGCGCGCTGCAATCTGGGCGCGAATAGTGGCGCCATCCCAGCGCTCGATCACGGTCACCGTGCCGCCCACCACTCCCAGAGCGTCGTAGACGATCCCCGGGCTGCGGCTTTCGATACCGTAGTCGAGCAGCGTTACCGGCCGCCGCTCGGCTGCAAGCAGGCGAAGCTGGCGGGCCGGGCTTGGCAAGTCGTAGCGCAGCAATCGTAGCCCATCGCCTCTCGAGTCGACCCGGTCGATCACCTTGCCGTCGACCTCGACGTCCAGCCGGCCGCCATCGTGCCGCTGCCACAGGCTTACGGTCAGCCGATCGAAGGGCGCGTCGCTGTCGAGGGTAAAGGCCGCGCCCGGCGTGCGGCTGGTGGCATTGAAACCGGCAATGCCGAACGGACCGTCATGGCGGGAATTCAGGCTGTTCTCGTAATCCCAGCGGCCAGCGGCTGAGATGCTGAAGCCGGCCTGGCGGATGCCGCGATAGGGCAGGCCGGGCGGCAGCAACCCGCGGCCGGAGGCGCCGAATTGCGACTGCAGCCGGTCGCGAACGCGGCCGGACATGAAGTCGGCGGCGGTATGGCTGTCGCCGATCTGCAGGATATGGAGCGGTTGGCGGCCCCCGCCTTCAAGTCGCGCCAGCTGGCTGAAGAACGGCCGAAGCGCTGAGGCATTCTCGCTTTGCGCCTTATTGCGCGAATCGACGGGCGTCCCGCCTTGCGGGCCGATGCAGGAACCGAGCAGCAAGGCTGCAAGCACTGTGACAATCGTGAGTCTCATGGGCACGAGTCTAGGCGTCGACTGGCGAAATGACAAAGCGGTCACAGGCATTGCGTTTCCATCGCGAACCGCCGTCGTTCGCTTGAAAGCCATTGGAACGGCTGCGGCATTCTCGTAGACTGCAACTATTCTTCCGAGGACGATGTGTTCGTGCAATTTACAGTTGTAAAAGTGCTGCGGGGCGCGGTGGTGGCGGCCGGCATTGCGCTCGCCTGCGCGAGCACGCAGGCCCAGACGCCAGCCGCTGCGCCAGCGAATATCCAGGACCCTCCGCCGGTCGCCACGGGCGCGCCTCTGCGCCTGCTGGCGCCACTGCCAAACGAGGTTTCGGCGCCCACCCCGCGCCCGGGGTCGGCGGAGACTGGCAAACCGGCTGCAGCCGCCAAGGCGGCCGATGCGCCGGCTGTTCCAGTCGCCGTACCGGCGGCGCCGGCAGTCGCCGGCGCCTTCGCTCTGCCGCCGGCGGACGTGCCCGAACCGGTAACGTCCGAGATGTTCGCTACCGGGATACCGTCCGCGTCTTCGCCGCCGGCGCCGGTCGTTTCCGCGGCGGTGCCTGCGGCCCCGCCCGCGGCTGCTCCGCCCGCGACCGTTGCCCCGCCCGCCACCCCGCCAGCGGTTCCTCCTCCCAGCCCCAAGGCCGGTGTTGCGGAAAAGCCAGAGAAGACCGCAACGGAACCGCGCAAGCTGACGGTCATCGTCGCCGGCGATTCCATCGCGGACGGAATCTGGGGCGGGCTGTATCGCAAGCTGCTGCGGGACAAGCGTTACGAGATCGTGCGCAAGGCGCGCAATTCGTCGGGCTTCGTGGCGTTCGACTGGGTCGAGGAACTGGCGGAGATCGAGGAGATCAAGCGCGCCGACGCCGTGGTCTTTCTCGCCGGCACCAACGACCGGCAGAGCCTGGTGCGCAAGGGCAAGCCTCGTTATCTCTTCGGCACCAGAGAATGGGAGGAGGGGTACGTCGAGCGCGTCGTCGCCCTGATGGAGGCGCTCAAGGCGCGGAACATTCCCCTGGTCTGGGTCAGCCTGCCGATCGCGCGCAAGGACGAGTTCAACAAGGATTCCCGCTATCTCAACGGGTTGTTCGCCCGCGCCGCCGCCCAGGCCGACGTCTACTACATCGATATCTGGCCGATGTTCGCCGACAAGGACGGCCAGTACAGCGCCTATCTGCCCGATGCCGATGGCCGCAACCGTCTGATGCGCGACAATGACGGCATCCATTTCACCCCGCGCGGCTACGAGATGATCGCCGACGTCGTGCTTGAGAAACTGCAAAAGACCGTGCCGGCCTTCGAGCAGGCGGCGAGTGCGGCCGAGCCGAACGCCGCCAGCGCTGGTGCCCGGAAAGCCAATTGAATGCGGCTTCCGGCCCGGCTGTTCGCCGCCCTGCTGATCCTGGCGACAGGCGGTGCGATGCAGGCGCAGGCGCAGGGCCGGAAACAGGTATCTCCACCGGCGGCGGCCGCGGATGACGCTGTCCTGCTGCGGCCGTTCCACCGCGCGCTGGCCGATCTGGAGGCCGGCCGGCGCCAGCGCGTCGTGGTGCTGCAGATCGGCGATTCGCACACCCATGCCGATCATTTCACCCAGGGTCTGCGCCAGAGGCTGCAGAGCCGGTTCGGCAATGCCGGTCGCGGCCATCTGCCGACCGGCTACGCCTATCCGAATTACAAGCCCTACGGCGTGCGGATAAGCAAGACCGGCACCTGGGTGTTGATGAATGCGCGCCGGGAGGATCCAGGCCCCTATGGCATGGCGGGCTATCGCCTGATCGGCAACGGTCCGACGGAGACCATATCGCTCGAGGCGGACCTGCCGTTCGATGAGGCGGAAATAGAGATACTGGCGCAGCCGGGCGGTGGTGGCTTTTCTCTGGCCGTCGATAGCGCCGTCGTGGGCACGGTTTCGACGGCTGCCGACACGGCGCAGATGCGGCGCGTGACCGTGCCGCTGCCGAGGCCGGGCCAGTCACTGGCGTTGACGCCGCTGGGCAACGGTTCGGTCGAGTTGCT